>NZ_LDUR01000028.1:0-90595 GCF_001043705.1 Chromobacterium sp. LK11
GTACGGCTGCGCGTCTCGCTTCGACCTCGAGGCGCTCGCGACGATGGCTGTCCCATGCTGACCGTTTGCTGCGCGTCTCGATCTCGGGGCTGCGATGCTTGACCTTAACTTTTTACCCGCGGAGCGCCGCTGATGAACTGCGTAGAATTTTCCGATAGCGAGCAACAGTCCACTGCGCTGGCCAATAGCGTGGCCGCCAGGCTGGGCGCCGCCATCGCCAGCCAGGGCGCCGCCGTGCTGGCGGTGTCCGGCGGCAAATCGCCGATTCCCTTCTTCCAGATGCTCAGCACCATGGCGATAGACTGGTCCAAGGTGACCGTCACCCTGGTGGACGAGCGCTTTGTGCCGGACAGCCATCCGGACAGCAACGCCGCGCTGGTGCGCGCCCACCTGCTGCGCGACCGCGCCGCGGAGGCGCGCTTCCTGCCCCTGGTCGACGACGCCGTCGACATCGACGCCGACGTGGCGCGCGCCAACGCCGCTTTCGTTCCGCCCACCGTCGCCATCCTGGGCATGGGCGAGGACGGCCACACCGCCTCGCTGTTCCCCGGCGCCGACGAGCTGGCGGCCGGCCTGGACCCGGCGTCCGCCGCCGCCTTCCTGGCGGTGACGCCCAAGACCGCGCCGCACCGCCGGGTGTCGATGAGCTACGCCGCTCTGCTGCGCGCCGGTTGTTTGATCCTGTCCATCCAGGGCGACAGCAAGCGCCAGGTGCTGGACGCCGCCGCCCAGGGCGTCAGCGACGCGCTGCCGATCAGCCATTTCCTGGCCCAGGACAAGGTGGAGCTGGATGTCTACTGGTCTGCCTAAGCAATGGCCGCGGCTGCTGGCCGACATCGGCGGCAGCAACGCCCGCTTCGCGCTGGAGACCGCGCCCGGCGTGATCGAGGACATCGAGGTGCTGCCCTGCGCCGGCTATCCCACGTTGCTGGACGCGGTGCGCGCCTATCTGGACCTGGCCGGCGCGCGCGCGATCGCCCACGCCGCCTTCGGCATCGCCAACCCGGTGCTGGGCGACTGGGTGCAGATGACCAATCACCATTGGGCGTTTTCCATCGAAGCCACGCGCCAGGCGCTGGGCCTGACCACGCTGCTGGTGATCAACGATTTCACTGCGCTGGCGCTGGCCCTGCCGCATCTGCCGGCCGGCGAGCTGCTGCGCATCGGCGGCGGCGAGGCGGAGGCCGGCGCGCCGCTGGCGCTGATCGGCCCCGGCACCGGTCTGGGCGTTTCGGCGCTGATTCCCTATCCGGGCGGCTGCGCGCCCTTGTCCGGCGAGGGCGGCCACGTCGGTTTCTCTCCGTTTGACGAGCGCGAAGCCGACGTCTGGCGCCACGCGATGCGGCGCTTCGGCCACGTGTCCGCCGAACGCCTGCTGTCCGGATCCGGCATCCCCTTGATTTATCAGGCCTTGTGCGAACGCGCCGGCGAAACGGTCGCGGCGCTGGACCCGGCCGAGGTCACCGCGCGCGGTCTGTCCGGCGCCTGTCCGCGCTGTCGCGAAACCCTGGAAGTGTTCTGCGGCATGCTGGGCGGCGCGGCGGCGAATCTGGCCCTGAATCTCGGCGCCCGTGGCGGCGTGTATCTAGGTGGTGGTATCGTGCCGCGTCTACGCGGTTTTTTTGAACAATCACCATTCCGCCGCCGCTTCGAGGATAAGGGACGGATGTCCGGCTATCTGGCCGCGATTCCGGTCTATCTGATCGTCAGCTCCTACCCGGCCCTGCCGGGCGTGGCCGCCCATCTGGCGGCCGAACTGGCGAACGCCCGCGCCCGACCCCGGGCGCATCCTGACGACGGCGCGGCAGGAGAGTAAATACATGCTTGAACGTATCAGGAGCCAATTGGAGATCCTGTCCTCGGCCGAGCGCAAAGTGGCCGAGCTGGTGCTGGAACAGCCTTACACCGTGATCCAGGCGGCGGTGGCCGACATCGCCAAGAACGCCGGCGTCAGCCAGCCCACCGTGATCCGCTTTTGCCGCACCGTGGGCTGTTCCGGCCTGCCGGACTTCAAACTGAAGCTGGCCGGCAGCCTGGTCACCGGCGTGCCCTATGTGCACTCCAGCGTGCGCCCGGAAGACCCCACCTCGGAAATCGTCGCCAAGGTGTTCGACAACACCGTGTCCGCGCTGCTCAAGTGCCGCAACGACGTCAATCCGCAGTCGATAGAATCCGCGGTGCGCTTGCTGACCGACGCGCGCCGCATCGAGTTCTACGGCCTGGGCAACTCCGGCATCATCGCCGCCGACGCCCAGCATAAATTCTTCCGCTTCGGCATTCCCACCGTCGCCTATTCCGACACCCACATCCAGATGATGGCGGCGTCGGTGCTGGGCCCGGGCGACGTGCTGGTGGCGATTTCCAGCTCCGGCCGCACGCTGGAACTGCTGGAGGCGGTGGACGTGGCCTTGTCCGCCGGCGCCAGCGTGGTGGCGCTGACCACCAGCGGCTCGCCGCTGGCGCGCCGCTCCACCGTGGCCTTGATCGCCGACACGCTCGAAGACAATGAAACCTACAGCCCGATGATTTCGCGCATCGTGCACCTGGTGCAGATCGACATCCTGGCGGTGAGCGTGGCGCTCAAGCGCGGGCCGGGCCTGATCAGCCAACTGGAAAAAACCAAGCACAGCCTGAAGAACCGCAGGCTGGACAACAAAACCGAAGAGGATTGACCATCATGAGCGGACTGACCGAACTGCCGGCCTGGCAAGCACTATGGGACCATTTTGCCGAGGCCAAGCACCAGCACATGCGCGATTTGTTCGCCTCCGATCCGGAGCGGGCGGAGCGCTATGCGCTGGAGGTGGGCGGCCTGTTCCTCGACTACTCCAAGAACCGCATCACCGACGACACCCTGAAGGGCCTGATGCAGCTGGCGCGCGAAGCCGGACTGCCGGCCAAGATCAAGGCCATGTTCAAGGGCGAGAAGCTCAACAGCACCGAAAACCGCGCGGTGCTGCACGTGGCGCTGCGCAACCGCACCAATTCGCCCATCCACGTGGACGGCGAGGACGTGATGCCCAAGGTCAACTCGGTGCTGGAGCGCATGGGCAAGTTCGCCCACGCGGTGCGTTCCGGCGAATGGCTGGGCTACACCAACCAGCCGATCACCGACATCGTCAACATCGGCATCGGCGGCTCGGACCTGGGCCCGCTGATGGTCTGTAGCGCGCTCAAGCCTTTCGGCCACCCGCGGCTGAACATGCACTTCGTTTCCAATGTGGACGGCGCCCAGCTCAAGGAAACGCTGAAGAAGGTCCATTCCGAGACCACGTTGTTCGTGGTGGAGTCCAAGACCTTCACCACTCAGGAGACGCTGACCAACGCGTTGACCGCGCGCGACTGGTTCCTGCAGCGCTCGCGCGATGAAAGCGCGGTGGCCAAGCACTTCGTCGCGGTGTCCACCAACCAGAAGGCGGTGGCGGATTTCGGCATCGATCCGTCGAACATGTTCGAATTCTGGGACTGGGTGGGCGGCCGCTACAGCCTGTGGTCGGCCATCGGCCTGCCCATCATGCTCTACCTGGGCGAGGAGAACTTCACCGAACTCCTCAACGGCGCCCACATCATGGACCAGCATTTCAAGAACGCGCCGTTCGAACAGAACATGCCGGTGCTGCTGGCCATGATAGGCGTCTGGTACATCAACTACTACGGCGGCGGCAGCCATGTGGTCGCGCCTTACGATCAATACCTGCACCGCCTGCCGGCCTTCATCCAGCAACTGGACATGGAGTCCAACGGCAAGCAGGTGATGCTGGACGGCCAGCCGGTGAACTTTGAAACCGCGCCCATCATCTGGGGCGAGACCGGCATCAACGGTCAGCACGCTTTCTTCCAGCTCCTGCACCAGGGCACCCACATCTCGCCTATCGACTTGATCGCCTCGGTGCAGAACTGCTCCAGCCTGCCGGGCCACCATGAAATCCTGCTGGCCAATGTGTTCGCCCAGGCCGAGGCCTTCATGCGCGGCAAGACCGCGGACGAGGTGCGCGCGGAGCTTAAGGAGCAGGGCCTCAAGGGCGAGGCGCTGGAAGCGCTGGTGCCGCACAAGGTGTTCGGCGGCAACCGTCCCACCAACACCTTGCTGATGAGCCGCCTGAACCCGCGCAATCTGGGTTCGCTGGTCGCGCTGTACGAGCACAAGATCTTCGTCCAGGGCGTGATCTGGCACATCAACAGCTTCGACCAATGGGGCGTGGAACTGGGCAAGCAGCTGGCCAAGACCATACACGCGGAGCTGACCGGCAAGCTCAAGCACGCCGAGCACGACAGCTCCACCCGCCGCTTGATCGAGCTGTACCGCCAGGTCAACGCCGACGACTGCAAGTGCTGAGCCGGACGCCGGACCAATAAAAACGCGAGGCCGAGGCCTCGCGTTTTTATTGGGGTCACACCGCCGCTTATTTCTTGACGACTTCCTGCTCCACCACCATGTCCAGCACCCAGCGGATGGACGAAGCGTCGGCCGGCGGGTTCTCCACCTTGAACTCTTTCAGGCGCAGGCGGTAGGCGATGCCCGGCTCCGGCTTGAAGCCCTCGATCTCGCCGTAGTGCAGCTGCCACGGCTGGTCCTTGCTTTCGCGGATCTGCAGGCATTGCATCGGCGCCACGCCGGTGCAGGGCTTGCGCTCGGCGGCCACGTAGACGAAGCGGGTGACGCCGCCTTCCAGCGAAGGCTGGCGCTCAAAGCTCAGCGTCTTGTCGCCGGCCTGTAGCGTCAGCTTGTCGCCGTTCAGCTTGACCGCGGGCTTGGCGCCCAGGAAGGCGGCCAGCGCGCGGTCGCGCTCCATCGCCTCCGGCGGACACATCATCAGGGTGCTGGCCAGTTGCTTGCTGACCAGTTTGCCGCCTTCCAGCGACACCGGGCCGAACATGCCGTTGCAGCCGGCGCGGGCGGACACGCCGCCGTCCTTGAAGCTGAGGGTGATCGGGTGCTCGGCGGCGTCCTGTTTCCATTGGCCGGCCAGCGCGTCCAGTTTGATCTCCGCTTGGGCGTCCATTTTGGCTCCGGTTTGCGGGGTGGCGCAGGCGCTCAGGGCGGCTGCGGTCAGAGCGGCGAGCAAAAGCGATTTTTTCATTATCGTATTCCGTGGTTAAGGTCATGGGCGGACTGCGCTTGGAGCGCTGGCCGGCCTCGAGAGTTCAGCGCAGCTTGCTGACTTCCTCGCTGTAGACGATGCGTTCCAGCGTCCAGCGCGCGCCGGCGTCGGCCTGCGCCTCCGGTTTCAGCTTGATGTAGTAGCTGACGCCGGGCTTGGGGTGAAAGCCGGCGATTTCGCCTTGCAGCGGCCGCCAGCTTTGCTCGGCGCGCTCGCGCACCTGCAGGCAGTCGCGCGCGGCTTCGCCGTTGTGGCAGGCCTGGCGTTCAGGCGCCACGTACAGGTATTGCAGCTTGGCCGGCTGCGCCGCCGGGTCGGCGTTGGGGGTCAAGCGCACGAAGCGGTATTCGGCGCGCTCCGACTTCAGCACCAGGTTCTGCGCCCGGCCATCCGGCAGCACGCGGAAGGGGCTGGAGAGGAAGGCGACGAAGTGCTGTTCCATCTCCATCAGCGGCGCTTGGCAGGCCATGCGGGTGGTGGCCACCTGCGGCTTGCCCTGGGCGTCCACGGTGCGGACGAAGCGGTTGCAGCCGGCGAAGCCGGTGATCTTGCCCGGCTGGAAGGCCACGGTGGGCGGCTGGCCCGCGGGCGCCGGCGCCACCATCCGCCATTCGGTTCCCTGCAGATTGGGCATGGCCAGCGCCGGCAGCGGCAAGGCCAGCGCGCCCAGCCACAGCGCCGCCAGGCGCCGGGCGGAGAAGCCAGTGTTTTGCATTGCCATACTCCATGTATAAACAAAAACTAATATTTGTTTACAATACACCGGGCAGCCGTCGCTTGTGAAGCGCGGCGCGGCGAAAAAGCGGACGGCGAAATAGACGGAAACAAAAAACCGCCCAAGCTTAAAACATTGGGCGGTTTTGAAATGCCGAAGGCATGGTTTGGCGTTTTACAGCTGCTCCACTCCCTTGAGCAGTTCCTCCACCACCTTCTTGGCGTCGCCGAACACCATCATGGTCTTGTCCATGTAGAACAGCTCGTTGTCCAGGCCGGCGTAGCCGGCGTTCATCGAGCGTTTGACCACGATCACGCTGCGCGATTTGTGGGCGTCCAGGATGGGCATGCCGTAGATCGGGCTGGTCTTGTCCTTCTGCGCGGCCGGATTGACCACGTCGTTGGCGCCTATCACCAGCACCACGTCGGTGTTGGAGAAGTCGGAGTTGATCTCCTCCATTTCCAGCACATGCTCGTAGGGCACCTCGGCCTCGGCCAGCAGCACATTCATATGGCCCGGCATCCGTCCCGCCACCGGGTGGATGGCGTAGCGCACGTTGACGCCTTTCTGGTGCAGGATTTCGGCGAACTCCTGCAGGGCGTGCTGAGCGCGCGACACCGCCAGGCCGTAGCCGGGGACGATGATCACGCTGTCGGCGTTGGCCATCAGGAAGGCGGCGTCCTCGGCGGAGCCGGACTTGTGGTTCTTGGGCCCGCTGTCGCCGGCGCCGCCGCCGGCGGCCGCTTCGGCGCCGAAGCCGCCCAGCAGCACCGCGACGATGGAGCGGTTCATCGCCTTGCACATGATGTAGGACAGAATCGCGCCGGAAGCGCCGACGCAGGCGCCGGCGATGATCAGCACCGGGTTGTTCAGCGTGAAGCCGATGCCGGCGGCCGCCCAGCCGGAGTAGGAGTTCAGCATGGACACCACCACCGGCATGTCGGCGCCGCCGATCGGGATGATCAGCGTCACCCCCAGCGCCAGCGCGATGGCCAGCATGGTCAGGAAGGCGGCCTGGCTGTCGCTGAGGAAGTAGACCACGCCGAAGCCGACCATGGCGACGGCCAGCAGCAGATTAAGCAGATGCTGGCCCTTGAAGTTCACGGCCTTGGAGCCGAACTTGCCGGACAGCTTGCCGTAGGCGATCACCGAGGCGGTGAAGGTGATCGCGCCGATGAAGGCGCCGATGAACAGCTCCACCTTTTGCACCTGGGTGTGCTCCACGCCGCTGTGGAAGATGGCCGCCACCGCGATCAGCACCGCGGACAGGCCCACCAGCGAGTGCATCGCCGCCACCAGCTCCGGCATGCCGGTCATCTGCACGGTCTTGGCCTTCCACGCGCCGATGGCGCCGCCGGCGACGATGGCGGACGCGATCAGCGCCAGCACCGGCTTGTCCATGATCAGCAGCGTGGTGGCCACCGCGATGAGCATGCCTATCATGCCGTAGAGGTTGCCGCGCAGCGCGGAGGCCGGGCTGGACAGGCCCTTGAGCGCCAGGATGAACAGCACCGCGGCCACGAGATAAAGAATTGCGGACAGGTTTTCCATCTTGGTCCCTTATTTCTTCTTTTTCTTGAACATGTCCAGCATCCTCTGGGTGACCAGGAAGCCACCGAAGATATTGATGCTGGCGAGGAAGATGCCGATGGTGCCCAACACCGAGGTGAGGGTGATTTCGGAACCGTTGATGTCCACCACCTGCAGCATGGCGCCGACGATGATGATGCCGGAAATGGCGTTGGTCACCGCCATCAGCGGGGTGTGCAGCGCCGGGGTGACGTTCCAGACCACGTGGTAGCCGACGAAGACGGCCAGCACGAAGACGGTGAGGCTGGTGATGAAGGGATCTACCATCTTGTTCTCCTTAATCGGCGGCGGGGAAACGAACCTGGCCGGCGTGGGTGACCAGCGTGGCGGACAGCAGTTCGTCTTCCAGGTTGAGGTTCAGGCCTTCCGGGGTCAGCAGCAGGCCGAGGAAGGTCAGCAGATTTCTGGCGTACAGGCTGGAGGCGTCCGCCGCCAGCAGGCCGGGCAGATTGGTCTGGCCCACCACGGTGACGCCGTTGTCCAGGCGCACGGTTTCGCCGGGGCGGGTGTGCGCGCAGTTGCCGCCGGTTTCCGCCGCCAGGTCCACGATCACCGAGCCCGGCTTCATTTCCGCCACCACCTCGGCCGACAGCAGCTTGGGCGCTGGCTTGCCGGGGATCAGCGCGGTGGTGATCACGATGTCCGCCGCCTTGGCGTGCTTGGCCACCAGTTCGCCCTGACGCTGGCGGTAGCTCTCGGACATTTCCTTGGCGTAAACGCCGCTATTGGCCATTTTCTCTTCCTCGCTCATCGGCACCTCGATGAACTTGGCGCCCAGCGACTCCACCTGCTCCTTGGTGGCCGGCCGCACGTCGAAGGCCTCCACCACCGCGCCCAGGCGCTTGCCGGTGGCGATGGCCTGCAGGCCGGCCACGCCCACGCCCAGAATCAGCAGCCGCGCCGGCTTCACCGTGCCGGCGGCGGTCATCAGCATCGGCATGAAGCGCGGGTAGTGCTGGGTGGCCAGCAGCACCGCGCGGTAGCCGGCGATGTTGTTCTGGCTGGAGAGCACGTCCATGCTCTGCGCGCGGGTGCTGCGCGGCAGCAATTCCAGCGCGAAGGCGGATACGCGCTTGGCGGCCAGCGCCGGCAGGCTGTGGTTGTGGTAGGGGTTGAGCTGGCCTATCAGCGTGGCGCCGTCCTTCAGCGCGGCGATGCCGTCCTCGTCCAGCGGGCGCACCGTCAGCACGATGTCGGCCTGGGCCAGCGCCGCGGCCCGGTCCGCCGCGATGGCGGCTCCGGCTTCCTGATACGCCGCGTCCGGCTGCGCGGCCGCGAGGCCGGCGCCGCTTTCCACCGTGACGGCGTGGCCGCCGGCGACGAGCTTCTTCACCGTGTCCGGCGTAGCGGCCACGCGGTGTTCACCGGCCAGCCTCTCGGCTGGGATAGCGATATGCATGGTCTTCCTTTCCTGCGATTAGATAACAAAGATTCCAGATAGCGAACGCCCGTGCGTGGCTGAATCGAACGAGCGTTTGAATTCAATTAAAGGCATGCGGGATTTCCCCGCGCAACACTTATATTGCCGACCGTATACCGTCGGACAATTTCGACGGTGAAAGGGCCGGATGCTAGCAAAACCCTACAGCAGCGATGTGACGTGAATCAGACAGAGGCCAGTCAACGGCTGTTGGAACGGAATTGCGGAAGAAAGACGGCGAAGCGACCGTGGGCGGGCAGGCGGAACAAGGCGCGGAGGCGGATGAGGCCGGTCGACGCGCATATGCTGCCGGCAAGGCTTATGCACGACACTAGCGTTGACGGCGCGGCTTGTAAAGCTGCGCCATGCGCCAGTTGCCAGCCCGGGAGCGCGGCCGCGCCGGGCGGCTTGGGCTGTTGCGCGCGCGCGACGGCGGCTAGGAGAGGGGCTTCTGGGATTCGGCCAGCAGGCGCGCCACGGTGCCGTCCTGCAGCATGGAGCGCATCGCCAGCGCGATGCGGCGTTTGTGCGGCGAGCGCGGGGACAGGCCGATGCGGCGCGGCTCCGGCGAATACAGCAGCAGCGGCGCGCGCCTCACGTAGCGGCGGAATTCGGCGTCGGCGGCCAGCTCGGCGGTTTGGCGCTCGTCGGCGATCAGGGCGTCGATGCGGCCGGCCTTGAGCTTGCGGAAGTTGGAGTCCAGCGACGGGGCCGGCTCGCGCCGCAGGCGCAGGTCGCCATCGAACTCGTCCTGATAACGCACGCCCTCCACCACGCCGATCAGAAAGGGATAGAGCTGGCGGTAGCTGCGCAGCGGCCGCGGGTCGTCGGCGCGCTGATACAGCGCCAGCCGGCTGCCGCTGGCGAAGGCGGGGTCGATGAAGTCGATGAACTCGCGGCGGGCGGCGGTGTTCTTCACGCCTATCACCACGTCGGCCTTGCCCTGGCGCATGTATTGCAGACAGCGCGCCAGCGGGCAGGGCAGGAAGACCAGCCGCAGCTTGGCGCGCCTGGCCATCTCGCGCATCAGCTCGGTGTACGGTCCTTGCGGCGCGCCGCGCGCGTCCATGGTTTTCCAGGGCGGGAACAGATTGTAGGCGAAGACCAGCGGCGGCTCCGCCGCCGCGCGCTGCATGCCGGCCATCAGGCAGACCAGAGCCAAAAGGGACTTGAGTTTCACAATGATGAACAGGTGCGAACGGGCGTCGGCGGCCCCGCGCTGCCGACTGCGGCCAGTGGGTCATTATCGGATGGCCGGGCGCGGCGCGGGCGGAAAAATTCACCGTTCCGAAAAAAACCATGGAAACAATATGGTATTGGAAATGTCCGCATCGGCAACCTGTCCCATTGGCTGGCGCGGCGCGGATCGGCGTGGATGGCCGCGCGTTGGCTTGCCGTTTGCAGTGAATGAACGGTAGGCTGTTGATTGTAAACATATTTAACGAAGGCGCGCCATGGATTTGATCATCGCCGCGGACGAGGGCTGAGCATGCGGGACTTCAGCTTTGTGTTGCTGCCCGAGTTTTCCATGCTGGGTTTGCTGGCGGCCACCGAGCCCTTGCGCGTGGCCAACCGCTTCCGCGACGGCGCCTATCGCTGGCGGCTGTTGAGCGCCGACGGCCGGCCGGTTGTCGCCAGCAACGGCATGTCCGTGGCGGCGCACGGCGCCTGGGACGAGGCGGAGGCGGCCGACGCGGTGCTGGTGGCGGCCGGTTTCCATCCGCTGCGCCACGGCGGCGCCGGCCTGCTGGCCTGGCTGCGCGGCCAGGACGCCGCCGGCCGCGTGCTGGGCGGCATCGACACCGGCTGTTTCCTCCTGGCCGAGGCCGGGCTGTTCCGGCAGCAGCGGCTGACCCTGCACTGGGAGGCGCTGCCGGCGTTCCGCGAGCGTTATCCGCTGCTCAACGCCACCCAGGAGCTTTACGAACTGGGGCCGCGGCGCATCAGTTCCGCCGGCGGCACCGCCTCCATCGACATGATGCTGGCCTTGATGGCGCGCAGCCATGGCCATGAGCTGGCGGTGCAGGTATCGGAACAGTTCGTGCTGGGGCGCATCCGCGCCCAGAGCGATCAT
The DNA here is from genome assembly GCF_001043705.1 of Chromobacterium sp. LK11. Lineage (NCBI taxonomy): Bacteria > Pseudomonadati > Pseudomonadota > Betaproteobacteria > Neisseriales > Chromobacteriaceae > Chromobacterium > Chromobacterium sp. LK11. The sequence continues at coordinate 10,902 of NZ_LDUR01000028.1, forward strand.
CAGCGGCTGGAGCTGGGCGCGCGTTACGGCGTGCACAGCCGCAAGCTGATCCAGGCCCTGACCCTGATGGAAAAACATATGGACGCGCCGCTGGACAGCGCGGCCTTGGCGGCCGGGGCGGGGGTGACGGCGCGTCAGCTGCAACGTTTGTTCCGCGCGCAGTTGGGCGCGGCGCCCAATGTCTTTTACCTGGGGCTGCGTCTGGAACACGGGCGGCGCTTGCTGTGCCAGAGCGGGCTCAACGTCACCCAGGTCAGTGCGGCTTGCGGCTTCGAGTCCGCCAGTTATTTCGCGCGCGCTTACCGCCGCCGCTTTGGCTGCGCGCCGGGAGCGGAGCGGCGCTAAGAACCTGTTTACGATCTCGCGAGCAAGAGCGAGACAAGGCGAAAACCGCTGAGAAAGCGGAATGTACTCGTGGTACATGAGCATTTCGAAGCGGTACTCACCGTGTAACGCTCCACGCAGCGCAGCAGATCGTAAACAGGTTCTAAGAGTCGCTAACAAAACCGCGCAACCTACCTGAGCCAAGGCGCGCCGACGCAGGCAGTACAAGTAGTACGACAAGGAGGCGCAACGCAGGATCAGGGGTTTTGTTAGCGGGTCTAAGGGTGAGCGGCGGCGAGACGCGAAGTGAGCCGCTCAAATCATCTCGATGCGGCGGCCGCAGTCCTCGGGCCAAGGCAGGCCGGCTTGCTGGCGCGCCAGCGCGTCCAGGCTTTGCCGCACCGGCGTGGAGAACGGCGCGCTCCGGCCCTGGCGGCCGTCCACATTGAGCAGCATCAGTTCACAGCTGGCTGCGGCGTCGGCCTCCTCGTCGCGATGCAGACTGAGATGGAGCCGCAAGCGCTTGGCGTCGTGGGCCAGCAACTGTCCGTCCACCCGCAAGGCGGTCTGCTGGCGGATTTCGCGCAGATAGCGCAGATGGGCCTCCGCCGTGTACAGGGTGTGGCCGCTGCGCTCGCGCGCCGCGGCGTCCATGCCGATGCGCTCCATCAGCGCGTCCACGGCGTGGCTGAACACCAGCAGGTAATAGGCGTCGCGCACATGGCCGTTGTAGTCCAGCCAGTCCGGCCGCGTCGTCGCGCGGTACAGGGCGAGGCGCTTACTCATGAGCTTGCAGACCATGTTTGCGCTTGGCGGCCGCCACCGCTTCCATGACGCCGATCAGGCAGTCGTCGCGATAACGTTCCAGTTCCGCGATCGAACGTTGGCCAAGCTGGCGCGCGCAACCGTCCACCACCTGGTCTATCAGCGCCTCGCTCAGTTCGGGCGCCGGCAGCCGGGTCCAGGGCAGTTGCAGCGCCGGGCCGAATTGCTTCAGGAAATGGCGCATGCCGGCTTCGCCGCCGGCCAGGGTGTAAGTCTGGAAGGTGCCCATGAAGGCCCAGCGCAGGCCGGCGCCGAAGCGGATGGCGTCGTCGATTTCGCCGGTGGTGGCCACGCCGTCGTTGACCAGATGCAAGGCCTCCCGCCACAGGGCTTCCAACAGCCGGTCGGCGATGAAGCCGGGCACCTCGCGGCGCACGCGCAGCGGCCGCATGCCGAGTGCCGCGTAAATGCGCTGGGCGGCGTCCAGCGCCTGCGGCGCGGTATCGCGTCCGCCCAGCACCTCGACCAGCGGCAGCAGATAGACCGGGTTGAAGGGGTGGCCCACCACGCAGCGCTGCGGATGGCGGACGTCCTGATAGAACTCCGAGGGCAGCAGGCCCGAGGTGGAGGAGGCGATGATGACCGTTTCCGCGGCGGCCGCGTCGATGCGGCGGTGCAGTTCCCGCTTCAGCGCCAGCGTTTCCGGCGCGCTTTCCTGGATGAAATCGGCGGCGGCGCAATCCTCCAGCCGCGCGACGAAGCTCAGCCGCTCGGGGGACGCGCCGGCGGCCAGGCCGCGGCGTTCCAGCGCCGGCCAGGCGCGCTCCACTTGGGCGCGCAGCCGGGTTTCGGCCTGCGGCGCCGGGTCCCAGGCCAGCACGTCGCAGCCGGCCGCCAGCGCGCGGCAGGCCCAGCCGCCGCCGATGACGCCGGCGCCCAGCACGCCGAAGGTGGCGATGTCGGTACGGTAAGCCATCTCAATCTCCTTTTCCGCCGCGCGGCGGCAAGCCCAGCGTGATCCGGCCTTCCGCCGGCGTCAGCACCCGAGCGCCCATCAGCTCCAGCAGCCGCCGCGCCTGGTCCACCAGCGCGCCGTTGCTGGCGTACACGCCTTTGGCCAGGTACAGATTGTCTTCCAGCCCCACCCGGACATGGCCGCCCAGCAGCGCCGCCTGCGCCACCATGGGCATTTGCAGCCGGCCGATGCCGAAAGCCGCCCACTGCGCGCCCGGCGGCAGGCTGTCCACCATGGCCTTCATCGTGGTGGTGTCGGCCGGCGCGCCCCAGGGAATGCCCAGGCACAGCTGGAACAGCGGCGGCGAGTCCAGCAGCCCTTCGCTCAGCAGCTGTTTGGCGAAGCGCAGATGGCCGGTGTCGAAGACTTCCAGTTCCGGCTTGACCCCCAGTTGCTGGATGCGCCGCGCGCCGTCGCGCAGCTGCCCGGGGGTGGCGACGTAGATGAAGTCGCCGTCGCCGAAATTGAGGGTGCCGCAGTCCAGCGTGCAGATTTCCGGGCGCAGCTCCTCTACGTGCAGCAGGCGCTCCAGGCCGCCGACCAGATCGGTGCCCGGCCCCAGCGGCAGTGGTCGCTCGCCGGGGCCGAACTCCACGTCGCCGCCCATGCCGGCGGTCAGGTTGAGAATCATGTCCACGCCGGATGCGCGGATGCGCTCCACCAGCTCGCGGTACAGCGCCGGGTCGCGGCTGCCCTTGCCGGTGAGCGGGTCGCGCACATGGCAGTGCACCACGGTGGCGCCGGCGCGCGCCGCCTCTACCGCGGCGGCGGCGATCTGCTTGGGCGTGACCGGTATCGCCGGGTGCTTGCCCACGGTGTCGCCGGCGCCGGTGACCGCGCAGCTCAGCACGATGTCCCGGTTCATGGCCCGCTCCCTTCGCCTTGGCGCAGATAGGCCTGGACCGCGGGCAGGCCGGGTTTGCCGTCAAAGGTGGCGACGCCGTCCAGCCAGCGCGCCAGCGGCTGGGGGTTGGCTTGCAGCCATTGGCGCGCGGCGCGCGCGGGCGGGACCCGTTTGAGGATGGCGTTCATCACCTGGTTTTCCATGTCCAGGCTGAAGCGGAGCTGGCCGATCAGCCGCCCGGCGTTGGGGCAGCGTTGCATGAAACCGTTGGCCACCACGGTATAGACCTTGGAGCCTCCGTATTTGGCGCCGAAGACTTTGTCGCCGCCGTCCAGATAGCTCAGCCGCATCAGATAGTTCATCGGATGGGGCTCCCAGGCCAGGAACACCGCCATGCGCTTTTGCCGTATCGCCCGGGACACCGCGGCCAGCATGCCGCTCTCGCTGGATTCCACCAGGGTGAAGCCTTGCAGGCCGAAATCGTTGTTGGCGATCATCCGCTTGATGATGGCGTTGCCCTGGCTGCCGGATTCGATGCCGTAGATCTTGCCGTCCAGCTGTTCGCGAAAGCGCGCGATGTCGGCGAAGGTGCGCAGGCCCTGCTCCGCAACCTGGCTGGGCACCGCCAGCGTGTATTTGGCGCCGATCAGATTGGGTTCCGGCAGCACTTGCAGCGCCTTGGCCTGTAGAAAGGGCGTGATGGCCGGCGTTTGCGACGGCACCCAATAGCCGAGATAAACGTCGATCTGCTGGTTTTTGAGCCCGGTGAAGGCGATGGGCTCCGAGGCGAGCTGGGTGCTGGGCTGGTAGCCCAGACCTTGCAGCACGGCGGTGGCCAGGCCGGTGGTGGCCGCGATATCGGTCCAGCCGATGTCGGCGAAGCGGATCTTGCGACAGCTCTCCGGCTCCGCGGCCCAGGTCTGGGCGGCTAGCGCGCCGCAAAGCAACGCCAGCCAGGGAATGGCAGGTTTCATGTCCGACTCTCCCGCAAGCGGCCGTCGCCGACGGACAGCGTCGGGCCGCTAGGTTGGAAAGCATGGCCGTGACCATGTTGACGCCGCGGACTCAGAGGGAGCCGGAGCGCAAGGATCAATCTAGGCGCGCGGCGTCGAGAGTTAGCGCACGGGAGCGACCAATGCCGTCACCAGGGCGACCGGGACGCGTTCAAGGTGGTGGCGACTTTGGCGGGCCGGCCTCGACGAAGGACGAGGCCGGCCCGCTTGCGGGAGCCGCGTTTATGGCACCTGGTACTGGCTGCCGTCATAGGCGCCGATGTAGGTCCAGTTGCTGTTGCTGACCCCGGTGGTGGGAAAGTAGCCGTAGCTCGTGTTCTTCAGCACGAAGTAGTCGCGGCTGGAACGATAGGGGTTGTCGTAGACGTAGACGTCCCCCACCGCGCCGCTGCGGCTGTCGCTCCAGCTGTTCAAGCGGCTCTTGCGCTGCGAGGTCAGCATCGCCAGGTCGTAGGACTGGGAGGCGGACAGCGGCGCGCCGTTGTAGCTGTCCAGGAACTGCCAGCCGGCGTTGCTGCCGCCTTCGGTCGGAAAGTAGCCGTAGCTCGCGGTTTTCAGCTGGAAGTAGTCGCGGGTGTTGCGGTAGGGGTTGTCGTAGACGTAGACGTCCCCCGGCGTGCCCGTGCGGCTCTCGCTCCATTTTTGCAGCGCGCTCTTGTTGTAGGCGGCCAGAATCATCGCGTCGTAGCTTTGCGCGCCGGGGCGGCGCAGCTGGATGGCGCTGCCCAGCGTCATCTGGGTGACGCCGTCGCTGACCGTGACGCGGATCGGCGCGTACGCGCCTTGCAGCGCCTGCGCGGGCGCGGTCAGCGTCGCCGTTGCGCTGTTGCCGGGCGAACCGCCGAAACCGGGCGGCAGCTGCCACTGGTAGCGCAGCGTCTTGCCGCCGGCGTTGCTGACCCGCGCTTCCACGCTGAAAGTGCGGCCGGCGTCGACGGCGTCCGGCAGCGACACGCGTCCGGCCAGGCCCTGCTGCTCCAGCGGGTAGCGATAGAGCAGGCTTTCGTCGCGGTTCAGCCAGATCGGCTGGGACAAACTGGGAAGGGCCAGGTTGCTCAGGCTCTGCCGGGTGGCCGTGTTGGCCTTCAGGCCCCATTTGTCGAAGAAGGGGGTCAGATTCTGGCCGGAGACGCGGCTGGTTTCGATGATGAAGCGCTGGCGCTTGTCCTCGTCGTTGGCGGGCAGCTCGGCGAAGGGCATGCTGCGGTAGCGCTGTCCCAGCCGGCTGTAGAAATCCTTGCCGAAGGCCAGGTCCAGCTGCCAGAACATCGCCGCGCGCACGAACAAGTCCGTTTGCGCGTCGAAAGACGGCTGCGCCTGGTTCAGGTGCTGGCGCACCAGGTCCCATTTGCCGCCGGTTTCCAGCCGCGAACGCTGGCCCAAGGCCCGCTGCACATAGAGCGAGGTCAGGTTCACCGTCACCTCGGTCTGGTCGTTCCAAGTCATCGCCGGCATCTGGTAGTGATGACCCAGCTCATGCCAGGGGCCCCAACCGTCCTGCTGCAGCAATTTGGAGTTGGCCACCGAGCCGGCGCCGCCGACATTGGTGCCCAGCCAGTAATTGCTGGCCGACATATAGCCGCCGCTGCTGTCCGGTTTGGTGACGAATTGGTACTGGAACGGCGTCGCCGTGTGCGGGTAAGGATTGCCGGCGGCCAGGCCGTATTGTTCCTCGGCCAGGGTGACGATGCGGTCCCACAGCGTCATGGTGGCCACCGGGTCGTCCACCTGCTGGCGCAGGATGGACTGCGGCATGGTCACGATCATGCGCTTGCCCACCAGCTCCGCGTAGGGCTCGGCCGACAGGCGGTTCAGCATGGCGTTCCAGTCCGCGCTGCTGTGCTGACCCAGCACGAAACGCGGTATTTCGCGGCCGCCGCTTTGCAGCGTCGCCACGATCTTGCCGCTGCCGGGCTGGCTGCGCGGCGCGAAATAGATCACGCCGTCGTTCTGCGCGGTGATCTGATTGAGGCCGGGGCGCAGCTGGACCACCTGATTGGACGGCATGGCGCTGTTGGCGTTGGCGATAGGCACCAGCCACAGCTCCGGGGGCAGATTGGGCGGCATGCCCTGATAGGCGATATTGACACTCAGCGCTTCGCCCTTGCGGGCCCAATAGCCGGTGGACTGGGTGGGATGGGTGAGGAAGCCGCGGCGGTGCGCCAGCAGCCATTCTCCCGGATCGCCGCGCTGTTCCAGCGTCAGCTGGCGCGGCGCGTCGGCGAAGGCGGACAGAGAGGGCAGGCTGGCGGCCATCGCGGCGCCAAGCCATAGACAGGAACTGAGCTTAAATGCGTGCATATTTCTCTTATTCCATCAGGCCATGCCGGACTGCTGCGGGCGCAGGGCACGGCCTGTCCAGTTGCGGGTTGCGCCCTGGCTCCCACCGGCATGAAGGGCGGGAGCCTACCCACTGGAGTCCGCTTCTTATTCCAAAGTTCTTATTTTATTCAGGTAAATATTTACTTGGGACTAACTGGATTTATTCAGCGCATTGACATTTTTAGTCGAGAATTCGGCTAAAAGCGGCTCATAAAAACCGCTCTCACGGCTGAGGCCAATCGGCGCAACGCGGCATCAGCGCTTGGCTAGTGGCTTAAGAGCCGCTAACAAAACTCAGTTTTACGGCTGAGGCAAGGCGCGCCGACGCAGACAGTACTTGAGTACGGCAAGTCGGCGCAACGCAGCATCAGGGGTTTTGTTAGCGGGTCTAAGCGCTACGCCGCGCTCAACGCACCACCAGCGCCTTCACCCGCCAGGCCAGCTTGGCGTCGATGTCGGCGGTTTGCAGTTCGCGGAAGTCGTTGAGCGGATACATCATCCACTGGCTGAAGCCCATCTCCTCCAGCGGCCGGCCATTGATGCGTAGCGCCAAGATGGGCTGATAGCGGCTTTGGTCGCCGGGCGGAATCACCACCTTGTACTGGTCTTCTGTGACCACTTCCACCGGCCGCCCGGTCGCGCCCACGGCGCGCAGAATGGCGGAGAGCGTGGGGCCGGTAAAGGCCGACTTCGGCGTCCAGGTGGTCTTGGTCTGGATGGTGCGCTGCTGCAGGCGCTCCAGCTCGGCCTTGCTGAAGTGGTACTCGCCGGCGCGGGCCTGGTTGGACACCTTGATCTGGCCGGTGACCACCAGCGCCGGCGGCGCGCCGGCCAGCGCAAGCGCGGCGCAGAACAAGGACAGGAAGGCGGCAAAGGGCAGGACGGATCTCATGAGGGCGGGCTCCTGGAAGCGTAATGTCGATGGAGATGACATTTTAACCTTGAGAATCCATTGTCATGCTTGTTGCAACGCAATGAAACGAGGTCATCCCGCGCTTTAGGCCTGCGCCGCTCAGCGCAATTTACATGCTGATTGGGAAAGTCGTTGTTTAATCAAACAATGGTTTTGATTGGAATCGTCTCTCCAAATATTAATAAACTTGCCATTTGCATATTATTTTGCGTTGTGGTTTATTTATATAAATATCCGTCGCCAAAATTGGATATTAATATATTTACTCTAGAATAACTGTCCAATAGGGCAGTCAATTCATTCAACAAGCCTGTCTATAATCTCGCCCCTTCTGAGTAGGCCATCGTCATTGAGCGGCCCTGCTTGATCGCCGAAATCAATGCCGCGCCGTCTACGCCTTCGCGTCGTTTTTTCATTGTCGGTTTTAAATAGCCCATGGTTTTTATAGGGCTGCCATTCAATTACCTTGATATTTTATGAGTCAAAACTCAATTCAATCCCTGCTGCCTATTTCTCGAGGCCGGGCGCTGGGCTTTTGCCTATTGCTGGCCGCTTTCGAACTGCTGACCTATATCGGCAGCGATATGGTGATGCCGGCCATGTTGCAAGTCGCCGCCGACCTGAACGCCGACGCCCGCCACGTGCCCACCGCGCTCAACGCCTACCTGCTGGGCGGGGTGGCCCTGCAATGGCTGATTGGACCATTGTCAGACCGTTACGGCCGCAAGCCGCTGCTGGTGGCCGGCGCCGTCGGCTTCGCCCTGGCTTGTCTCGCCGCCGTCGGCAGCCGCGACATCGAGCTGTTCAATCTGCTGCGCTTCATCCAGGGCCTGTCGCTGGGCTTCGTGATGGTGGTCAGCTATCCGGCGCTGCAAGAAGCGTTTCCGGAAAAAGACGCGGTGCGGCTGATGGCCTTGCTGGCCAATATCGCCTTGCTGTCGCCGTTGGTCGGTCCGCTGCTGGGCAGCCTGTTGCTGGGCCTGCTGCCGTGGCGCGGCCTGTTCGCGCTGATCGGCGCGCTGGCGGCGCTGGTGGCCGTCGGCCTGTGGCGCTGGATGCCGGAAACCCTGGGCGTGCAGCGGCGCGACGGCAGCCGGCTGGCGGCGAGCCCGCTGCGCCTGGGACGCAGCGCGCGCCAGTACGCGGCGTTGCTGCGCAACGCCCCCTTCATGCACGGCAGCGTGGCGCTGGGCCTGCTGTCCATTCCGCTGGTGGGCTGGATCGGCCTGTCGCCGCTGCTGCTGATGCGCGGCCTGGGCTTGTCCGGCGTCGAATACGGCCTGTGGCAGCTGCCGGTGTTCGGCGGGCTGATCGCCGGCAATCTGACCTTGAACCGGCTGGCCGCGAGCCTGGAACTGGAGCGGGTGCTGCGGCTGGCGCTGTGGCCCTTGTTCGGCGGCCTGGCGGCGATGCTGGCGCTGACCTGGTCCAGCGGCGCGCTGCCGGCGCTGGCGGCGGGCCTGACGCTGTATGCCTTCGGCCTGGGCCTGGGCCACGCCACCCTGTACCGCTTCACCCTCTACGCCAGCGACAGCGGCAAGGGCGCGGTGGCGGCGATGCTGGGCATGATTTCCACCGCCTTGCTCGGCCTGGGCTGCAGCGCGCTGGCCTGGCTGGGCGCCGGCGCCGGACTGCAAGCCTTCGCCGGCTGGGCCGCGCTGGGCGCCGGCCTGGCGGCGTGGCCGCTGTGGCGTTTGCTCAAGCAGCGCGCTTACGCCTTGCAAGCGGCTTGATTCCCCATTCTCACTCCCGGAGCCCCACCATGCTGAACCATGTCGACGCGCTGTGCGCGCTGGAACACCCTTATCGCGCCGATGCCGACGGCGACCGGCTGTTCGACGCCGCCATGCGCGAACTGAGCCATTACCATTGCGAACACACACCCGGCTATCGCAGCTGGCTGCAGGCCAACGGCCTGGACGCCGCCGCGCTGGAAACGCTGGACGATTGGTCGCAGCTGCCGCCGCTGTTCGCCAACTACTTCAAGCGCCGGCTGGTGGTCAGTGCCGCCGGCCAGGACGCGCTGGAGCTGACCTCCTCCGGCACCACCGGCCAGAAAAGCCGCATGCGTTACGACGCGCGCAGCCTGGGCGCGGCGCAAAGCATGGTGGATCGCATCTTCCGGCATTACGGCTGGGACACGCCGCAACAGCCGTGCAACTACCTGCTGCTCAGTTACGAACCGGCCGGCGCCATCACCCTGGGCACCGCCTACACCGACCAATTCCTGTGCAAATACGCGCCGGTGAACCAGGCCTGTTACGCCTTGCGCCACAACGGCCACGGCAATGAGTTCGATCCCTTCGGCGTGATCCGCGCCTTGCAGGACTTCGCCGAACAAGGCCTGCCGGTGCGCATGCTGGGCTTCCCCGCCTTCCTGTGGTTTGCGCTGGAACGGATGCGGGAACTGGGCCTGCCGCCGCTGCAACTGAATCCGGAATCGCTGGTGTTCCTGGGCGGCGGCTGGAAAACCCACGCCGACCGCGCCATTCCCAAGGCCGAGCTGTACCGGCGGCTGGGCGAGCAACTGGGCATTCCGGACGCGCGCTGCCGCGACGGCTACGGCGCGGTGGAGCACCCGGTGCCCTACGTGGAATGCGAACGCCACCGTTTCCACCTGCCCAGCTACGCCCGCGCGGTGATCCGCGACACCGCCAGCCTGCGGCCGCAACCCTACGGCGGCGCCGGCTTCCTCAACCTGCTGTCGCCCTACATCACCTCCAGCCCGGCGCACAGCATCGTGATGGGCGATCTGGCCGTGCTGCATCCGGCCGAGAGCTGCGGCTGCGGCCTGGCCACCGACTGGTTCGAACTGCTGGGCCGCGCCGGCACCAGCAAGAGCCGCAGCTGCGCGGTGGCCGCCTCCGAATTGATCAAGGAATCCTGATATGTATCTATTAAATGGAACACTGAACGCCGCCGTGGACGCCGCCGCCGCGCTGGCGCAATTGCAAGCCGGGCTGCCGGCAGCGCTGGCCCGGCCGCCGGCGCTGGACGCGGTGTTGGCATGCGCCGAAGGCTTCGCCGCCGCCCTGCCGCAACGGGCGCAGGCGCTGGGCCTGGACGCCGCCGCCGTCGACGCGCTGCAAGGCTTTTGCCGGCGCGAGGCGCTGGAAGCCAAGGTAAGTCGCGAGCTGGGCGAACAGGCCTTCTCGCTGCGCCGCTTCGACTACCGCCAGCCCCGCTTCGAAAGCTGGCGGCCGCTGGGCCTGGTGGCCCACATCACCCCGGCCAACGCGCCGCTGCTGCCCTTCATGGCGGTGCTGGAAAGCCTGCTGGCCGGCAACGTCAACTGGCTGCGCCCCAGCGGCAGCGATCAGGGCCGCAGCGCGCGGCTGCTGGCCGACTTTCTGAGCCACGACGCCGCCGGCGATCTGGCCGCCCACGTGGCGGTGCTGCCGCTGGCCACCGATCAACTGGCCGGCCTGCTGGCCCGCGCCGACGCGGTGTCCGCCTGGGGCGGCGACGCCGCGCTGGAAGCAATCCGCCGCCAAGTGCCGGCCGGCTGCCGCTGGATAGCCTGGGGCCACCGCATCAGCTTCGCCTACCTGGACCCGGCCGCGGCGACGGTGGCCGATTACGAGGCGCTGGCCGATGACGTTTGTCGTTTCGATCAGCAAGCCTGCTCCAGCCCGCAATGCCTGCTGGTGGACAGCGAGGACGAAGCCGCCTTGCGCAGCGTGGCCCAGGCCATAGCCGCCGCGCTGGCGCGGCGCGCGCCGGCCTGGCCGGCCTTGCAGCCGGATGTGCAGGAAGCCGCGGAAATCTCCAGCCAGCTGGCCATGCTGCGGCTGGACCAGTCTTTCGCCGGCGTGGCCGGCGCGGTGGAGCAGGGCGAGGGCTGGCGCGTGGCCTGGGCGCAGCGCCAGGAACTGGCGGCCTCGCCGCTGTTCCGCACCCTGCAACTGCGGCCGGCGCCGCGCGCGCGGCTGGTGGAACTGCTGCTGCCCTGGCGCACCCATTTGCAAAGCTGCGGCCTGATCGCCGCGCCGGAACAGCTGCCGGCGCTCAGCCGCCTGCTGCTGGACGCCGGCGTCGGCCGGCTGTGCCCGGCGGGAGCGATGCACGACGGCTACGCCGGCGAGCCGCACGACGGCGTTTACGCGCTGAGCCGGCTGACGCGGCGGGTGTCGGTCAGCCTGCGCGACGGCCAGCTGCCGGGCCATGCGACGCTGGACGCCTTGCCGCCGCCGCCGGCCGGTCTGGACGCGCTGCCGGTGATGGACAAAACGGCCTTCCAGCAAGCCGAAATGGGGCCGGCCGCCCAGCTGTTCTTCCGCAGCGGCGGCAGCAGCGGCGAACCCAAGCTGGCCGGCTTCAGCTACCGCGATTACCACCGCCAGATGCAGGCGGCGGCGGACGGCCTGCTCGCCGCCGGCCTGGACCCGGCGCATGACCGGGTGATGAATCTGCTCTACGGCGGCAACCTCTACGGAGGCATGCTCAGCTTCTTCACCATCCTGGACAAGCTGGGCGCGCCGCAATATCCAATGGGCGGCCCGGTGGACGACGACTTCAGCCAGATCGCCCACTTCATCGTGTCCCAAGGCGTCAACACCCTGGTGGGGATGCCGGGCACCTTGCAGCGCCTGTTCGAATGCGAGGAAACCGCGCTGCGCGCCTACGGCGGCGTGCGCAAGCTGTTTTGCGGCGGCGAACACATCAGCGACGGCCAACGCCAGTTCCTGGCCGGCTTCGGCGTGGAGCTGATCCGCTCCGCGATGTACGGATCGGTGGACGCCGGCCCGCTGGGCCACGCCTGCGGCCACGGCCGCGACGGCGAATTCCATCTATTGGCCGATATCCAGTGGCTGGAAATCCTGGAGCAGGACAGCGACCGCCCGGCCGCGCCCGGCGCCGTCGGCCGCCTGGCCTTCACCTCGCTGGCGCGGGAAGGCCAGAACGTGCGGCGTTACGACCTGGGCGATCTGGGCCGCTGGCTGCCCGGCCGCTGCGGCTGCGGTCTGCCGTCGCCGCGCTTCCAGCTCACCGGCCGCCACGGCGCGCTGCTGCGCGCCGGCACCATCTTCGTCAACCCGGAAGCGCTGTCCGCGCCGCTGGGCCTGGCTGTGCAATGGCTGGTGGACCACGCCGCCAGCGGCGGCGACCGCATCCGGGTGTTGGCCGACGGCGACGCCGCGCAGGTGCGCGCCCGCCTGCTGCAACACCCGATGCTGAACGAGGTGGTCAGCGGCGGCCTGCTGCAACTGGACGTCATCGCCACCCCGGCCAGCCAGTTCCAGCGCCATCCGCAAAGCGGCAAGACCCCACTGGTGTTGGATCTGCGCCGCAACACGGAGCCGGCGCGATGAAGGCCGCCACGGAGGCCGGGCTGCGCCGGCTGGTGGAACACGCCCGCGCTCACTCGCCGTTTTTCACCGCGCTGTACCGCGAGCTGCCGGCGGACTGGACGCTGAGCGATCTGCCGCTGATAGAACCGGCCGACTACTGGCGTCAATGCCAGCCGCTGGCGGATTGGCCGGTGCTGAGCGGCCCGCTGGCGGACGGCCATGTGTTCAAGACCGGCGGCTCCACCAGCGAAGGTAAGCTGTCGGTGTTCCGGCGCGACGAATGGCAGGCCTTCGTCCGCGCCTTCGGTCAGGGCCTGGGCCGGCAGCTGCTGCCCGGCGACCGCGTCGCCAACCTGTTCTTCGCCGGCGATCTCTACACCAGCCTGCTGTTCATCCACGGCGCGCTGTCGCACTCGCCGGTGCCGGTGGTGGAATTCCCGTTCACCTGCAATGTCGAGGACGCCGCGCTGGCCGACGCCATCGCCACGCTGGACATCAATGTGCTGGCCGGCGTGCCGGTGCAGCTGGTGCGCTTCGCCAGCTGGCTGCAACAAGCCGGCCGCACGCTGCCCGGCGTGCGCTGCCTGCTCTACGGCGGCGAAAGCCTGTTCGCCGAACAACTGGCCCTGCTGGGCCGGGTGTTTCCCAAGGCCCGCATCGGCTCCATAGGCTGCGCCAGCGTGGACGCCGGCCTGATCGGCGCCGCCGGGCCGGATTGCGGCCAGGGCGAACACCGCGTGTTCGACGCCGACACCATCGTCGAAATCATCGACGAGGCCAGCGGCCTGCCGATCACCGAGCCGGACCGCAAGGGCCTGCTGGTGGTCAGCAATCTGCAACGCCGGCTGATGCCGGTGATCCGCTATCCCACCGGCGACCTGGCCTGCTGGCGCGAGCCGGCCGGGCGGCCGGAACGCAAGTTCGCTCTGCAAGGGCGCGCCAGCCGCGGCCACCGCGTGCGCGTCTGCACGCTGTCCTTGTTCCCGGACGAACTGGACCCGCTGCTGCGCGGGCAGGGCGGCGTGCTGGCCTGGCAGCTGCTGGTGGGCCGCCGCGACGGCGTCGACACCCTCAGCCTGCGGGTGGCCAGCGAATACGCGCCGGCCCCGGCGGCGGAGCCGCTGCGCCAACTGCTGCTGACAGCGCAACCGGCCCTGGCCGAGCTGTGCCGCCAGGGCCTGCTGCGCTTGGACGCCGCCTACTGCGCGCCGGAGGCCATGCACACCCATCCGCGCTCCGGCAAGCTGATGCGGGTGGTGGACCAGCGTGCTTACGACGAGGTGGCGGCATGAGCATAGACATCCGCGTTTTCCAGGCGGACGACGCCGCCGGCGTCAGCGCCTTGTTCCGCGCCATCTACGGCGAACACTACGTCTATCCGGACGTCTATCTGCCGTCTATGATCCGCCGTCACAACGCCGCCGGCCGCTGGCATTCCGCCGTCGCCGTGCGCGATGGCCGGGTGCTGGGCCACGCCGCGCTGTGGCGCGACCCGCATTGCCCGGGCAGCGCCGAGCTGGCGCTCAACGTGGTGCATCCGGACGCGCGCGGCCAGGGCCTGGCCACCGCGCTGGGCCGCCATCTCAGCGCCCAAGGCGCGGCCCTGGGCCTGAGCATGCTCACCATCAAGCAAGTGTCGTCCCACGGCCAGAGCCAGCGCCTGGCCAAGACCCTGGGCTTCCACACCACCGGCCTGCTGCTGGACTACGTGGCTTCGCCGTTTGGCCAGCCGCAGCCGGAAAGCATTGTGCTGGGCTGCCTGCCGCTGCAAAGCCGGCCTATCCCGGCGCTGAACTGGCCGGCGGCGTGGCGGGAATGGCTGACGCCGCTGAGCCGCGCCTTCGGCAGCGCGCCGCCGCCGGAGCAAGCTCCGGCTGGCGGCCTCAGCATCGCCAGCCATGGCCGGCGGCTGGAAGTGGGGCTGGAGGACATCAGCGGCGGCCGGCTGCGCGAAGTGGCGGCGCTGCCGGCCGGGCGCTTGGTCTACGTCAGGCTGGCGCTGGGGCCGGACGCCCCGCGCGCGGCGGCCGCGCTGCAACAGGCTGGCTTCGTCTGCGGTGGCCTGGTGCCCGGGCCGGACGGCAGCTGGCAGGCGTTGCTGCTGCGCGGGCACGGCCAGCAGGAACTGGCGCTGAGCTGCCCCTTGGCCAACCATCTGCATCGGTTGAGCCGGCAGGTGGCGGCGGCGGTGGCCGCCTGAGGCCGGCGGTTCAGCCGCGCAGGCCAAAACGCCGCCGCCGCGCGTCCCGGTGGCGGGTTTTGTCTGCGATGGCCTGCCGCAGCAAGGCCAGCTGATAAGCGCGCCGGTGCAGCACCGCCTTGAGTAGAACCCCGCCCAGCAGCATGCCGGCGACGCCGGCCAGGGCCAGCATCAATAGATCGCGTCCATTCCAATGGCTGAAAGGCAGGGAGAACTGGAACAGCCGGTTCAAGGCTGAGCCTTGATCGGACAGTTTTTCCCACACCGCCAAGGCGAAGCCGGCGATGGAAAACAGAGCGAGCTGCTCATGGCTGCCGATGATGGCGCCGATGCGGCTGCCGACTTGCTCCTGCTTGTCTTGCAGCGCCTGCGCCGCCTGTTCCAGCGCGGACTGCCGGTAAGGTCGCAATAAAGCCGCCTGGAGCCGGTCATGTCCCAGTTCCTTCAACAGATCGCGCTGGGCCTGGTGTCGGAAGCGGATCAGCAAGGCCAGGCCGGGTAGGCTGTTGACGATGATGGAAAGCAAGGACAGCGCGATGCACAGCAGCGCCAGGATTTGCGCGGTCCAGACGCCAATGCGGGGCAAGGGCGCGGCAAGATGCCACAGGGCCAGAACCAGCAGTGCCGCGAACAGGCCGCCAGAGCTCAGCAAGGCCAGCTGCGCGTAGCGCTCGCAGCCGCGTTCGAAGGAGCTTTGCTTCTGCTTGGCGCTAATGGGGCGCAGGCCGTGCAGCCGTTGCAGCACGGCGTCGGGATCATGCAACGGGTTGCGATGGGAGACGGTCATGAGGAATTCGATGGCGGCCAAAACCCGGCATCCTAATCCAAACGGCATGCGGCGTCAGCGGTTGGCGTCTGAGTTTTATCGGCAAAGCTGGGATGGCCGTTCCATGATGAAGGGCGTGAGCTTCAAACGCGCAAGCGTTGAAAGTTATTGGTGTAAAATGAATTAATAAAGTCAATCAATTCCAATCCGTCATGAATATCTCCCTCCGCCACCTGCGCGCCTTCTCGGCCGTTGCCGAAGCCGAAAGCTTCACCGCCGCGGCCCGCCAGCTGTTTCTGACGCAATCCACACTGACCAAGACCATACGCGAGCTGGAGCAGGAGATCGGGCTGACGCTGTTTGAGCGCACCACCCGCAAAGTGGCGCTGACCACGCAGGGCAACGCCTTCCTGCCGGTGGCCCGCCGGCTGCTGAACGACTTTGAACTGCTGCTGTCCGATCTGCGCGAAAAATCAGCCGGCAGCAGCGGCAGCGTCTACGTGGCCAGCGGCATGGCTTTTGCGTCCAGCGTGCTGCCCGAGGTGCTCAAACGGCTGAGAAGAGACTACCCGTGCATTCATGTGCGGCTGCTGGACGACACCAGCGGCGGCGTGGTGCGCCGCATCGAATCGGGCGAGGTGGACATCGGCATCGGCTCTTATGTGGGCGCGGCCGGAGACAAGCTGGACAAGCGCCAGCTGCTTTCCGCCCGCTTGGGGGTGATGTTTCCGCCGGGCTTCGAGCCGCCGGCGGGGCCGCTCAACTGTGAATCCTTGCGGCAATGGCCCTTGCTGCAGGACGAGAGCGACACCAGCATCATGTCCGCGCTGGAGCGCAGCCATCCCGAGCTCTGGCAGCAGGTGGCCAGCAAGATCACCGTCACCAATCTGGACATGCAGTTCTGCCTGATCCGCGCCGGGGTGGGTGCTTGCGTGCTGTCGGCGCTGGCGGCCTCCCACCCGTCGGCGCGGGATCTGCCCTACCGCTTGTTTGAGTCGGCCGAGCTACAGCGGGACGTCCACGTGTTCACCCGGCGCGGCGTGCCGCTGTCGCCGGCCGCCTTCACCTTTTTGCAGGTGCTGGACGAGGTGTTGCCGACGATAGCCTTTCACTCCGGGGTGACGCTGGCGGCCTAACGGCGACGCGGTAGGGGAGGGCTTACTTGCCGATGCAGAAGCGGCTGAAAATCACCCCCAGCAGATCGTCGGCGCTGAATTCGCCGGTGATCTCGGACAGCGCGTTCTGCGCCATGCGCAACTCCTCGGCGAAGATTTCCACTTGTTCCCAGTCCGCGTGCGCCAGTTCCAGGTGTTCTGCGGCGCGGCGGATGGCGTCCAGGTGGCGCTGGCGCGCCAGGAACACGCCTTCGCCGCCGCCGCTGTAGCCTATCATCTCCAGCAGCTTGGCCTTGAGCAGCTCCACGCCGGCGTGGGTGCGCGCGGACAGGCGCACCAGCGGGTGGCCGTCTTCATCGGCCAGGCCCGGCGCTTCGCCGGACAGGTCCACCTTGTTGAACACGTGCACGCGCGGCAGCGCCGCCGGCAGCCGTTGCAGGATGGCCTGCACCTCGCCGGTCAGGCCGTCGCGGCTGTCCGCCAGCACCAGGGCCAGGTCCGCGCGCTCCACCGCTTGCCAGGTGCGTTCTATGCCTATCTTCTCCACCACGTCGTCGGTGTCGCGCAGGCCGGCGGTGTCGATGATGTGCACCGGCACGCCGTCGATGACGATCTCCTCGCGCACGGTGTCGCGAGTGGTGCCGGCGATGTCGGTGACGATGGCGATGTCGTCGCCGGCCAGCGCGTTCATCAGGCTGGATTTGCCGACATTGGGCTGGCCCACCAGCACCACGTGCATGCCCTCGCGCAGGATGGCGCCCTGCTTGGCGGTGGCCTGCACCTGCACCAGCCGGCCGCGCAGCCGCTCAAGCTTGCCCAGCGCGTCCGCCTGTTTGAGGAAATCGATCTCCTCTTCCGGGAAGTCCAGCGTCGCCTCCACCAGCATGCGCAGGGTGATCAGCTCGTCCACCAGCACGTGGATTTCCTTGGAGAAGGCGCCTTTCAGCGATTTGAGCGCGCTCTTGGCCGCGGTTTCGCTGCTGGCGTCTATCAAGTCCGCCACGCTTTCCGCCTGGGCCAGGTCCAGCTTGTCGTTGAGGAAGGCGCGCTTGGTGAATTCGCCCGGCTCCGCCAGCCGCGCGCCCAGCTCCACGCAGCGCGCCAGCAGCATTTTCAGCACCACCGGCCCGCCGTGGCCCTGCAGCTCGATCACGTCCTCGCCGGTGAAGCTGTTGGGGCCGGGGAAGTAGAGCAGCAGGCCGTTGTCCAGCGGCTGGCCGTGGGCGTCGACGAAGTCGGTGTACAGCGCGTAGCGCGGTTTGGGCGTCTTGCCGCCGCTGACGGCGGCGGCGAAGGGCAGCAAATCCTTGCCGGACACGCGGATCACGCCAACGCCGCCGCGGCCGGGAGCGGTGGCGATGGCGCAGATGGTGGCGGGGGTGTAGCTGAGGCTCATGGGCATTCCTTGGAATCTGGGCCGCGGCCCCCGCGCGGCGGGGCGTCGTGGCGAATACGCTTCAATTATCCAGCAAAAAACCCGGCCATGCGGCCGGGTTTGGGGTTCAGAGCGCGCCGGGCAATCAGGATTGCAGCGCGGCCTTGTTTTTCTTCTCGATGCTCTTGTTGATCTGCCACTGCTGGGCCATCGACAAGATGTTGTTGACCACGTAGTACAGCACCAGGCCGGACGGGAAGAAGAAGAACATCACCGAGAAGGCCACCGGCATGATCTTCATCATCTTGGCCTGCATCGGGTCCGCCGGCGGCGGGTTCAGGAAGGTCTGCAGGAACATGGTGGCCGCCATGATCACCGGCAGCACATAGTACGGGTCCGGGCGGGCCAAGTCGGTGTACCACAGGATCCACGGCGCCTGGCGCAGCTCAACCGAAGCCAGCAGCGCCCAGTACAGGCCGATGAACACCGGGATCTGGATCAGCATGGGCAGGCAGCCGCCCAGCGGATTCACCTTCTCGGACTTGTACATCTCCATCACCGCCTGCTGGAACTTCATGCGGTCGTCGCCGTACTGCTCCTTCATGCGCTCAAGACGCGGCGCCAGCGCCTTCATCTTGGCCATGGAGCGGTAGGACGCGGCGGTCAGCGGGTAGAAGATGGCCTTGACGGTCAGGGTCAGCAGCACGATGGCCCAGCCCCAGTTCTGCACCAGCAGGTGCAGCTTGGTCAGCAGCCAGAACAGCGGGGAGGCGAAGATGTGGAAGATGCCGAAGTCCTTGGCGTATTCCATGCCGTCGGCCAGCTTGCTGATCACATCGTACTCTTCCGGGCCGGCGAACAGCGGCACGGACACGCTCAGGCTCTGGCCCGGGGCGATGGTGGCGTAGTCCACCAGCGCGGCGGCGGAGTTCAGGCCGTTGCTCTGCTTCAGCTCAAAGCGGCAGGACTTGTCGTCCTTGCACACGCTGGCGCCGTCCAGCGGCTTCAGGATCCACGCGGACATGAAGTAGTGCTGGATCATCGCCACCCAGCCGTCGCTGCCGGTCTTGGCGTAATCGCCCTTGCCCTTGGCCAGGTCGTCGAAGCTCACCTTCTGGAATTTGTTTTCCGAGGTGTAAACAGCTGGGCCGGTGAAGGTGTGGGCCAGGCGGCCTTCGCCTTCCGGAGTCTGGCTGTCGCGCAGCAGGCGGTAGTAAGCGGTGGCGGCCAGCGGCGCGGCGCCGCCGTTGGCGATGTCGTAACGCACGCCAATCTTGTAGCTGCCCTTGGTGAAGGTGTAGATCTTGCTTACCTTCACTCCATTGGCTTCCGGCGCGGTCAGCTTCACTTCCAGCTTGTCGCCGGAGAGCTCGTAGCTGGTTTTTTCCGCGGCGAATACGGTTTTGTGGGTGGGCAGCGCCGGGTTGCTGGCGGCCACCAGGCCGGTTTGCGCCACATAGACGCGGCCGTTCCGGTCCGTCAGCAGATCAAGCGGCTTTTTGCTGTCCACGGCGGAATCGTGCTTCAACAGCGTCAGCTGGCGCAGATCGCCGCCCACGGTGTCGATCTCGGCCTTCAGCACATCGGTGTTCACCGTGATGCGCTGGCCGGAGCTCAGCTTGTTGGAATCCACCGGCTGGGCGTTGTGGGACGCGCTGTTGGCGGCCTGCTGCTGCGTGGCGGCCTGTTTTTGCGCGGCCACCTGCTGCGGCGTCGGCTTGGGCGCGAAAAACTCCTGCCAACCTAGCAGGATGCCCAGGGACAGCATGATGAAGATTATGAGGCGCTTGGAATCCATCTCTCGATACCGGATTTAAGTTCAGGGAACTGGGTCGTAGCCGCTGCCGCCCCAAGGGTGGCAACGTCCGATGCGTCTGGCGGCCAGCCAGCCGCCCTTGAGTGCGCCGTGTTTTTTCACCGCCTCGATCGCGTAGCTGGAACAGGTGGGCTGGAAGCGGCAACGCGGTGCCAGCCACGGGCTGATAGCCAGCTGGTAAAAACGGATCAGGAGGATGAAGAGACGCGACATCGTGCCAGTTTAGCAAACAGAGAAGACAAAGCCGTGATCACTTCAGTTCGCTCGGCGCGAGTAAAAGGCACCTTGGCGCGGACCACGAAGTCCATCTCCGGCAGCGTTTGCCGGTTCAGGCGGAACCACTCGCGCACCGTGCGCTTGATGTAATTGCGGCGCACGGCTCGCTTGTGGACCTTGCGGCCCACCACCAGGCCCAGCCGCGCGTGCCCCAATTCATTGGGCCGGGCCGATACCTGGAACGTGGCGTTGCTGCGCGACATCCGCAAACTAAAAACGGATGAGAACTCATCCGTTTTTAATAGCCGGTGCGCACGGCGAAAGCGGTAAGCCGACAAAGGGCTTATACGGCCAGACGCTTGCGGCCTTTGGAACGACGGGCTGCGATCACTGCGCGGCCGCCGCGGGTCTTCATGCGGACCAGAAAGCCGTGGGTACGCTTACGACGGGTATTGGAGGGCTGGTAAGTACGCTTCATGATTGGAATTCCTGTTTCGAAACGGAAATAAACGCGTGATTTGACAGGATAAACGCCGGTTTGTCAATGAGGAATTTTCTAAGCACCTGTGGATAACTTTGAGAAAAACCGTTAGAATGCCAAGGCTTACCGTTCCGAGTCCGCTGCGCAATTATTGAACGCGCGCCGGGGCGGAACGCCAACCCAGAGAAGCGCTGCCAAAATTCAGCCCCACCCAACTGGAAGCAACGCGCGCCCGTGTAGGCGCGGCGCGGGCCGATCCAGGAATTTTGCCAGCGGTTCTCGGGGGCCGCCCCATCCTTGTCCGGCCCGCCTTGCGGCCGGGCGATGCGCGGGCCGCGGCCCTTGAATCATGCCGAACACACGTCGTCCGCCCCGCGTGCGGGGCGCGGCGGCTTCTCCCGCCGCTTGGCCGTAAAGCCGACAGCGGGTTTTTCGCTTTTACTTGCGTATATGTAATGACCGAACTGGATCAATTTTGGCCTGGCTGCCTGGCCCGCCTGGAGGCCGAACTGTCTTCGCAACAGTTCAACACCTGGATCAAGCCGCTATCGGCTGAAACCACGGAAGAGGGCATCGCGCTGTTTGCGCCCAACCGCTTCATTATGCAGTTCATCAAGGACCGCTTCCTGGCGCGCATTGAAGAACTGGCGGTGGAGCTGGTGGGCGAGTGCCTGGTGGAGCTGCGCCTGGGCGCGCCCGCCGGCCGCCCGGCCGCCGCGCCCGCGGTGATGCCGGTCAAGGCCAAGCCCTCTCCCAGCGTGCCGGCCCCCAGCGCGCCGTCCCAGGCCAAGCAGGCCGCGGTCAAAGCCATTGGCGGAAGCCACGAAAGCACCCGGCTCAACCCCTCGTTCACCTTTGACACTCTGGTGACCGGTAAGGGCAACCAGCTGGCGCGCGCCGCGGCCATGCAAATTGCGGAAAACCCGGGCGACCAAGCCTACAACCCGCTGTTTGTTTATGGCGGCGTGGGCCTGGGTAAGACTCACTTGATCCAGGCCATTGGCAACCACGTGTTCCAAAAGAACCCGCAAGCCAAGATCCGCTACATTCACGCCGAACGCTATGTGGCCGACATCATGCGCGCCTACCAGCACAAGGCCTTTGACGAATTCAAGCGCTACTACCACTCGCTGGACCTGCTGCTGATCGACGACATCCAGTTCTTTGCCGGCAAGAACCGCACCCAGGAAGAGTTCTTCTACGCCTTCAACGCGCTGATCGAGGGCGGCAAGCAGGTGATCATGACCTGCGACAGCTATCCCAAGCAGATAGAAGGCATGGAAGAGCGGCTGATCTCCCGCTTCTCCTGGGGCCTGACCGTGGAAATCCAGCCGCCGGAGCTGGAAATGCGCGTGGCCATTCTGATGAAAAAGGCCGAGGCCGACAGCATCAAGCTGGACCACAACGTGGCCTTCTTCATTGCCCAGAACGTGCGCTCCAACGTGCGCGAACTGGAAGGCGCGCTCAAGCGCGTGGTGGCTTACGCTCGCTTCACCAATCAGAACATCTCGCTGGAACTGGTCAAGGAAGCGCTCAAGGACATCCTGGCCGCCGGCAACCGCCAGGTGACCGTGGACGCCATCCAGAAAACTGTGGCCGAGTACTACAAGATCAAGCTGTCCGACATGCACAGCAAAAAGCGCAGCCGCGACATCGCCCGGCCGCGCCAGGTGGCGATGGCGCTGGCCAAGGAACTGACCCAGCTGTCCCTGCCCAATATCGGCGACGCCTTTGGCGGCCGCGACCACACCACCGTGCTGCACGCGTGCAAGACCATTGCCGAAATGCGCGGCAACGACGCCGATATCGCTCACGATTACGACACGCTGCTGGCCATGCTGCGTAACTAAGACCATGAAGCCTAACTTGAACCGACTCACAAACACCCAACGGGAGCCCGCCCCATGCTGATCCTGCAAGCCGAACGCGATGCCCTGCTCAAGCCACTGCTGGCAGTCACCGGCATTGTCGAGCGTCGTCACACCCTGCCCATCCTGTCCAATGTGCTGATAGAGAAAAAAGGCGGACAAGTGGGCTTCCTGGCCACGGACCTGGAAATCCAGATCACCACCGCCAGCAGCGACGAATTGCCGGGCGAAGACTTCCGCCTGACCACCTCCGCCAAGAAGCTGCAGGACATCCTGCGCGCCATCCCGGGCAACGCCACCGTGACCCTGGAACAACTGGACGGCGGCCGCCTGACCCTGAAAGCCGGCAAGAGCCGCTTCAACCTGCAAACCCTGCCGGCCGACGACTTCCCGTTGCTGTCCGTGGGCAGCGCCAGCGACTCCAGCTTCAGCCTGAGCCAGCGCGAACTCAAGCGTCTGATCTCCCAGGTGCAATACGCGATGGCGGTGCAGGACATCCGCTACTACCTGAACGGCCTGCTGATGCAGACCGACGGCAACCAGGTGCGCCTGGTGGCCACCGACGGCCACCGCCTGGCCTTCGCCAGCGCGGACGTGGAAGCCAACCTGCCCAAGTCTGAAGTGATCCTGCCGCGCAAGACCATCATCGAACTGTACAAGCTGCTGCAGGACATCGACGACCCGATCAATATCGAAGTGCTGGCCAACCAGGTGCGCTTCAGCTTCGGCTCCACCGTCATCATCAGCAAAGTGGTGGACGGCAAGTTCCCGGATTACAACCGCGTCATCCCGCTGGACAACGACAAGATCTTCCTGATTGAACGCCTGGAATTCCTGCACGCCTTGCAGCGCGCCGCCATTCTGGCCAACGAGAAATTCCGCGGCGTGCGCCTGGTGCTCAAGTCCGGCTCCATGTCCATTCTCTGCACCAACAGCGAGCAGGAAGAAGCGGAAGAAGAACTGGAAATCGCCTATCAGGGCGGCGAGCTGGAAATCGGCTTCAACATCAACTACCTGATGGACGTGCTGACCAACCTGCCGGCGGACACCCTGCAACTGGCCTTTGGCGATTCCAACCGCAGCACCCTGGTCACCATACCGGACGTCAGCAACTTCAAGTACATCGTCATGCCCATGCGGATTTGACGCCGGCCGCCACCCGGCAGCCCGCCGGCGGCGGAGGCCCAGCCTCCGCTTCCGGCAAACGGATTTTCAGATTGACCGGCAGAGGCCGGCCGCGCGGCGCCAGGAGTCACTCCCGGCCCGCCCGGCCCCTCTCCATACAGAAAGCAGCAGATGAGCGAACAGGAATACGGCGCGGATAGCATCAAAGTCCTCAAAGGATTGGATGCCGTACGCAAACGCCCCGGCATGTATATTGGCGACACCTCGGACGGCACCGGCTTGCACCACATGGTGTTTGAAGTGCTGGACAACGCCATTGACGAAGCGCTGGCCGGCCATGCCGACACCATCAAGGTCATCATCAACCCCGACAACTCCATCACCGTGGAAGACAACGGCCGGGGCATCCCCACCGACATCCACCCGGAAGAGGGGCGATCGGCGGCGGAAGTGATCATGACCATCCTGCACGCCGGCGGCAAATTCGACAGCAACAGCTACAAGATCTCCGGCGGCCTGCACGGCGTGGGCGTCTCCGTGGTGAACGCGCTGTCCGACTGGCTGCGTCTGAAAATCTGGCGCGACGGCAAAGTCCATGAAATGGAATTCCGTCGCGGCGACGCCGTGGCCCCGCTCACCGTCACCGGCCACACCAACCACCGCGGCACCGAAGTGACCTTCCGCGCCAGCGAAGAAACCTTCGGCCTGGTGGAGTATCACTTCGACATCCTGGCCAAGCGCATCCGCGAACTGTCCTTCCTCAATCAGGGCGTGGGCATCAACCTGATAGACAAGCGCAGCGGCAAGGAAGAAAGCTTCGCCTTCTCCGGCGGCGTGGCCGGCTTCGTGGAATACATGAACCGCAACAAGACCGTGCTGCACCCCAAGGTGTTTTACGGCATCGGCGAAAAAGAAGGCATGACCGTGGAAGTGGCGATGCAGTGGAACGACTCCTACCAGGAAAGCGTCCAGTGCTTCACCAACAACATTCCTCAGCGCGACGGCGGCACCCATATGACCGCGCTGCGTCAGGTGATGACCCGCACGCTGAACCAATACATTGAAGAGAGCGAAGTCGCCAAGAAAGCCAAGGTGGACACCACCGGCGACGACATGCGCGAAGGCCTGACCTGCGTGCTCTCCGTCAAACTGCCGGACCCCAAGTTCTCCAGCCAGACCAAGGACAAGCTGGTTTCCAGCGAAATTGGCCCGGTGGTCAATGAAGTGATCAGCGAAGCGCTGAAAACCTATCTGCTGGAACACCCCAACGACGCCAAGATCATCTGCGGCAAGATCGTGGAAGCCGCCCGCGCCCGCGAAGCCGCGCGCAAGGCCCGCGAAATCACCCGCCGCAAAGGCATCATGGACGGCCTGGGCCTGCCCGGCAAACTGGCGGACTGCCAGGAAAAAGACCCCAAGCTGTGCGAACTCTATCTGGTGGAGGGCGACTCCGCCGGCGGCTCCGCCAAACAAGGCCGCGACCGCAAATTCCAGGCTATCCTGCCGCTGAAGGGCAAGATCCTGAACGTGGAACGCGCCCGCTTCGACAAAATGCTGCAAAGCCAGGAAGTGGCCACCCTGATCACCGCCATGGGCTGCGGCATTGGCAAGGACGAGTACAATCCGGACAAGCTGCGCTACCACCGCATCATCATCATGACCGATGCCGACGTGGACGGCGCCCACATCCGCACCCTGCTGCTCACCTTCTTCTACCGCCAGATGAGCGAACTGGTGGAGCGCGGCCACATCTACATCGCCCAGCCGCCGCTGTACAAGGCCAAAGTGGGCAAGCAAGAGCGTTACCTCAAGGACGACTCCGAGCTTAACCAGTTCCTGCTGCAACTGGCGCTGGAAAAAGCCGAGCTGATCCCGGCGGAAGGCGCCGCCGCGCTGTCCGGCGATACCCTGGGCGAAATTGCCCGCCAGTTCCTGCTGACCCGCTCCGTGATTGAACGCGAAAGCCGCGTAATCGACCCGCTGGTGCTGGAAGCCATGCTCAAGACCGGCCCGCTGTCCCTCAGCAGCCAGCAAGAAGCGGACGCCGCGCTGGCCAAACTGAGCGCGCTGCTGCCGGTGGAAGCCATCGAACTGGAACTGTTGCGCGACGAAAAGAACGACGGCCACCTGATCAAGATCATCCGCAAACTGCATGGCAACGTGATGGTGACGGTGATGGACCAGGACTTCCTGGAATCCGGCGACTACGCGGAAATGAAGAAAACCGGCGACATGCTCAGCGGCCTGCTGCGTGAAGGCGCCCACGTCAAACGCGGCGAAACCGTGAAACCGGTGGCAGAGTTTGGCGAAGCGCTGGACTGGCTGCTGGCGGAGGTGAAGAAGGGCATGAACATCCAGCGCTATAAAGGCCTGGGCGAGATGAACCCGGAACAGCTGTGGGAAACCACCATGGACCCCACCGTGCGCCGCCTGCTGAAGGTGCGCATTGAAGATGTGATGAGCGCGGACGACGTGTTCACCACCCTGATGGGCGACGAAGTGGAACCGCGCCGGAACTTCATCGAAGGCAATGCCTTGATTGCGCGGAATATCGACGTGTAAGGATTGTAGGATCTCACGAAGATCTAGATTTTTCCCACTTTTCTAGATTTTTGGGATTCTGCCAGCTGTACTCAGCTTAGCAAATGGCTTCCAGGTTTGGAGGCCATTTTGCATTTCTAGGAAGCAAATAACATGTCATCTTGACCGCTAGCCCCTCGAAAAATGATGTTATCATTCTTGGAATTTTTTACATGAAAGTCTAAGCATGAGCGCAAAGTTTTCGCGAGAAATAGAAGCTTTCATTAGAGTGTATGTAAAGGATCTTGAAGAAGGTACTGCTGCTATATTTGCTGGTGCAGGCCTCTCCAAAAGCTGCGGCTTCGTTAATTGGAGCGAACTGTTAAGTGAAATTGCAGAAGAACTCGGGTTGTCGGTTAAATTAGAGCATGACCTGATTTCTGTTGCGCAGTACCATGTCAATCAGAAGAATAGTGCAACCGGTCTGGCACGAAAAATCCTTGAGGAATTCTCAGAGCAGGCGGAACCTTCTGCAGCTCACCAGATCCTCGCACGGCTTCCAATAGGAACATATTGGACGACAAACTATGACACTATAATCGAAGATAGTCTCAAAGATAACTATCGCGTCGCAGATGTCAAGCGTAAGACTGATGACCTTATTACTACTCGTCCTAAACGAGACGCTGTTGTTTACAAAATGCACGGCGACGTAGGTTCATCAACTGCTGCCGTTCTCTACAAAGCTCAGTATGAGCAATACTACAAGACCCATGAGGCCTTTGTAACGACGCTGAGCGGGGATCTGATTTCCAAGACATTCCTCTTCATTGGCTTCAGCTTCACTGATCCCAACCTCGACTACGTACTGAGCCGGTTGCATGTACCAGCCGCCCATCGACGAACCCACTACTGCATCCTTCGTAAGGAGCCTTCCATACAGCAAGAGGGTGAGGACGCCGACTTTGCGATGTACAGGCAACGTCGACAAGAACACCATACACGAGACTTACTCCGGTTTGGTATCCAGGCAGTGCTAGTCGACGAATATGAAGATATTCCAGTCATCCTGAGAGAAATCGAGAACCGTTTTCTCAAAAAAACTATCTTCATCTCAGGTAGTGCAGAAGAGTATGGTACTTGGGATAAGCAGGAAGCATTGAACTTTGTACACTCTCTCTCCGCTTCCTTAGTGAAAGCGGGTTACCGCATCGTGAACGGATTCGGATGGGGTATTGGCAGTGCTGTCATAAACGGTGCTCTCGATGCTATCTATAGCAAGCCTGACAAGTACTCCGAGGATCAGCTCATAATGCGGCCGTTTCCGCAGTTGCCATCAAGTGGTAAGGACCTGCCAGCATTGTGGGATGAATATCGGCACCGCATGATTGGTCTTTCCGGTATTGCCCTGTTCCTCTTCGGCAACAAGTTCGATGGTGGCAGCATAAAAAATGCTGATGGCATGAGAGAAGAGTTTCAAATCGCCCAGGAAACTGAGGTTGCCGTGCTCCCGCTGGGCATTACTGGCTACATGGCGAAGGAGTTGGCAGACGAAATGCTGGCGGATCCAGACAAGCACTTTGCCCAGTATCCCTGGCTCCAACAAGAAGTGGCCCAGCTTGCGGATCCCGCAGCAGACCGAGCCAAGATCGAGACGCAGGTTCTGTCCATCATCAAGAAACTTGGAGGCTAGAGATGAAGCGTAAGGTCTTTTACAGCTTTCACTTCGATAACGATGTGATGCGGGTGCATCAAATTCGCAACATGGGAATTCTGGATGGTGACGAGCCCGCCAACCCCAACACCTGGGAACAGATCAAGCGCTCCGAACAAGGCGTGAAGAACTGGATCGACAAGAATCTGCACGGGAAATCCTGCCTCGTGGTACTGATCGGTAGCCAAACGGCCAACCGTCCGTGGGTCAAATATGAGATCCAACGAGCGTGGGAGCTAGGCAAGGCGGTGGTGGGTGTTCACATCCATAGACTGAATTGTCCTCAGAACGGATTCGGAACGAAAGGTGCCAATCCTTTCGACCAATTCACCTTCCAGCGCAACAATCAAATTATCAAGCCGCTCATTTATGAGCCTAGCTACAGCAACGCCTATGGCGATATCAAGGATAACTTGGCGATCTGGATCGAAAACGCCATCAAACACTAACCTAACCAGAAGTACTCAACATGGCATTCTTCACCAAAAGCGAGGCACGTGCTGCTGCAACTAGCGCTCGTGGATATCGTACCGCTAAAGCTGTTTTGACCGCGACAATGGAGAGTTACAAAGAGCACGAAAAATTTGATATCTTCCTATCCCACTCCAGCGTCGATTCCGATCTTGTTTTGGGTGTGATGATCCTGCTACAGAAGCAGAACCTAAATGTCTACGTAGACTGGGTTGTCGACAGGCAACTGAACCGTAATTCCGTGGACAAAGCTACGGCCGCTACTCTGAGGCAGCGCATGAAGCACTCCCATTCTATGATATATATCGCGACTGATAGTGCATCGAACTCGAAATGGATGCCATGGGAGCTAGGCTTCTTCGATGGTCACAAGCCTGGACAGGTAGCCATTCTCCCATTGCAGGATACCGAAAACCAAAGCTTCCAAGGACAAGAGTACCTGGGTCTTTATCCAGTCGTTACCAAGCACCTGCAGAACAACACCATGAACCATTACATCGAAGATCGAGGCAACAAGTGGAGCACTCTCTCGAATTTTGCCCGCGGGGTGCCATCGTGGAAAGGCTATTGATAGCTTTTCTCGTAGCTTAATTTTCCTGCTTTCCAATACTCGCGGTCTGTTTGTGATACACGTCGCTAGTGTAATTTACAGTAGCTTTTGCTACAGCGCACAGCTGTAAGGAAGAGCGCGAGGGTACGCAGGGGGGCAACAAAGCTCAGATGGAGCATGGAAATGTGACACGGCATATATTGGGGGAGAGTCCAACAGAGTTCGGGGGAGCTATGGGGTTGTAGTAGTACGTGTGCCGTAACCCAGACCCCGCCCTAATTGTCGTTCGCTAAAATGCTAAAACCTCCCATCAAAACAAAGATCCAGTCCTCATGGGATGCCCATAGAGTTCCAAGATTTGTGTCTGGAACTGTGTCTGCCCTCCGTAGCTAGGATGCCTCACGCAAATCACAGGTACGGAATCCGTGATGCGATGGGCCGCAGCGGCGGCGTCGTTGCCGATGGCGACAATACGAGAAGGGCGTAGCAAGGCAATGAGCTGTTGGAGCAGTTCTTCTCCGGCTCGCCTTTCACGCGCGTTGTGCTGCCGGTTGGTGAACGGGTCTCCTGATTCATGCGGATGAAGGGGGAAGACGTTCCAGAGGAAGATGCGAGCATCAATGTGTTCCAGCATACCCCATATGACCGCAGCAGTTCGTTCAGCTACAGCACTGCCTTTCGTCGGCAGTTCTGCGGCTAGGTCGAGATCCCAACGCCTAGCGTGCTGGCTCATGTGAACGTCGTCAGTCAGGGCTAGCCCAGTGCGGCGGCCTCCGCGATACCCGAGGTCTCGCCCGATCCATATCGCGTCTATGGGTTCCTCGATTGCACGGCGCAACATGGCAGAAAGTGCGGCAGTACGGCGACGCGGCGCATCGCGCCGATCATGAACTTCACATCGATCCGAATACGGATTAAAGCAGTCATCGAACTGTAGCGAAGCAACTGCTTGAACGAATGGGTGGATCTTCATTTCTCAGGCTCAAGTGGCATGTATTTGATGGTACGTTGTTCTCGATTTCCAATGATCCAGCCACCTTGATTTGCCTTGAGCTGGCGAAAAACAGCATACCCATCCAGGATAGCCTTCTCCCAGAGCTTTAGTGGGCATTTCTCCACCTCGTAACCACTCACGAACTCACCAATGGTCTTGAGAATCCCAAGTGAAACCTTTTTCTGGTCCTCGAAGAAATTCAACTCTTTGGCTCTGGAGAAAATCCAAGCCGCAACCCCTTCCTCAACGACGATGGCCCGACCACTATCCTGCTCTTCATCATATGTCGGATTGCTCTTTCGCTTGTGCTTGATCAATGCCCGCATCACAGGTGACCAGTGCAAAATTGCTGCATAAGCAAAATGGAAGACATCATGGAACCGGTAGCCATCACTGTCGGCAATGTTGTCGGTTAGAGGGTCACCGATGAACACCCCCCTCCATTGGAGATAACTCTTGCCACTGCCTCGTTGATTGACCCGGATTTTGAAGTCCCTGGGTAGCTGTTCCTCGATCCCAAATTCACTGTCGAAATCAAGACCGACCAGATCGTCTGCCTGCGGTTCCAAGAACGTGCCGCGAGCTTTCCGAAGATTGCCGCGAGCCACCTCAGAAAACGCAAGTTCGGCCGCATGAATTGCATCCAGATAGGCCCGAGCGAAAGCAATCAAATCATTGCGTGCAGGGGTGCCCCCCAGAAGGACCGCCGCTGATTGCCCCAAACGTACCAAGGTGGCGTCCAACGAAGCAGTTGCCGCGACGGGCACTGCGATATAGGCTAACGCACCGTTGGTGATGTCACTTGCAGCGCCCACATTCTTGAATTCTCCGTAGCTCGCAGCTTCCGTGAAGATATCTTCAAGGGGAATCTGCAGGCGCCTGCAGATTGCAGCCAAATACCAGAGGGTGTCGCCAAATTCTTCTTCTGCCGCTTTCTTAAAACCCGGGTAAGCAGTTCTTTCTCTAACATTTTTCTTGGCCGTAGCCATTATACCGCCGACTTCTCCGTATAGTCCTTGGAGGATAGGATTGAATTCATCCGGGTCAAGTACGTCTGTGGCTGCAATTTCCGCAGCGTAATCCGAGAGTAAGAGGGAGCCTTCTTTTTTCATAGGTTACCTGCGCAGAGTAAGCCATTCGAATGGAGCGCCCTGATAACCGCTCACGTCAAGGCTGCGAATCCATTGTTCAAGCTTCATAACCAGTTGTGCATCGTCAAAAGTGGTTAGGCCTATTCCAGCCTTGCATAGAGGGCGACCCTGCTGGTCTTTCAGTTCCTCGGGAAACTCAGGCCCCTCGCCCCCGAAATATACAAAATGATTGCTGATCAGGACTCTGTTTACGCCTGTATCTCGAGCTACATGATCAGGGTTGAGCGTCCCATCGGGTCGAGAGTGAAATGAGTCTCGCTGCAGCCAAGTGGACGCAGGAGCAGCCTTGAAGTAGATGTTGTCCCCACAACTTTGCTTCCGACTCCCATCGCGGTACGGTTTCTTGGACTCAAACCGTGGATCTACTCCATACTCGTCAAATGTCAGTGCCTCAGTAACGCGCATCGCATACACAAGATACCCACCGCGCCGGACACTCCTATCATTACTACCACTTCCGACCACCCAGTCACCGATATCAGCACCTCGGCGGATACTGGGCTTGCAGGTTGCAAGTGTGCAGTAGTCGTAAAAAGGATTGGGGGCGAAGCCACTATCGTACCGCACCACGTAGGAGTGAATTCTAGCCATCAGCAGGGGTGCCGCTTAAGTGGAACCGGGGAGCAGGCGCTGCCATCAGGATTTTCCCACGAGTCCTTCCCGTTGATCGCCTCAATGATTGCATCACCGTTCCAACCAACCAAGGCATCGGCATACTCTTTTAGTGCCTCTGGAAGGTCGCATCCCTTCTCTCCATGCTCCCAGACACCAACAATGCGCTTGCCCTGTTTGGCGGCATACTCGATTTCCCAGTTAACCCAATCGCTGTTCTTGGTTTGCGGGGAGACATAGCATATGAACACGCCAGCCCAATTGATAGCAGGTGCTAGTATCTGTGTTTTTATGTAGTGTTCATCAGTCGCTTTGTTGAACTTTCCCTTATGGATGGAGGCATCACGAATCTCCATTCCCTTAGGGTTCAGCAAATCCTTGAGTTTCTGGAGCCCATGATCGTCCTTGTGAACATGACTTATAAACACATTTCTTTTCTCTGCCACCAGTCACCTCCTGTAAATATCGTACACATCCACCTTGCATAGGCGATCACCCACCCCACCAAGATATGATAAACGCATCAGCATCAACAAAGCCACTCCTTCCCCGAGTCCATGCATAAGTGGGAATAAAGTAACTTGCCCCCACTCACCACGAAAAATCATGTAGCATTATCAAAATATCTATTTATGCTTTTGAACTATAATTGAAATGTACGTAGCATTCCATAACTCGTGGTCCCAGCAGAGTCATTCGGTAAGGACCCCAACCTTGGAAGTATGTATGGGCCATGCAACAGATGTGGCGGATGCATCCGTCGAGTCACAGTCAGGTCTCCCTGGTGCTCTTGGTGGAGGGGTTGATATGGTGGCAATTCAAGTTCTGATCACAGCTCGAACCCGAAGTCGGTATCTAGCCTGGATCTGTTCATGAGCCTGATCCCATTCGGTTTGAAAGATGGTGTTCTGGTCGAGGTCGGCGAAGTTCCCCAAGGACTCGCCTGTGACTGCATCTGCCCAGCGTGTCGCGGCCCCTTGGTGGCCCGTCATGGCCAGATTAACATCCATCATTTTGCCCATCACTCGCGTGCTTCCTGCACCGAGGCGATGGGTCAAGCCATGCTGCTAGCCATTGTTGAAACGCTACAGGTACCGGCTTGCAAACTCTGCTTACCTGGGCCGCAACCACGAGTCCTCGTCCTTGAGACGGTGACGCTGCCTGTGACCGCGGTTCCGGGGGGGGCCGCCGTGCAGGTCTGGTACCACCAGCACCCTCTGCAGCTACTAGTCGAGTGGGATCTGGCCGCCGGCGCCACCACGCGCTCGCAATGGCAGACGCAGCGTGTGCCCTCTATCGCGCTCAACCTAACTGCTTTTGTTCGCGAAATCCAGCACGGACAACGGAAGCAAATCCGCAAGCGCGATGTCCAGTTCTGGCTACAGACTGAAGGATACAAGAGTTGGATCTATCGCACGCCGCGAGCAGGACCGGAGGCACCACCCCCTGGTTGTCCAGGGGATGAGCATCGCGCAGTCGCCATGCCTTCGCCAGTCACATTGGCGCGACCAAGGCCAAGCACACCGCCGGCCATCATTTCGCGACCGCGCAGTCAAACCCCGCCCAGCCAGGAAGAAATTCGAGAAGCATTGATGGCCCAGCTAGCGCATCGCACGCCTCGGGCACCGGTTGATATGGATCTGTTCATCTGCCGAATTGAGGACGCTATCCGACTCGGCGAGCTGGCGGATGCCGGTCGGCGCTATCTGTTCAAATCAAATCTATTACCAAAAGATGATATTTGGGTAGGGCAAGTCTTGATTCGACTTGGCTACGGGGTAGAGTGATCAGTTCGGGGCTCCGTTCTAACCCATTACTCCAACTCGATCTGAGGACCATAAGTAATGGTATCGATAAGTTTCAACGCACGTCGTGCCGCCGTTTGTGCAGGTGTGAGATCAGGATTTCTCAGAATCTGTACTAACATCGAGCGATCCTCTGGATCAGTGGAGGCCTCCGCAAGTAAGCGGGACCAATATTGCTTCGATTTTTGATCGTCGAGAGCCATGATTGCTTCATAGGCTTGCCCGGCACTCAATGCTCCTTCAGACACATGGCGAAGGAGTGCTCCCGCTTCGAGGCCAGCATCCCGAATTGATCCTCGATTTCTCTCGACAGCTGACGTGAGAGATTGCTTACCTGACTCAGCTCTTACATATGCTTTCTTAGTGAAATGGGTCAATGGAGCGGCAGCTATCAATTGATGACCATTACGAAGTGCCTCTAGTGCTCCTATTGTTGGTCCCTCTGGCTGACGAAACTGAATCGCCCCAGTATCTCTAGACACTTGTGAGCCGTTGGTGAACTGATCAGACGCTAGTAGGCAATCCTGGCCAATACCTTGATCTATACTACGTCTCATCGTATAGGCAAAAAGCATATAATCTCAAAGACTTCACCATCCAGCTGAATGATTCAGCCTAATCTCACTGTCATGTCCACTTGCCCGTTCTGCTCTCTGTCTCCGGACCGCCACCTGTTCGCCAACACCCACGGCGTGGTGATCCGCGATGGCTTTCCCATTTCCCCTGGCCACACACTGATCATCCCTCGCCGGCACATTGCCTCATTCTTTGAGCTGGAGCCTGCGGAGCGAGAAGGGCTGATGGTGTTGCTGGACCAGGCTCGCCAGCAGTTGTTGGAGGAACTTAAGCCGGATGGTTTCAATATTGGAATCAACGATGGCGCGGCAGCGGGGCAGACGGTGCCGCATTTGCACATCCACCTGATCCCACGTTTTGATGGAGACCGGGAGGACCCGCGTGGTGGGGTGCGTTGGATCATTCCTGAAAAAGCCGACTACTGGTCGCCGCGATGACGGCGGTGCCAACCGCGCAGGAACAAATCGCTTTCATCCTGAAGCTTCAGCGTTTGTTTAGCGAGGGCGAGTTCAGCGCCACGTACAAGTTTGCCTTGCTGTTGGCCCTGGCCGAGCTGGCGGTGGAGTACGGGGACGATAGTGGTGCGGCCTTGAGCCTGCCAATGGCCAAGGTGGGGGAGAAGTTTGCCGAGCTGTATTGGCGGCAAGTCCCGCCGTATTCCTCTGGCTTGGCGGACACGGTAGGCGAGACGCTGCATCAGAATAAGGGTTCGGTGGTAGCGATCATGCGGCCTTTGCGGCAACTGCATGCCTTGAGCCATGGTCAATGGTCGCAAGTGCGGGCTTTGTCGGTTTGGCCGGCTTGTCTAAAGGCTATCTGCCAAACGGTACATGGCATGCCCTTGAAGCATTTGCAGGTGCTGGGCGGCCAGTTGGACCCTTTCCTCTATACCTATCCATGCCCACCTGACCGGGTGGTGTTGAATGCCGGGGTGGCGTTCAATCTGCGTCGTTATCAAGAGCTGGTACAGCAACTGGCCAAGGCCGGTTGGTTGGAGCATGTGCGTAGTAATAAGCTGAACCGGGTGATTCTGGGGATGCGGGATGATCTGGAAACCTTCATGTTCGGCTCTGCCCGCGCCGATTTGAGCGAGGTGGCCAAGGTGCTGGACCCTTTGCAGCAGCAGTGTTGTTTCTATTGCCAACAGCCCATCAAGGGCAAGGCGCAGGTGGATCACTTCATCCCCTGGTCTCGTTACCCGCGTGACACCGCGCACAACTTTGTGTTGGCACATGCGGCATGCAACCGCAGCAAGCGAGACATGTTGGCCGCCAAGTCACATTTGGAACGTTGGCTGGCACATCTCTCTAGGCATGGCGATGAGCAAGGTGTGCTATTAGCACAGTTTGGCTTTGTCTCAGACCAGAGGTGTTCGCTTAGCGTGGCCGAGTGGGCGTACCGTGGAGGAGTGCAGGCTCAGGCGTTTGTTTGGAACTGCGGCGGCGAGGTTGAGCAAATTGAGCACGCCTATTTAAGTTTGTTTTAGTGTTGAATATTTTTGAATTGTTTATTCAAGTTGGCTTGGAGGGAATTGCATGACAGAGTTGCTGCAATTGGCAAAACTTTTTCCGGTATCTCTAAGTTGGGTTGTACCTCTTTTGGGGTGTGTATGGGCTTTTCTTCTTATCGCTGAAAAGGTCCAAGGGCTTTATTACAGGACAAAGTCAGAAGGGCAAAGTAGTAAAAATGAAGGCTTAGAGATTGTTGAATCAATGATTGTTGGGGATAGGATGCTTGAAATTCTCAATGAGGAAAGAAAACGGCAGGAAGCTTTTTTTAGAATGACAGGGTTGGAAGTCAGGAAGAAAGATCGAGAAGAGCTTTTGGATATATTTTCAATGGTTTCAATGCGATGTTCAGATTTGAAGCATCTCTTTACCTTTGTGGAAAAATATTCAGAGGGGAGGTATAGGGTTCAAATTGGTTTGGTGGAAGTGTTTCATGCCATATTTACGATTTGTATGTGTTTTCTGATCATTTTTTATGGGTCCTATGTTGGAATTGAAGTGGGGGCTCAGCATGGTTTTCTTGTGCCCTGGGTTATGTTGGCCACTTTGGCTGGAATTTTTTTTACGATTTGGTGCGCAAAAGGATCTCTTTTTGAGTGTGTTATTGTTTGGAAGGTGTCAAACCGGCTGGAAGAGCTAGGCAAGTTGGAGGGAAAGGCAGGGTTGTCAAATCAAGTTCGCATGGCATTCATTCGGGGGTGGAAAGGGTTTTTTATTGCCCTTGGTGTTTTTGCGGTTATTTTTGGGGTGGCTTTTTTGGTTCGAATGATTTGAAAAACAGATCTCTCCTTACTTTGTCTGGTAGATGGTTTTTACTGATATTTTCTCCGCTATTGAGCGCAAGGCTTGTTAGTGTTTTTAGTTAAAATAAGATGGCCCTCACTGTTATTCAGGCAAAACTCCATCACTTGTGGAAACCCCGCATCTATCACCACATGGTAAAGCTGGTTCAGGTGTAGAGGGGCTGGGTTTGTGCTGGCCTCTCCATATGGAACACAGCTTTCCGGTGAGGCGGGTCGGGCACGGCCTTTGAGCCAAACTTGCCATATCTTGTTTAGCCTTCCTGCTTGCTTTTCGTACACCAATATCTCAGTGCCAGCATAAGGACGATCTGTTTTCGGGCTGGTGATATAGAAGCAGGGGGCGTTGTTGACGATCAACGCTTGAGCGTCAAAGTCGTAAGGCCGGGGACTGGTGGCTTGGGTGGTGCTGATGCTCGAGGCCAGCAGCATGCCACCCCATAGAGTGGGTTTCATGGCTTGGTGAACTCCGTGGTGTACGGTAGCAGCGCAGGGTTTTTAGGTTGGACCAAAAAGTCTTTCAGTACCCTTCTCAACTCCTGAAGTTCTTCTTGGTATTTTCCCATTCCCAGTTCAGTCGCACCGAAATAGTTGGCAATCAGTTGGCCTTGTTGCTCCATGTTGAACTGATGAAACTGCTTACCGGTGTCAGCACCTTTGAGGTCGTAATAGTAAGCTTTGGCATTGGCATCATAGCCACCTTTCAAGCCGATTTTGAAGCCATTCCAGATCAGGTTGTACCCCAATTGGTATTGCCAGACGTGGACCATTTCGTGCATGAACCACATGAGGGTAGGGGCATCTTCTGCGGAGTAATCGGCTTTGAAGTATTGGTCCGGGAAGTGGATTTCGCCTCTCGGCGTCATGGCGTTTTGGGAGCGGTTAGGTTGGCCAAACAAGCCGCCACGATGAATTTTGACTTTGCCGTAATCAATCGCGTCTTTGAATAGGATTTGCGCCATGGCAATCTCGCCAGCAGTCAGGTCTCGGGTGCTGCTTGCCTGTGGCAAGGTGTGTTGGATGGGAGGTGAGTCTGGACCTTGTTCTTTGGTATGCAGTTTGGTGAGCGTGACTTTCATCGTGGGTGAAGGTGAGCGGCCGCCGTGGCATGCCAGGCGCTCTGCCTGGCACTCACAGCCATAAAACCAGTCTGGATAAAATTCGGCACTGGTGATGGCGACTTCGTAATCTGTTGCAATGCGCTGGGTATGGCCATCTGCATCGGTTTTGCCTACCTCCGTTGAACCGTCTGCCAGTGTTAGCTTGTAGGTGGTATTGGCCACAGGCTGGCCATCTGCGGTAAGAAAGCGAATTTGCGCGTAGCAAGCCACGCTGGCTGCTTGGGCTTGAATCAAGGAGCTTAGCGGGCCTGGTAAATATTTAACCGGACCTGGTTGGATGCTAAGGGTGAACTTGGATTGTGAGGCGATTAGAGTGGCGCCGCATGAAGTTTGCATGCCCTCCACCGCCACATCGTGGCCAAGGTAGTTGAAAGTGCGGGGGCCAGGCAGGATAAGGAATTCTTTCTCGCACTTCGGACAATAACCCAGATGCCCCACGCCAGATGCGTACTTGCCATAAACAAACAGGGTTGAAAAATATCCCAGTACTGTGCCGCCGTGTGAGGTGGTGTCTCCTTCTCGGATGATGGCGCGTAGGGTCATGGTGGTCCCCCCTAAACAAGCAATAAGAAATAGCTAGACTATGTTGCCATCATGGTGAGTGCGACAAGCCAGTGTGGTCTGCCACGAGTCAAGTAACGCCACAGGCCCAGTCTCCACATACACATCGCTCCGCTGGCAAACCCATAGCCAATGCGGCCACCCCGCCACGACTCGCTCCCAGCCCTCCAAGCTATCTAGATGTGTCCCCAACACCTATACCTGTCCTTTAGTCCAATAGAGCGCATTCACAGACCACGCCAGCTTGTGACTGTCTTCCTAACTTCATAAAATTTCAGGCTTATTTTCAATGTCATACCGCCGCTTGGCGGTGTTTTCGTTTGGAATGGCGATGGACCTGAATGCACTGTTGGCCAGCTTTGCTTCCGCCTTTGGCCAAGACAACCGGATGTTGACCTTGCAGCTTGGAGAGGGGCAGTTTGCCGCCGAACAGCTGCTGCCGCTCAGCCTGGAGGGCGAGGAGGGGGTTTCCCAGCCTTATCGCTATACGCTGACCTGCTTGTCGCCGGATGGCAATATCCCGCTGAAGACGCTGTTGGGCCAGCCGGCTCGCATTGGCATCCTGGGGGTGGAGGGCGGGGAGACGATCCGTTGCGGTGTGGTCAGCCAGGCCAGCTTGGTGGGGGCGGATGGCGGCTTTGCTCGTTATCAGCTGACCGTGGAAGCGCCGTTCGCCTTGCTGCGCCACCGTAGGACCTCCCGGGTGTTTCAGGACTTGTCCGTGCCGGACATCGTCAAACAGATACTCAGCGAACATCAGCAGGCCAACCCCGTCTTTGCCCGTGTGCAAACGTTGGCCTTGCAGCTCAAGCCGGCCGCGCCGCGCAGCTATGCGCTGCAGTACCGCGAGAGCGATTACGATTTCATCGTCCGCCTGTTGCATGAAGAAGGGTACGCCTGGCGTTTCCGTCACCTGGAGGCGGACGGGCCGCGGGTGGAGCTATCGGTTTTTGACGATGCCCACGCCTTGCCGGCCTCTCCACTGCAGCGGGTACGCTTTCATCGCAGCGACGCCACGGAGGAAGAGGACGGCCTGACGGGCTGGGAAGCCGCGCGCCAGATTGTGCCTGGCGCCAGCGCGCTGGCCAGTTACGATTACAAGCCGGTGCTCACCCAGCAAGGCCGGGAAGCCAGCCGGGTGGAGCAGGGCCAGTTTGGCCAGGCTTTGCAAAGCAGCCTGGGCCATTACGATGCGCCGGGCCTGTATTACGCCGAGGACGATGAGCAACTGGGCCGTTACGCCGTGCTGCGGCAGCAGGCCAACGATTTGCAGGCCAAATCCTTCAGCGGCAGCGGCGCGGTGCGCGGTCTGTTGCCGGGGGAGTGGTTCCGCCTGGATGATCACCCCGCGCATGAGGACGACGCGGAGGAGAAACGCCAATTCGTCGTCACCGGCCAGTGTTTTCAGGCGCGCAACAATCTGCCGCGGGATCTGGCGCAACACTTGGGCGCGGAGGCGGACGCCGCGCCGTTCAGCGCCGCCATCCAGGCCCAACGCCGCGGCATTCCGCTGACGCCGGCTTATGCCGGCACCGCTCATGCCAAGCCCACCAGTCTGGGCGTGCAAACCGCCACCGTGGTGGGGCCGGCCAGCGGGGATGCCGGGGCGGAGAGCTCCGGAGAAGTGCATACCGACGAGCACGGCCGCATCAAGATTCAATTCCATTGGCAGCGTCTGGAAGAGCATCCCAGCATCGGCGCGAGCATGGATGACAAATCCTCCTGCTGGGTGCGGGTGGCGATGCCGTCCGCCGGCGCAGGGTGGGGCCATCAGTTCCTGCCACGTATCGGCCAGGAAGTGCTGGTGGACTTTATCGAAGGCGATATCGATCGCCCGGTGGTCAAGGCTGTGGTCTACAACGGCAGCCATCCCGCGCCGGACTTCAGCGGCGCCGGCAGCCTGCCGGCCAATAAGACGCTGTCCGGCATCAAATCCAAAGAGCACCAGGGCGGCGGCTATAACGAGCTGTTGTTCGACGATACCCCCGGAGAGGTGCGCGCCAAGCTGTCCAGCGAGGCGGGCAAGACCCAGCTCAACCAAGGCTTCCTCACCCATCCGCGCAGCAACGGCCAGGCCCAGCCGCGCGGCGAAGGGTTTGAGCTGCGGACGGACCAGCACGGGGCCATCCGCGCCGCTCATGGTCTGCTGCTGTCCACGGAGGCGCAAGGCGGCGGCGCAGGCAAGCAACTGGCGCGGGAGCAGGCCAGCAGCCAGTTGCAAGCCGCGGTGGCCTTGAGCCAGGCGCTGGCAGAAACCGCCACCACACAGCAGGCCGACACCATGGAAACCGGGCCGGACGGCATTGGAGACGACAACGCCAGCAGCGGCAAACGGGAACAAGGCCATGTGCTGCACCAGTTGCAGGCGCTGGCGGCCTGGGAGGCCGGCAGCAATACCGATCCAGACAGCAAAACCGCGAAAGAACAGGCGGGTCAGCAAGCCTTGCTGATTCTCTCCGCCCCGGCCGGCATCGCCAGCCTGTCCGGGCAAAGCCAGACCCTGGCCGCGGAAACTCATCTCAATCTGGTGGCGCAGCGCGACACCAATCAAAGCAGCGGCCGGCGCTGGATTCATAACGTAGGCAAGCACATCAGCCTGTTTGTGGCCGGCGTGGCGGATAAGGTGGCGATGAAGTGGATAGCCGCCAAGGGCAAGATTCAGTTGCAGGCACAAAGCGACAGCATTGAGCTGACGGCGGACAAGGACGTCACCATCACCTCCTGCAAGGAACGCATCACCATTGCGGCCAAGGACGAAATCCTGCTGACCAGCGGCGGCGGCTATATCCGCCTCAAAGGCGGCGATATCGAAGTGCACTGCCCGGGCACGGTCAGCATCAAGGGCAGCAGTCATTCACTGAGCGGGCCGGCCAGCGTCTCCATGCCCATGCCGGCCATGCCAAAAGGTTACCAACGCAGCTATATCCTGCAGGACGAAAAGACGGGCGAACCGCTGGTGGACAAGGCTTACCGGCTCAAGCTGCCGAATGGCCGTGTGCTTCCGGGTTACACCGACTGGGAAGGTCGAACCAGCACTGCTTTCACTCCGAGTTCTCAGCCGGTCAAGCTTGAGGCGCCCAAGCCTCCTATCGAGCAGGAGTACACCCTGTATGGCTACGGCACTGGTCAGGCTGAACGCGGGCTGCAATTGAAAGACGACAATGGAGAGGATGCTTGATGGCCAACTATCAACCCGCCGGCGGCACGATGACCATAGTGGAAGAGCGGCCCGAGTATGCAATGCTGCCTCACCCGGGCAATAAGCCCTACCTGACCGAGAAGGCTGACGTGGCGATTCTGTCGCCCAAATCGGTAGGGGTGACCAGTAAAAAGACTGGCCGCACCTACCAGCTCAATATGCGGCAAATCACTATGTCGATCCTGATTCGTCTCGATGAAAGCAGCCACGACTACAAGTGGTTCTATAAGGCGGAAGTCAATTTCGACATGACTCGCAACCCCCCGACGCCTTTTCTGAGTCCAAGCCGCCGAGAAGATGGGGCAAACCGGCGACACACTATCACTCCCTTCCCCAAAGGCTTGTCGAAGGGCTATTTACGACGGCCGGACTTGGTGATTGTGAAGGACAAGGAGACCCGCTGGCCGGGGCGAGCTGCCCCTGACCATGACGGCGTGCCGCATGGGGATAATTTGGCCCGGGTGGCGGAGGTGAAATTCCCTGGGGATGAACTTAGTCGAGGCCAGGAGGACGCCTACAAGCGCATTGCCGGTGGAGATGACCGGTTTACCGTCTTGGATGTTATCGACAAAAGGAAAAAGAGAGTCCCTGAGCCTAAAAAAGTACCAGTCTTCAGTCCGCAGCCACAAGCCAAGCCCAAATCGCAAACCCAACGAGTACCCGCGCCGATCTACAGCCCGGTTCCGGTAAAGACGCCTGGTTACCTCCAGGATTGGGGCACGCAGTTGCAGCGTGGGGTTGCCGAAGTATGGTCGGATGCGAAGAAAGGCATGCAGGGCTTGGCTGAAGATACTCAAGCCTGGCTGGAAAAAGAGGCTGCTTGGCTGTTAGAGTCAGGCCGCTGGGTTCGGGATAAGTCCGAAAAAACTTGGACTTGGGTCAATGCGCAAGGGAAAGCGCTGGTCCGCTGGAGCGAGGAGCAATTGAAAGCCGCGTGGGCCAAAATTGAGCGCTATTGCGACATCGCCTGGAATGAAATTAGCCAGATCCAGTGGGGGCAAATTTTGCTCAATGTCGGCAAGGTTGTAGTGGGCATCGTGCTGGTGGTGGCAGCCGCCGCCTTGATGGTGATGGCGCTGCCTGCTGAACTGGTAGCGGCCTTTATTGCCTGCGTTGCCATACTGGGGGGTGCTACGGTTTCAAGCAACGATAAACCACTGATGGCATGAGTTAGGAATTGAGAAATGGAACAGATAGAAATGCCGCAGCAATTGCAACGGCTTGAAACATACCAAGACGAACTGACGTGGAACTTGGAGTCCGACGAGGGTATCGTCATCCGTCCTGGCTTGATTGCCACTTTTTTCTTTGAAAAGGGCAGCACGGTTGAGGTCAGAGCAAAGCTCGTCGAGTGTTTCGACAGGTTCTACTCTCTCTTTGGCGCAAAGCTAAAGGGGCAGAAGTACATGGATGCCAAAACCAGGAAAATGGGCGCATCTGATTATGAGAAGTCCAGAAACAAGATATTGGCAATCACCGATCCACATGAGCGGATTGAGTGGTTTGTCAGTAGTGAAACAGTGCCGGACTTGGCTCCGGAATACTCGGTTTCCTGCTTGACGCAGCAAAGCATTCACGAAGGCTGGGGCGACAAATCTTTTTTCAAAATCGTGCTGCCCGCGGCCACAGTGTTCGATGAAGCAAGCCTTGATCAGTACCAACAGTTGCTTGCCTTCATCTGTGATGCCTTACAACCGGTTCATGGTTATGGTGGCCTGTCTCCGATCCTGCCATATGACTATCATCGGTACTTGCCCAATGAGTATGAGCTTGCGCAGCGGTTTATCGGTTTGAATATTGATACTCGGTCCTTCAGTGCCGGAGGGTTTGAACTGAAGAGTCACATCAAGGGGGCAGACTGGTACACGATTCTGGGAAATGAGTTCGTAGAGCAGCTTGATGGCGAAGAGGCTATCCGCGCCAAGCTAGCGCCCTGGCGAGATATTTCCATACACCGATATGCAAGCGGATTGATGATTCAGGCAGGCCCTTACCCTGACTTGGGCGCTCCTAATGCTAGCCCTCCGGAGTCCTACGTGGTGGTCAGTCACCTGGTGAGGTCGATACGCAC
Organism: Chromobacterium sp. LK11; assembly: GCF_001043705.1. Lineage (NCBI taxonomy): Bacteria > Pseudomonadati > Pseudomonadota > Betaproteobacteria > Neisseriales > Chromobacteriaceae > Chromobacterium > Chromobacterium sp. LK11. The sequence continues at coordinate 54,004 of NZ_LDUR01000028.1, forward strand.
CACGGAACCCGGCTCCCTGCATTACCACTTGCCTCAACAGAATGGATTCGACAAGTCCGAAACCGTAAGCTGGTATGCGCGCTTCGACGGTAGCCCGTTGCCGGCGGCGGAGCCGCTACCAATACAATCAGAACATGGAGGTCGGTGCGAAGCAGGTAAACCTTGCCCTGAGAGCGGACATTGGTGGACTCCAGCTATGGAGAACTCGCGGCAATATTTCACCCAAGGCGAGCTGATGCCTGATTTCTCGCGCTCAACGTATGGCAGCACGATCTGGTATCGAGAACCGGTCTCCGGTACTAGATGAGCCATTGATGAGGAGCGCTTAAGCATCCGCAGGGATGCAGCCCTATGCGTGTGATGGGATGAGTTAGGGGTTGAGCAATGGAGCAAGTAGAAACTCCACGGCAATTGCAGCGATTACAACAGTATCAAGATGAGCTTGTTTGGACCCTTGGTACGGATGATGCCGTTGTTGTGCGCCCAGGATTGATTGCCACGTTTTTCTTTGAGGGTGGTAGCATAATTGCGGTGCGTGAAAAAATAGTGGAGTGTTTTGATTATTTCTATGACCAGTTTGGTTTCCATCTAAAAGGAAAACAAATTGGTTCCGGCAACTATACCAAGATGGCCAAAAATGGTTATGCCACCAATAGAAATATCGCTCTTGCCAATGTTGACCCGCATAATGCGCTGGAGTGGACGTTAAGCTCAGAGCCCACTCGGGAGAGAGCTCCCTCCTATGCCATGCAGTGCCTGACACGACGAGAACTACACGAAACGTGGGGGCATAAATCCTATTTGAAGTTCACTCTGCCGCATACCTTATTGTTTGAAAAAAACGGCACCTCTATTTATCAGAATTTAGTTCAGTTTGTTTGTAATGCTCTCTCCCCCGTTCATGGCTATGGCGGCCTATCGCCAGTCCTGCCTTATGATTTTGACCGCTACTTGCCCAATGAGTACGAACTGGCGCAGCGTTTCATTGGGCTGGATGTGGATAGCATGTCGTTTTCTGCCGGTGCGCATGAGTTGCAAAACCATATCAAAGGCGCTAACTGGTTCACCATTTTGGGGAGTCAGTTCATACAGCAATTGGGTGGTGAGGCATCACTCCGCGCTCAGCTTGCAAGCTGGCCGAACATCGTCCTGAGCGCTTACCCGAGGGGCTTGATTATCCAAGCCGGAGAGTACCCTGACCTTGGCGCACCGGAAGACGGCGCGCCCATTTCCTACGTGGCAGTGAACCATGTAGTGAAACCAATTCGTACCACGGAGCCAGGCTCCCTGCATTACCACCTGCCTCAACAGAATGGGTTCGACAAGTCCGAAACCGTGAGCTGGTATGCGCGCTTCGACGGTATCCCGTTGCCGGAGGCACAACCGCTACCGGTACAATCAGAACATGGAGGTCAGTGCGAGGTAGGTACCTTGCCCTGAGAGCGGACATTGGTGGACTCCAGCTATGGAGAACTCGCGGCAATATTTCACCCAAGGCGAGCTGATGCCTGATTTCTCGCGCTCAACGTATGGCAGTACGATCTGGTATCTAGAACCGGTCTCCGGAGCAAGGTGATCTGTACTGGCGGCAAGGCTAGTGAGGGCTGTGGGTTATAGCGAGTCCAATCATTGGAGATTGAATTGTGAAAAATTTCCGTATAGAGACCGTGGCGCAGCTACAAGCCCAGCTTAAGCAGCTATTGAGTCTGGACGATGACAGCTTTACTGCGAATGGAACGCAGACTGTTTGTTTTGTGTACATGCCCGCAAAGAAATTATTGGAGTGTTTCAAGGACTGGCAAGGTCAAGCGGGGTGGAAGAAACTAGGTAGGGAATGGGCCTGCTCTAATGAAGAGCGCAATGTAAGTTTTTTTGTCAGAGCGATTGCGCCTTCCACGGCATTACTTATCTCCACCGTTAATACACTGCATAACCAATATCTAATACGATGTGGTGGCGGTGTAGTGGACGAAAATGTAAATGAGCAGCAATTAAGGTATCTGAACGCCTATGGCCGTATTCTCAATCAGGCGGATTATATTGATGGCGTAAGCCCGGAAGGCGAGGTGCGGGCTAAACTTGGGTTGATTTGCACCGTGTATTTCCGCAATGGCGGGCAGCGGGATGTCGGTTACAAAGTCTTGGGCTGTTTCGACCGTTTTGTCGAGCAGTTTGGTGAGCATCTGCAAGGACAGTTTCATAGCCTAAGTGGTCGTAGTTTTACCAGCCTCCGCAAAGACAGCATCGTGAAGGCCAAGGAGAAGCTCCGCGGACTGGTGGATGAGGGAGCTATGTTTTCCTGGATTCTGCAAAGTGAAAAAACAGCTGAGGTAGCTGCAAGCTATTCGATTTCAGCGTTGACGTCCAATGCGGAAAGTGACCCCTATGGTGCGATGTCTTGCGTCAAGATCATATTGCCCTGGCAACTGCTGGCGGATGAGGACGGGGAACAGCGGTTCAAGGACTGGGTGTGTTATTTGTGTGAAACCCTAGATGTGGACCATGGCTATGCGGGTCTGGCCTGCAATCTGCCCTATGACCATCATCAATTCCAGCCTTACGAATTCCAGATGGCACAACGCTATAGCGGACTGATGGTCGATTCGTTTGCGCTGATTGATGGGGATAACCTTTCCGAGCATATCAAAGGCGTCAACTGGCTGACACTGCTGGGACCTCGTTATATCGAGAAGCTAGGCGGCATGGCCGCGCTCAAGCAGCAGCTGCAGTTGCCCGATCTCAGCGTGCAGGAAACCGATAACGGCAGATTGATGATTCAGGCAGGCGTGTTGCCGGATGTCGGCGTTCAGGAATACGGCCATCCGCCGGCCTATGTGGCGGTGAACCGGGTGCTCAAATCGATCCGTGTGCCAAATCCCGATCAATTGCATACCTGCATGGACGATGCGGAGGGCTTCACCCAGGCCAATACCTTGGCATGGTATGCGCGGTTTGACGATGTGACGCAGGCGGCAAGCTTGCCCCTTTTCGCGCCGGCCGGTGAGTTGTGGCGCAAAGCTGGGCAGGCCAGCCCGATTCCATCAGACCAAATGATGAGAGATGCCCAAGCACCCTCGCACAAGCAAGCCTATGAGCGTATTGCCAAGCAAGTGGACTTCATCGAAGGGGTAACCCCTGAAGGCCAGGAGCTGGTCCGGCTGGGGCTGATCTGCACCGTGTACTTCCGCCATGGCGGGCAGCGGGACATAGGTTACAAGGTGTTAGGTTGCTTTGACCGTTTTGTTGAGCAGTTTGGCCCGTACCTAAAAGGGCAGTTTCATGACTTTAGCGGAAGAGGGTTCACCTCGCTGCGCAAAGCCAGTATCACGAAAGCCAAAGAAAAACTGTCCGGATTAGTAGACGATGGGGCCATGTTTTTCTGGATTCTGCAAAGCGAAAGAAATGGCGAGCTGCCTGCTGAGTATGCCATCCAGGCGATGACCTGCAATATTGACCATGATCCTGAGTGGTTGTCCTATTTGAAAATCACATTGCCATGGCAGTTGCTGGAAACCCCAGACGGTGAGCAGCGGTTCAAGGACTGGGTACGTTATTTGTGCGAGACGCTGGATATCGACCATGGCTATGCAGGGCTGGCTTGCAATCTTCCCTATGATTACCATCAGTTCCAGCCTTACGAGTTCCAGATGGCGCAGCGTTATAGCGGCTTGATGGTGGACCCAGCGCCACATCTGGATAAGGCGGCATTAGAAGATGGCATTAAAGGCGTCAACTGGCTGACGCTGCTGGGGCCTCGCTATATAGAGCCGCTAGGCGGCATGGCCGCGCTCAAGGAGCAGCTTCAGTTGCCTAATGTCAGCGTACAGACAACCGACAACGGCAGATTAATGGTTCAGGCGGGCGTGTTGCCGGATGTCGGCGCGTTGGAAGATGGCTATCCGCCGGCCTATGTGGCGGTGAACCGGGTGCTCAAATCGATCCGCGTGCCAAACCCCGATCAGTTGCATAGCTGCATGGACGATGCGGAGGGCTTCACCAAGGCCAATACCTTGGCGTGGTATGTGCGGTTTGACGATGCGACGCCGACGGCCAGCGTGCCGCCGCAGGTGCCGGCCGGTGCTTGAGCTGCGAAGCCGGGCTTCCCTAGATCCAGTTATGGCAGCACTATCTGGTCTCAGCAGCGCGAGTAGCAGTGGTTATTAGGCTTATGTTGTAGGCGAGCGCAGGCTTGCCGGTGTTAATGCGAAAAATACGAAAGACAGTCAATGAATGCACGAGTGGATTTGAATCATCAGAATGCAAGCTGGGCGTCAAAAGTGGCTATTGATGACCCGGTTCGTTTGCTGGCGAGGATGCGGAGCGCTGGCTTGCCCTTGCAGGATGGCGGCGCCGGTGAGGTGGAGGGCGAGTCCGACAGCAGCAAGATCACGGCCCTGGTGGCGGTCAGCGCGGACCGTTTGGCGGCGATTGTCGCGTCGCCAAGCGGCTTGGTGTACCGGCTGGAGCCGGAGGTGATTGAGCAGGATTGGTGGTCGTTTGCCGCCCGGTATTACTACGTCGTGACGGGCAATCTGGCGGATCGGCAATTGCTGGCCGAGCATGCCGGCGTTGAGATTGGCCTGGTCAAGGGTAAAACGATTTCGCGGAAGAAGGCGGCGGAGCTTTCCGGACTCTCTCTGGACCAGTTGTTGGATCAGGCGTGCCCGGAACTGGCGCAGCGGCAAGAGTCTTTGTTTGATTGACCGCCTCTTAGCGGCATTAGCTTTGGTTTTTGCTGTAACAGGATAGTGAGCCACGCCGCAGCCTCCCCGCTGCGGCGTTGTCACGTCTACATCACATCGGATATCTGAATGAAGCCGGCGTGCAGTTCCTGGCGGATGGGTTCCAGCAGAGCCGCCATTTGCTCGCAGTTGATTTGCTGGTTCTCCTGGCAGTTCAGCAGCAGGGACATCATGGCGTGCAGGCTTTGGTTGGCGGTGTGGAGGTGGACCATGCCGCGGGTCAGGTTCTCGTCGGCCTGGAGGTAGCACTCCTCCAGGGCTTTAACCAGGGCGTAGGCGTCGTCTTGGCCGGCGGTGGCGATGCGCAGCTGCTTGATCTGCTGGTACATCTGTTGCAGCAGCCATGTTTTTTGGGTTTTGGCTACGGCGGCGCTCATGGCTGGCGCTCCATCGTGGCGGGTTGGGGAAAACTAGGGGTCTGCCGGCAGAAACTAAATATATTCATTATGGCCTCCACAAACATTGCTTTAGGGATGCCTGCGCGGCACGCACGGAAGGCGTGGGCAGGCACATGACAAAGTGGGAGGACCGACACATTAGCGGCAGCCCCGGAGGGCTCAATGCCATGCGCCCGCCCGGTTGTGGCTAACGCATGGACACGGCGAACCACGGCCAAGCGGTTCGTCCGAATGTGTGAGAGGGCCTCCCAGCCCATGGCTGCGTTATTTGGCGCAGCGCATGGGCAGAGTAAGGGGGGCCAGGCCCAGCGTCAAGGCGGCGGCGGGCCGGGGGTGGGGATTACAGCAGAAAGCCGCCCTTTCCGGGCGGCTTTTTGCGTTGCAGCGCCGCAGCGCGGCGATCACAAGCCGGTTCTAAGCCGCGTTCATGGCGGTGTTGGTCGAGACGGCGCCCAGGTCCCGGATGATGTCGTCAATCAGGCGGTCCAGCCGCTGGCTGTCGTGGTGGTGGGGCGTGGTGATCAGGTGGGCCGCGCCGCCGGATCTGGCCAGGCCGTGTTTGTCGCACACTGGTTCGGACGGGCTGGGGAAAACCACGGTGATGGAGTTCTTGCAGCGCCAGGCCTGGATGCCGGCGGCCTGGAAGCGGTCTATCGCGTACTGGGCCATGTCCAGGCAGTGGCGCACTTTGCGGCGCCATTCCGCCAGCGGCCGGCTCTTGATGGCGGCCCACAACATCATGGGGGTGTGGCCGTTGCGGGAGCCGCTGATGGTCTGGTCTTTGGCGGAGATGTAGTCGATTTCCACGGAGATGCGCGACACATTGCTGCGCTTGGCCAGCACGATGCCGCATGGCATGGGCGAACCTATCATCTTGTGGCCGGACACGCTGATGGAGTCTATGCCGTCGGCGAAGGAGTAGGGCTGCGGGGCGTCGACAAAGGGCAGGATCATGCCGCTGAGCGCGGCGTCGGCGTGCAGGTAGTAGTCCTGCCGCGGGATGCCGGCCTCAGCCAGTTTTTGCTGGATGACGCCGATGTCGTCCACCGCGCCTTTCATGGTGGTGCCCACGTTGACGAAGACGATGGGGTGGCGTTCCTGGTCTTGCCGGATTTTGGCCACCAGGTCGTCGTAGTCGATTTCGCCGCTGGGCAGGGAGTCCACCGCGCGGGATTTGATGCGCAGCAGCTTGATGATCTTGGCCACGGAGTAGTGGCTGTCCTTGGAGTAGTACAGGGTGGCGTCCGGGAACAGTTCGCGGGCGAGGTAGCAGCCGAACATATTGCCTTCGGTGCCGCCGTTGGTCACGTAGCCCCAGCTTTCGTCAAAGGGGATGTGGAACAGTTCGGCGAAGAAGTGCATGACTTCGCGTTCGAAGTCGAAGGAGTTCAGCAGGTAGTTGCTGCTTTCGTTCCAGTCGCCGCAGTTGTTGATGGAGAAGCGCAGGAAGCGGTGCAAGGGGGTGTAGTCGAAGTCGGCTGACTCTGGGTAAGCAAGATTGAAATATTGGTGCTGCAAGCAGTACTGCCAAAAAGATTCGATGCGGTTTTGGTCTAGAGAAGACAGCGACATGGGTGGCTCCGTGGTTTCTCAGTGGGTTGGAGTGGGTATTACCGGGTGTTTTTCCTTGTTGGCTGGGCGTGGGTTGGTGCCCGGTTTGATTTGTTTTTTGAGGTGTGAGGGCCGGTTCTGCGTGCCGGCCGCAGCCACTCTTCAAGCGCCCGCTTGCCGGGCGTCCAGCAGCGCTTCCCAGTCCGCCAGGGTGGGGGAGCGGCTCAGTTCTTCCGTGCGCACGGGGATGCCGCGGGCGTTGAGTTCCGCGGCCAGTGTCATCAGGCGCAGGGAATCCAGGCCGTAATACATCAGGTTTTCCGTGGGGTTCAGCGCCCGGTCTTCCGCTATCAGTTGCCGCAGCCGGCTGTGCAGCCATTGGCGCGTGCTGGCGGCTTGCGGCGGGGTGGTGCTGATTGCTTTTTCATTCGTCATGACGATTTCACCTGGATCATTGCATCACGCTAAAAATGTAAATTATAATCATTCGCATTTAGAGATGCCATATGGAGATGGAAGAAATGCAAGAAATCCATTTGTCAATTTTCATGGGTGCGAAATGAGAGAGCTGACTTCAATGCAGGCGGCCTGCTGGATGGGCCGGGGCGATCATTCCGATCTGGGTGGCGTCTCTGCGCATTTGTATGCGGAGTTCGACGGCCAAGCCGTTGATCTGCCGCGCCTGGTGGCCGCGCTGGCCAGGCTGGGCCGCGAGCATGGAATGCTGCGCGCCTGCGTGACGGCGGACGGCATGCAGGCGCTGGCGGCGGCGGAGAAGGCGCCCCATTTGGAGGTGGAGGATTTCACCGCCTTGGAGGGCGAGGCGCTGGCGCAGCGGCTGGAAGCCAAGCGTCAGCAGTGGACACATCAGCGGCTTGACCTGGCGACCGGTCAAGCCGTTCGTTTTTCCATCAGCTTGTTTGGCGCGGGCGACAGCCGGCTGCATGTGGACGCGGACATGATCGCGGTGGACCCGTCCAGCTTCCGCGTGCTGATGGAGGATTTGGCGCTGTTTTACGAAGCCCCAGACGCGGAAACGCCGCCCACGCCGACCTTCTTTGAGTGGTGCGACCGGGCGCGGGACGAGCCCTGGCTCAAGGCCGCGCGGGAACGGGACCGCGACTGGTGGCGCGAGCAATTGCCCAATATCGCGCCGGCGCCGTCCTTGCCGCGTCGGGCGGCGCCGGCGGGCGCGGCGTCCAGCCAGCGCCTGTGCGCCTGGCTGGCGCCGGAGCAGCGCCAGGCTTTGCGGCGGCTGGCCAAGGCGCAGCGGCTGACGCTGTCCGGCCTGATGCTGGGCGTGTTCGCCCAGGCCTTGGGCGCGGCCACCGGGGACCGGCGCTTCCGGCTGAATGTGCCGGTGTTCTGGCGGCCGCCGCTGATGGAGGGCGCGGAGCGCATCATCGGGGAGTTCGCCAACCTGGTGTTGCTGGATGTGGATTTGGACGCGGTGCCGACTTTGGGCGCGCTGTGCCGAAACCTGGCCGCGCAGTTGCTGGAGCGCGCCGGCCATTGCGCTTATCCGGGCGTCAACCTGATGCGGGATCTGTCCCGCCATCACCGCTCGCCGCAGATCGCGCCGGTGGTGTTCACCGCGGCGCTGGACATGCCGGGCGGGGAGCTGTTCTCGGAGCGAGTGCGGCGCGCCTTCGGTGCGATGAACTGGGTGATTTCACAGGGGCCGCAGGTGGCGCTGGACGCGCAGATCGTCAGCGCGGACGGCGGGGTGTTGATCAATTGGGACATCCGCCTGGACGCTTTGCCGCAAGACTGGGTCACGCAGCTATTCAACGATTTCGTGGCGCTGGCCACCGCCGTGGCGGCGGACCCGGCCGCGCTGGAGCGCCCGCTGGCGCAGTCGGAGCTGGAAACGCCGCTGTCGGTGTTGCAGCAGGCGTATCTGCTGGGCCGCACCGCGCAGTTGCCGTTGGGCGGGGTGGCGATGCAGGAATTCCGCGAGTATCACGGGACGATGGACCCGGCGCTGCTGCGCGGCCGGCTGGGCGAGATGGTGCGGCGTCACGATTGCCTGCGCACGGTGATAGACGACACGCGCCTGCGGCAGCGGGTCCGCGCGCAGCCGCGGGTGAATCTGCGGGAGGTGGATTTGCGCGCCTTGTCGCCGGCGGCGGCTCAGGAGCGGGTGGCGGCGGCGCGGGAGGATTACGCCCACGCGCTGTTCGATCTGGAGCATTCCCCGTGGGAGCTGACGCTGTTCCTGCTGCCGGACGACAGCTTGACGGTGTTCGCGCGTTTCGACGCCTTGATTGTCGATGGGCGCTCCATCGCCGCGCTGATGCTGGAGTTGTTTCAGGGCGTGGCGGAGCCGAGCAGGCCGGCCGCCGCGCCGGCGGCCGAGGCGTCCGTTGAAGCGCGCAAGGCGGACGCGCTGTACTGGAAAAACAAGCTGGCCGATTGCGGCGGCGCGCCGCGCTTGCCCTGGCGCAAGCCGCTGGATCAGCTGGGCGTGGCGCGCTATGAGCGGCAAAGCCTGACGGTGAGCGCGGAGCGTTTCGAGCGGCTGAGCAAGCTGGGCAATGGGCAGCGCTTTTTCAAGAACACCACGGTGATGGCGCTGGTGTTGGAGGTGTTGTCGCACTGGCTGGACGAGGGCGGCTTGTGCGTGGCGGTGCCGGTGGCGCCGCTGCCGTCCGGCGGCCTCTCCAACCGTTCCAGCTTTATCGCGGTGGCGTGGCAGGCGGGGTTGGACAGCCTGGCGGAGCGCGGCCGCCGCTTGCAGGCGGACGTGATGGAGGGTTTGCAGCATCTGGCTTTCTCCGGCGTGGACCTGGCGCGGATGTTGTTCGAGAGCCATGGCCCCGGCCCGGCGCTGCCGGTGGTGGTGACCAATGGCCTGTCGTGGCCGGCGGCGGCGGACGGCGCGATGCGCCAGACGGGCGGGCTGACCCAGACGCCGCAGGTGGCGATGGATCTGCGCTTTTCCGCGCGGGCGGACGGCGCGCTGGTGTTTGACATCGACTACGCCCGCGACGCGCTGGAGCCGGCGCTGGTGGGCGCGGTGCTGAGCGCGCTGGAGCGGGCCATCGAGCAAGTGGTGGACAGCGGCGTGTTCGAAGCGCCGGCCGGCCGGATGCTGGATTACCGCCATTACCGGCTGAACAGCGTGGAAGCCGAGGCGCGGCGCGAGGATTTCCTCGGCCGCATCGCCGCCCAGATCTTCGACCCGGACAACGCCAGGGTGGCGCTGATCAGCGGCCAGCGGCGGATACGCTACGGCGAGCTGGGCGAGGCGGTGTCCCGGGCGATGGCGGCGCTGAAGGCGCGCGGCGTCAGCGCCGGCCAGGTGGCGGCGGTGTGCCTGCCGCGCGGCCCGGAACACACCATCGTCACCCTGGCTTGCGCTTTCAGCGGCGTGGTGTGGGTGCCGATAGACGCGGCGTCGCCGGAGGAGCGGCTGCGTTACCTGCTGGACAACTGCCGGCCCAACCTGGTGGTGGCGGCCCAGCCGCTGCCGACGGAGCATGCGCGGGCCACGCCGGAACAACTGCTGGCCGAGGCCGCGCCGCTGGCCGCGCGCGGCGGCTGGCAGGCGCTGTCCCTGAGCGAGACGCCGGCGTATTACCTGTACACCTCGGGCACCACCGGCAAGCCCAAGTGCGTGGTGTTGTGCAACCGGGCCACGGCCAACGTCATCGGCGCCACGCTGGAGCACTGGCGGGTGAGCCAGCGCGATGTGTGCATGTCGGTGACGCCGCTGCACCACGATATGTCGGTGTTCGACGTGCTGGGCAGCCTGAGCGCCGGCGCCACGCTGGTGTTGCCGGAGGCGGGCGAGGAGAAGGACGCGGTGCGCTGGAACCAGCTGGTGGACGAGCACGGCGTCACGCTGTGGTGCACGGTGCCGGCGATGCTGGAGATGTTGCTGTCTTGCCGGCGGGAAGGCGGGCTGCAAAGCCTGCGGCTGGTGGCCCAGGGCGGGGATTACATCAAGCCGTCCATCATCGCGGACTTGCGCGCCGGCCTGCCGGCGGCGCGGCTGCTGTCTTTGGGCGGGCCGACGGAAACCACGATCTGGAGCATCTGGCACGACATCGTCGCCGAGGATTGCGCCAAGGTGCCTTACGGCCGGCCGCTGCCCGGCAACCGCTATTGGCTGCTGAACGAGCACGGCGAGCATTGCCCGGCCGGCGTGGCCGGACGCATCCACACCGCCGGCGTCAATCTGGCGCTGGGCTATCTGGAAAACGGCGAGCTGACCCAGCACGACTTCGTCACGGTGCGGGACGAGGCCGGTCGGGAGGCGCGCGCTTTCCGCACCAGCGACTGCGGCCGTTACCGGCCGGACGGGGTGATGATGTTCGACAGCCGGGTCAACGGCTACATCAAGGTGCGCGGGGTGCGGGTATCGCTGCCGGACATCGAGATGGAGCTGATCAAGCATCCGGCGCTGGCCCATGTGCTGGTGGTGGATGTGGGCGATGAGCGGCAGGGGGAGCTGGGCATCGGCGCGCTCTACGTGGCCAAGCCCGGCGCGGAGGCGAGCGCGGCGGATCTGCGCGAGCATGCGCGCCGCGTTCTGCCGCAATCCCATGTGCCCACGCGCTTCTTGCAGGTGGAGCAGCTGCCCTTGTCGCAGAACGGCAAGCCGGACCGCCGCGGCGCGCGCGCCTTGTTGCAGGCGCCGGCCCATGTCCCGGCCCAGGAGCGCGTGGCGTCGGCCGCGCCCGTTGTCGCGGTTACAGAGGTGCCGGCCGAGGCGACGCGGCACCGGCGGCCGGTGCTGGACATTTATCTGGGCGTGCTGGGGCGTTCCTATCAGGAGCTGGCCGACGAGTTGCTGGATTTCAGCAGCATGGGCTTGCTGCCCCAGCATCTGAAAACCATCGCGGCGCGCCTGCGGGAAACCTTCGCTGTGGAGCTGTCGCCGGGGCAGCTGCTGCGTTGCCGCAATGTGGCGGATGTGGAGCGCTTGCTGGCGGCTGGGCAGCCCTAAACCAACTCACCCCGGGGCGGCTTCTCCGCCTCGGGGGCAATCGATAGAACCTTGGGAGTTTTTCGCATATGGAAATGGCGAACGTAGATGTTGCCGGCGTCGGCATCGGGCCGTTCAATCTGGGCTTGGCGGCCTTGTTGTCGCGTCACTCGGACATCAAAGGGGTATTTCTGGAGCGCAAGCCGGCGTTCCGCTGGCATGAGGGCTTGCTGTTGCCGGGCACCACGCTGCAAGTGCCGTTTCTGGCAGACCTGGTCACGCTGGCGGATCCCACGCACCCGCTCAGTTATCTGAATTATCTGCACCAGCATGACCGCCTTTACCAGTTCTACTACTACGACAACACCCTGGTGCCGCGCATCGAGTACGACGATTACTGCCGCTGGGCTGCGCAGCAGTTGCCGGCCTGCCGCTTTGGCGAGGAGGTGCGGGACGTGGCCTACGACGCGGGCGCGGGGCGCTTTGTGGTGGACAGCGAGTCGGCGTCGGGCGGGATGCGCCGCTATGCCGGCCGCGATCTGGTGGTGGGCGTCGGCACCTCGCCGTGGCTGCCGGCGTGGGCGCGCGCCAGCCGTCGCCCACGGGTGATCCATTCCGCCCAGTTCATTCCCAATCAACAGGCGCTGTCGCAGTGCCGGCGCGTCACCGTGATCGGCTCCGGCCAGAGCGCGGCGGAGTGCGTGCTGGCGCTGTTCCGCGAGCTGAGCCCGGAGCAGGTGGCGGCCGGGGCGTCCATCCAGTGGATCACGCGCGCGCCGGGTTTCCACCCGATGGAGTTTTCCAAGCTGGGCCAGGAGTGCTTCACCCCGGCCTATATGCAGTACTTCCATAGCATCCCGCGCGAGAAGCGCCGCGAGGTGGTGGCTAGCCAGGGCCTGCTGTACAAGGGCATCAGCTTCTCCACCATCGGCGATATCTTCGACCTGCTCTACGAGCGTTCGATAGGTGGCCGCGATCCGGGCCTGAAGCTGTATTCCAACTGCGATGTGGAGGCGCTGGAGGAACTGGGCGCGGACGGCGCGCTGCGCATGACTTGCCATCACCGGCAGCTGGGCCAGCGCTGCCTACTGGAGACCGACGCCATCGTGGCCGCCACCGGCTACGCGCACGCCTGGCCGCAGTGGTTTGAGCGGCTGAAGGAGACGGTGCTGGAGGTGGACGCGCAGGGCGATTGCATCGTGGAGGAGGATTTCACCGCGCGCCGCCGCGAGCAGGGGCCGGGCCGGGTGTTTGTGCAGAACGCGGAGATTTTCCAGCACGGGGTGGGTTCGCCGGACTTGGGCATAGGCCCGATCCGTAACGCGGCCATCATCAATCAGTTGCTGGGCCAGCCGCGTTATCGGCTGCCGCAGCGTTCGGCGTTCCAGCATTATGGGCTGCCGCAGGGGTAGGTTCTAAACAGGCTGGTGGGTATCGCCTGCGGGCTCCACCCACCCTACGACGGGTTGCTCGTTGCGCTAGGGAGGGCGTAGCGATGTCCACGCGGAGGTCTGGGATAGATCGCGAACCGTTTTCAAGGTTTGTTGGTGGGTATCGCCTGCGGGCTCCACCCACCCTACGACGGGTTGCTTGTCGCGGTAGGGCGGGCGCAGCGATACCCACGCGGAGGTCTGGGATAGATCGCGAACCGTTTCCAAGGTTTGTTGATGGGTATCGCCTGCGGCTCCACCCACCCTACGACGGTTGCTTGTCGCTGTAGGGCGGGCGGGGCGATGCCCACGCGGAGGTCTGGAGTAGATTGCGAGCCGCTGCCAAGGTCTGTTGGTGGGTATCGCCTGCGGGCTCCACCCACCCTACGACGGGTTGCTCGTTGCGCTAGGAAGGGCGGGGCGATGCTCACGCGGAGGTCTGGAGTAGATTGCGAGCCGTTTCCAAGGTTTGTTGGTGGGTATCGCCTGCGGCTTCACCTGCCCTACGACGGGGTGCTTATCGCTGTAGGGTGGGTGGAGCGCAGCGATACCCACGCGGATGTTCGAGTGCCTGGGGGCAAGTTGGGGTGAAGTAGATCGTCAGCAGGCCCTGAGGCCGAATGGAATCGACGCCCCCGCTCTCGTTATGAGGGCGGGGGCGTCGGGCTTTGCGCGCCGTAGCGCCGGCGCGCGGCGGACCGTGAGCGGCGGCTTAGTCCAGCAACTCTTCCAGTTTCCGCTCGCTGGCGTCGCCCGCGCTCAAGAGCGCGAACAGCCGGTGCAGCGTGGCGCAGATGGCCTCTAGCTGGGCGGCGGAGTAGCGTTCCGCGCGGTAGGTGATCACCAGGCGCAGTGAGCCGTCGTGCGCGTCTTCCATGATCTCGAACTGCAGGCCGAACATGGATTCGCTCTTGTCCGGGTCTATCTGGCGGTAGCGGATCTCGCCGCCGTCCGGGGCCGGCAGCGCGCCGTTGAGCGCGTTGTTGGCGTGGACCTGGATGTAGACGTCGAACAGCAGGCCGTCCGCCGGCGTCATGCCCAGCGCGTTTTGCACCAGCTCCAGCGGAATGTCGGCGTAGGCCATGGAGTCGTTGATGGTCAGGGTCACGTCCTTGAGCAGGCTGCCCAGCGATTGCCGGCGGTCGAAGCGCACCCGGTGCGCCACCATGGTGGTGAAGTAGCCGACGGTGTCGAAGTAGGCCGCGTCGGTGCGGCCGGAGGACGAGGTGCCGATCACGATTTCCGGCAGATCGCCCAGCTTATGCAGGGCCAGCGCGATGGCGGTGTAGACCACGCTGAACAGCGAGGAGTCGTGACGTTTGGCGAAGGCGGTGATCGCTTCCTGCGTGCCCGGTTCGGGCTTGAACTCCAGCCATTTGGCCTTGAAGCCGGCGGCCTGGGCCGGCGCGGCGGCGGGCGCGGCCGGGTCCGGTAGGCGCAGGCCCGGCGTGGCGCCGCGCAGCAGGGTGGTCCAGTAGTCCATGTGGCGCGGGTTGACGCCCTGGTTCTGCTGTTCCAGCGCGAAGGCGTGGAAGGAGGGCGCCGGGGAGGCCCATTGCGGCGCCTTGCCGGCGGCGCGGGCGCGATAGGCCTGCGCCAGTTCTTCCATCATCACGTTCAGCGACCATTCGTCTATGGCCATGTGGTGGACCAGGAAGGACAGGGTCTGGCGGCCGGTGGCCGGCTGGCGCAGGAAGCGTATCCGCAGCGGCAGTTCGCGGCTCAGGTCGAAGCGGTGGGCGGCTTCGTCCGCCAGCGTCAGTCCCTCGCTCTCCGCGCTGCTCCAGAACCATTTGTAGCCGCCGGTTTCCGCCAGCGGCGCGATGCGCTGCAGCGCGACGCCGTCTTCTTGATGGAAGGTGGTGCGCAGGCTGGCGTGGCGTTCCAGCAAGTCCGTGAAGGCCAGGCGGAACAGGTTTTCGTCCACCGGGTCCAGGAAGTCCAGCGCAAAGGGCAGGTTGAAGATGGTGCCGAAGTCGTAGGCGGCGTAGGCGCGCCACAGCGAGGCTTGCGCCAGCGCCAGCGGGGCTTGGCTTACTTCGCCGGCCGGCGCGGCCTGGCGGCGCTGTTCGCTGACGGTGGCGCGCGCGGCCAGCGCGGCGGCGCTGGGGGCTTCGAAGAAGTCGTTGAAGCGGATCTGGATGCCGTGCTTGCTTTGCAGGGTGCCGATGATGCGGGTGGCCAGCAGCGAGTGGCCGCCGAAATCGAAGAAGTTGTCGTCCGGCCGCATGTCGGGTTCGGCCAGCACGGCGCGCAGTTCGGCCAGGATGACGGCGGCGACCGCGTCCACGCCGTCCGCTGCGGGCTGGGCGGCCGTCGGCGGGCGGTGGCCGGCGTCGCCGGCCTGCAACGGCGTCAGCGCCAGCGGGCGGCGCGCGGCTTCCAGTTGCTGATAGCCCTGGGCCAGCGCGTCCGTCAAAGCCTGGAACGGCTGGGCGGGGTCCAGGATGGGGTGCAGGCTCAGCGCCAGCACGGCGCTGCGCTCGGTGTGGATGATTTGGGCCTGGAACGGCGGCTGCGTCGCCGAGTCCCATGGCGCAGCGCGCAGCGCGAGCAGGCGCTCGGCCAGTTCGGCTTCCTTAATACGGGGGAAGGCGATGCAAGGGTGCCAGCCGTCCACATGGGATTTGCACAGATCGCCGTCGTCGCTGAACTGGTAGCGGGCGTTCAGGTCCGGCCGGGCCTGGATCAGCCGTTGCAGCGCCAGGGTCAGCAGCGCCAGGTCCGTCTGTTCGTCCAAGCGCCAGGCGTCGACATGGCGGCTCAGGCGTTCCGGGTGCTGCTGCTGCAATAGCCAGCATTGTTCTTCGTGAAGGCTCAGGGACAGGCGCTGCGACGGGATGTCGGGGTGGGGGTGCGACAAGGGTAGTCTCCTTCTGGAATTCAACGGCCAATAATCGTTGCGGGCGGCGGAGCGCGTTTGACGGTCGCCGGCCAACAGGGCGCGTCGTCGGGGGGATGACGGCCCTGGGAATGTGTGCGGCTGGTGCTTGCGATGAGATGTCTACGGCATGGACGGCGCGTTGAATTCCGGCCGTTTGAGTCATGGGTCAATCGACGCCAATGCCGCTTATGCGTCATGTCCGGCGGCCGTAAACTGGCTTTTCGGCATAACTCATGCAAAAGACATTGTGTGATCGCGTCATGTATGACGTATTGACAATGTCGGTGATAATAATAAAAATGATTATCATTTGCAAATACAAGTGAAAAGGAGAGGGGCGTGGACAATGGCCCGATCACTTTTCAGTCGCAATTGCAGAGCTTGTACCTGGATCACCACGGCTGGCTGTGCGGCTTGCTGCAGCGCAAGTTGGGCAATCCGAACGATGCGACGGACCTGGCCCACGACATTTACCTGCACCTGATCAAGAAAGGGCGGATTCCGCCGGCGGACGAATCGCGTTGCCACCTGGCGCAAATCGCCAAGGGCAAGGTGATAGACCTGCTGCGCCGCCGCCGGCTGGAGGCCAGCTATCTGGAAAGCCAGGCCCAGCAGCCGGAGCCGCGCGCGCAGTCTGAAGAGGCGCGCGCGCTGCTGAAGGAGGAGATCAAGGGGGTGGATCTGGCGCTGATGGGCAAGTCGTTCAAGGTGCGCCAGGCGCTGCTGTTGTCCCGGCTCAACGGCATGAGCTACGGCGACATCGCCGCGGAGCTGCAGGTGTCGGTGTCGTCGGTGGAGAAATACGTCGCGCTCGGCCTGCAGGCCTGCCGCCGCAGCGTGGAGGCCGGCCTGGGGCCGGGCGCGTGCAAGCAACATCCATTAATCCGTGTCGTAGAGGAGTTGTCATGAGTGTTGAGGAAGAGGTTTTGGGAGAGGCCGCCGGGCCTATCGCCCGCGTGCTGGCGCCGATACGCGGCCGGCTGATCGCCGCCGGCCTGCTGGCGGGCCTGGGTTCCATGCTGAGCCTGGCGCCGCTGGCCGGCGTCGCCCATATCGCGCAGCTGGCGCTGGGCCAGGGCGCGGCCGCGCTGGGCGGCGACGCCTTGTGGCGGGAGGTGGGCCTGAGCCTGCTCTGCCTGTTCGCCGGCATGACGCTGATCCTGGCCGGCGACGTGGTGGCCCACCTGGCGGACAACCGCATCACCGGCCTGCTGCGGCGGGCCATCACCCGCCGGCTGGCCAGGGTGCCGCTGGGCTGGTTCACCAGCCGCGCCTCGGGCGAGGTCAAGCAGGCGATGCACGACGATATCGGCACCCTGCACAGCCTGACCGCCCACTTCTACACCACGCTGGGGCGCAGCGTGGGCGCGGTGCTGGCGTCCATCGTCTATCTGTTTGCGATGGATTGGCGGATGGCCATCGCCTCGCTGCTGCCCTTTCCGCTGTTCTTCCTGTTCTTCACGCGGGCGCACAAGGCCAGCGCGGCCAATATGGAGAGCTTTGGCGCGGGCATGGCGCGCATCAACAACGCGGTGGTGGAGTTCGTCAACGGCATTCCGGTGGTCAAGGCCTTTGGCGCGCAGCACAAGGCGCACGGCAGCTACCGCGCGGCGATAGACGCCTTCGCCAGCGCCTTCACCGATTTCACCCGGCCGCTGGTCAGCGCCATGGCCAACGCCAACGCCATCATCGCGCCGGTGTCGGTGCTGGGCGTGGTGCTGGCTTTCGGCGCGCTGATGGTGGGCCTGGGCTGGATCGCCCCGGTGGACGTGCTGCCCTTCGCCCTGGTGGCGCCGGGGTTGAGCTCGCCGCTGTTGATGTTGAGCTACATCACCCATGACCTGAACCACGCCACCGGCGCGGCCCAGCGCGTGCACGCATTGCTGCAGACCCCGGTGCTGGAAACCGCCGCCGGCACGGCGCAGCCGGCCGACGCCGAGATCCGCGTGGAAGGACTGAGCTACGGCTATTCCGAGCAGGAGCCGGTGCTGTCCGGCATCGATTTCACGCTGGCCCCGGGCACGGTGACGGCCATCGTCGGCCCCTCCGGCGCCGGCAAGTCCACGCTGGCGCGGCTGCTGCTGCGCTTCTTCGACCCCAGCGCCGGGCGCATCACCCTGGGCGGCGTGGACCTGCGGCAGCTGGACAGCGCGGAGCTGTACCGGCGCATCGGCTTCGTGCTGCAGGACGTGCGCCTGATCCACGCCAGCGTGCGCGACAACATAGCGCTGGGCCGGCCTTCGGCCAGTCAGGCGGAGATCGAAGACGCCGCGCGCACCGCCAATATCCATGAGCGCATTCTCAGCCTGCCGCGCGGCTACGACTCGGTGATCGGCGAAGACGTGCAGTTCTCCGGCGGCGAGGCCCAGCGCATGAGCATCGCCCGCGCGGTGCTGTTGAACCCGCCGGTGCTGGTGCTGGACGAGGCGACGGCGGCGGCCGACGCGGAAAACGAGGTCAAGCTGCAGCAGGCGCTGTCCGCCTTCGCCCGCGGCCGCACCCTGGTGGTGATCGCCCACCGGCTGGACACGGTGATGCAGGCGGACCAGATCCTGGTGGTGGACAAGGGCCGGCTGATCGAGCGCGGCCGCCATCAGGAGCTGCTGGCGCAGGGCGGCTGCTACGCGCGGCTGTGGGCGCAGGGCCATTACGACAAGACCGGAGAAGCAGAACAGGAAGGATTGGTGCCGCAATGTTGAAGACTTTTATTCGGCTGCTGGGGGACGACGCGGTCAAATTGCGCCGCTACGCGTGGCTGGCGCTGATCTACAGCCTGCTGTGCGGCGTGACCATCGTGATGCTGGCGCCGGTGCTCAGCCATCTGCTGGCCGGCGAGGCGCGCGAGGCCGGCGTGTGGCTGGCGGCGCAGGCGCTGGGCGTGGCGCTGTGCTGGGGCCTGCGGCGCAAGGTGGAAAAAGCCGGCATCGCCGTCGGCATCGCCGTGTTGCAAGGCGGACGCCACCGGCTGGCCGAGCATGTGGGCAGCCTGCCGGTGGGCTGGTTCAGCGCCGGCAACACCGCCCGGCTCAACCACATCGCCACCCAGGGCATGATGGAAATGGCCCAGCTGCCGGCCCATGTGTTCACCCCGTTGTTCGTCGGCGCGGTGACGCCGGTGGTGGTGCTGGGTGCGCTGTTCGCCGTCAACCCGCTGATGGGCTGGGTGGGGCTGGCTAGCCTGCCTTGCCTGCTGCTGGTGTTTTGGCTGACCGCGCGGCTGAGCCAGCGCGCGGACCAGGCTTACCAGCAGAGCACCGCCCAGAGCAGCCAGCGCATGGTGGAGTTCGCGCAGGCGCAATCCGTGTTGCGCGCCTTCAACGGCGAAAGCGGCGGCACGCGTTTTCTGGAGCAGGCCATCGCCCAGCAGCAGCAATCCGGCCGGCGCTTGATCCGGCTGTCGGCGCTGTCCTCGGTACTCAATGTCTGGGCGGTGCAGGCCAGCTTCGCCGCGCTGCTGTTGGTGGCCGCGCTGTGGCTGAGCGACCACGCCGGCCTGGGCCTGAGCCCGGCCACGGTGGTGCCGGCGCTGGTGGCGCTGATGCTGATGAGCCGCTTCATCGACCCGCTGCTGGATGTGGCCGGCTATAGCGAGGTGCTGCGCGGCGCGCGCGGCCAGCTGCAAGCGGTAGCCAAGCTGTTCGAGGTGGAGCCGATGGCGGAGCCGGCCCGTTCCGGCGCGCCGGCGGACGCCTCGGTGGAGTTGAACCGGGTGGGCTTCCGCTATGGGCCGGAACAGGCGCAGGTGTTGAGCGAGTTCAGCCTGCGCATAGAGCCGGGCAGCATGACCGCGCTGGTGGGCGCGTCCGGCTCCGGCAAAACCACGGTGCTGCGCCTGATCGCCCGCTTCTTCGACGTGGACCAGGGCGAGGTGAAAGTGGGCGGCGTGGATGTCCGCGATCTGTCCAGCGAGCGGCTGGCCGGCCAGATCAGCCAGATCTTCCAGGACGCTTATCTGTTCCAGGGCAGCATCGGCGACAACATCCGCATCGGCAAGTCGGACGCCAGCGACGCCGAAGTGCTGGCGGCGGCCAGGCTGGCCGGCGTGGAGGAAATCATCGAACGGCTGCCGCAGGGCCTGGACACCCCGGTGGGCGAGGGCGGCGCGCGGCTGTCCGGCGGCGAGCGCCAGCGCATTTCCATTGCGCGGGCGCTGATCAAGGACGCGCCCATCCTGCTGGTGGATGAGGCCACCGCGGCGCTGGACACCGAGAACCAGGCCGCCATCGCCCAGGCGCTGGCGCGGCTGCGCGGCAAGCGCACCCTGATCGTCATCGCCCATCAGCTGTCCACGGTGGAGATGGCGGACCAGATCGTGGTGCTGGAGGACGGCAAGGTGCGCGAGCAAGGCAGTCATGCCGAGCTGAGCGCGCGCTCCGGCCTCTACGCCCACTTCCTGGAGCAGCGCAGAAGCGCCAAGGGCTGGCGCATCACCGCGGCGGCGGCCGCAGAGGCGCTGTCTTGAAACGACTCGCCTTGCCGCTACTGCTGTTGGCCTGCAGCGGCCTGTCTTTGATGGTGGGGGCCAAGCAGATGGCCTGGACCGGGCCGCTGGCCCTGTCCGACGACAGCTGGCTGACCCTCACCGCCAGCCGGCTGCCGCGCTTGGCGGCGCTGCTGCTGGTGGGGGTGGGGCTGGCGGTGTGCGGGGTGATTCTGCAGCAGATCGTGCGCAACCGTTTTGTGGAGCCGGCCACCTCCGGCGGGCTGGACGCGGCCAAACTGGGCATCCTGGTGGGGCTGAGCCTGGTCCCGGAGGCCGGCAACCTGGGGCGCATGCTGTTCGCGCTGGCCTTCTGTTTCGCGTCCAGCCTGGTCTTCATCGCCATCATTCGCCGCATCCAGTTCAAGAACACCGTGCTGGTGCCGGTGATAGGGCTGATGTATGGCAGCGTGCTCAGCGCCGTGGCCGAGTTCTACGCCTATCGCCACAACATCCTGCAAAGCATGCAGGGCTGGCTGCTGGGCGATTTTTCCAAGATCGTCGAAGGCAATTACGAGATCGTCTACCTGATCCTGCCCATCGTCGCGCTGGCCTATTGCTACGCCCACCGCTTCACCGTGCTGGGCATGGGCGAGGAAATGGCCGCCAGCCTGGGCCTGAGCTACGCGGCCACCGCGGCGCTGGGCCTGGTGCTGGTGGCGGTGACGGTGGCCGCCACCGTCATCACCGTGGGCGCGATTCCCTTTGTCGGCCTGGTGATTCCCAATCTGGTGGCGCTGCGCTGGGGCGAAAACCTGCAGCGCACGCTGCCCATCGTCGCCGCCTGCGGCGCCTTGTTGATGTTGGTTTGCGACATCATCGGCCGCCTGCTGATCTACCCGTTCGAAGTGCCCATCGGCCTGACCGCGGGCAGCGTGGGCGGCGTCCTGTTCCTGATGATGATTCTATGGAAGCACAAATGAGGGACGCCCTGATCCGCCGCGGCGTCTGGGCGCTGGCGGCGGCGCTGGCGCTCGCGTTCCTGCTGCTGGGCTCTGGCCTGGATTTTGATTACGTGATACCCAACCGGCTGCTGCGCCTGGCCGCCATCGTGGTGGCCGGGGTCTGCATCGCCGTGTCCGCGCTGACCTTCCAGACGTTGACCGGCAACCGCATCCTGACCCCGGCTATCATGGGCTACGAGGCGATCTATCTGTTGTTGCAGTCCTTGCTGGTCATGGCGCTGGGCGCGCAAAGCCTGGCGCTGCTGGGCCGCCACGGCAACGCGCTGTTGTCCATCGCGGTGATGCTGGCCTATTCCTGGGCCATCCACCGCGCGCTGTTCCGCAAGGAGCGCAAGGATCTCTACCTGCTGCTGCTGACCGGCCTGGTGCTGACCATGGTGCTGGGCACCTTCACCCAGTTCATCCAGCTCAAGACCAGCCCGGGCGAGTTCGCCATCCTGCAGGGCTTCAGCTACGCCTCCTTCAACCGGGTCCAGCCCGGCGCGCTGTTGTTCGCCGCGCTGCTGACCGCGGCCGCGGCCTGGCTGGTGAGCCGGCGGCTGGCGGTGCTGGACGTGCTGCTGCTGGGGCGCGAGCAGGCGGTTTCCCTGGGCGTGGACTACCCCGCCAATGTGCGCGCGCAGCTGGCGCTGATCGCGGTGCTGGTGGCGGTGTCCACCAGCCTGGTGGGGCCTACCGCCTTCATGGGGGTTTTCGTCGCCAACATCAGCTACACGCTGGCGCGCACCTTCCGGCACCGGGTCACGCTGCCGCTGGCCTGCGCCATCGCCATCGCCATCTTCATTGCTGCCCAGCTGCTGGTGGAGCAGCTGTTCAATTACAAAACCACCGTCAGCATCCTGGTCAACCTGGTGTGCGGCGCCTATTTCCTGGCGCTGATGGTGCGTAGCAGAGGACATGCATGATCACGCTTGAGCGCGTCTACAAAGCCTACGGCGACAAACAGGTGCTGCGCGACGTCAATCTCAGCTTCCCCTCCCGGCAGGTCTCCTCGCTGATCGGCCCCAACGGGGCCGGCAAGAGCACGCTGCTGATGTCCATCGCCCGGCTGCTGAAGCCCAGCGCCGGACGCATCCTGATGGACGGCGAGGAGATAGAGCGGATTCCGCTGCGCGGCTACGCCAAGCGCGTGGCCACCTTGCGCCAGCACCCCAATATCGGCCTGAGGCTGACGGTGGAGGAGCTGGTGGGCTTCGGCCGCTTTCCCTACAGCCAGGGCCTGCTGAGCCGGGACGACCGCCTGGCGGTGGACGAGGCGCTGGCCTTTCTGGGCCTGCAGCCGCTGCGCGCCCGCTATCTGGACGAGCTTAGCGGCGGCCAGCGGCAGATGGCCTTTCTGGCGATGTGCATCGCCCAGCAATCCGACTACCTGCTGCTGGACGAGCCGCTCAACAACCTGGACATGAAGCACGCGGTGCACATCATGCAGGCCATCCGCCGGCTGAGCGAGGAGCAAGGCCGCACCGTGATCCTGGTGGTGCACGACATCAACTTCGCCGCCAATTACTCGGACCACATCGTCGCGATGAAGGCGGGCGCCGTGCACGGCAGCGGCCCGGTGGCCGAGGTGGTCACCCAGGCGCGGCTGCGCGATCTCTACGGCCTGGCCGTGGACATCCTGCCCAGCGAGCGCGGCTTCGTCTGCAATTACTTCAACCCCTCACCCTCTGGAGAAACCGTATGAGCATCGATAAGAAGCCGCGCGCGCGCGCGGCCCTGCTGGCGCTGGCCGTGGCCGGCGGTCTGCTGGGCTGCGACGCCCGACAGACCGTGCCGGAAGCGGCCGCCGCCGCGCCGGCGGCCCAGGCCGCCTACGCCCCGGTCACCGTCAAGCACGAGCTGGGCACCACGCAGATCAACAAGCGGCCGGAGCGGGTGGTGGCCTTCGACATGAGCGAGCTGGACGCGCTGGACCAGCTGGGCGCGCCGGTGGCCGGCATCTCCAAGGATTATGTGGCCGGCTTCCTGAAGAAGTACGAGCAGGACCCCAAGGTGATGGACGTGGGCACCACCATCCAGCCCAATCTGGAGCGGCTGCACGCGCTCAAGCCGGACCTGATCCTGATCTCGCCGCTGCAGGCGCAAAGCTATCCGGAGCTGAGCCGCATTGCGCCGACGCTGCATTACGACATCGACCTCAACAACCGCCCCGGCCATACCCTGGACACGGCCAAGGAGCATTTGCTGACCTTGGGCCGGATTCTGGGCAAGGAAGCGCTGGCGCGTGAAAAAGCCGGCGAGATCGACGCCAAGATCAAGCAGGTGCGCGCGGTGACCGAGGGACGCCCGGAAAAGGCGCTGATCGTGCTGCACAACAACGGGGCCTTCACCTCCTACGGCGTGCGCTCGCGTTACGGCTACATCTTCGACACCCTGGGGGTGAAGCCGGCCAGCAAGGAGACCAGCAGCGGCCTGCACGGCCAGCCCATCTCCAATGAATTCATCCAGCAGGCGGACCCGGACATTCTGTACGTGATAGACCGCACCGCGGTGATGGAGCGGCGCCCGGCCTTGAATCTCAAAACCCTGGACAACCCGCTGTTGCGGCAGACCAAGGCTTGGCGCAAGGGCAAGGTGATCTTCGCTGACGCGGAAACCTGGTATCTGTGCACCGCCAGCCTGAGCTGCCTGAACCGGATTGGGGATGAGGTGATCAAGGGCTACCGCGGCTGAGAGCCGGTTTACGATCTGCTGCGCGTTGGCGATACGGCGTTGAAAACGCCTTCGAAATGCTCATGTACCACTTGTACATTCCGCTTTCTCAGCCGTTTTCGCCTTGTCTCGCCTTAGCTCGCGAGATCGTAAACACGTTCTGAGAGCCGGTTTACGATCTTTGTTGCCGTGTTTTGAAATCCAGCGCGGTACACGGAAAACCGCGCAGCCGATGCGTCCCGGCCCTTCAAGAGATTTCCACGTGGGTATCGCCGCGCTCTTCCCACCCTACTGATGACGAGCAAGCCTGTGTAGGGTGGGAGGAGCCGTAGGCGATACCCACCAGTGGCCTCTATGTTCACCAAGGTAGCTCTTGAAACTAGTTGTTCATGATCCGCTGCGCGTCGTGAGGCGCGGCGCGGCGAGCAGCGCATTCGAAATGTTCGTACCCCTTGCACATTCCGCTTTCTCAACGGTTTTTGCTCTTGCTCGCGAGACGTTGAACAAGCGCCAAGCCGGGGGCGAGTTGACTTGACGATGTGCTATCAAAAATGATTTTCATTTCTATTTGAGGGTTTGGCACTTTGCTTCGGAATACATAGTGAAGTGAAACAATCTCCTCACGTAGAAAGGAACTTGGATGTTGAGTCAGAAACGGTCGGCCTCACCGATATCAACTACACGCCGACTCGCGCCGCAAGCCGCCTTCCCCCTGAACACGCTCCGCGCCGCCACCCATCTGGCCCTGATGGTGGGCTTTGGCGGCATGGCCTTGGCTCCTGTCGCGCTGGCGCAAGGCACGGACGCCGCGCCGGCCAAGGCCCAGGCCGGCAACGGCGCGCCGGAACGGCTGGAGCCGGTGGTGGTGCAAGGCCGCCGCGTCTACGCCGGCGGCCAGCTGGCCACCGATAGCCGGGTGGGCGTGCTGGGCAATCTGGACGTGATGGATACGCCGTTCAGCACCATCAGCTACACCGAGGACTATGTGGCCAACCAGCAGGCGCGCGAGATAGGCGCGCTGATCGGCGCCGCCGACCCTTCGGTCCACGTGGCCAGCAAGGGAACCATCCTCGAGAAATTCAATATCCGCGGCTTCTCCACCTCCGCCAACGACATCACCTTCAACGGCCTGATCGGCATGGCGCCCAATCTGCGCGGCTCCACCGAGATGGCGGCGCGGGTGGAAGTGCTGAAGGGGCCGTCCACCCTGCTCAACGGCATGCCGCCGGAAGGCAGCTTGGGCGGCAGCGTCAACATCGTGCCCAAGCGCGCGGGCAATGCGCCGCTGACCTCCATCACCGCGACTTATGAATCCGACAATATGCCCGGCGTGCACGTGGATGCGGGCCGGCGCTTTGGCGACAGGCAGCAATGGGGCGTGCGCTTCAACGGCGTTTACCGCAACGGCGACACCGCGGTGGACAAGCAGAAACAGGGGATGAACCTGGCCTCGCTGGGCCTGGACTGGCGCGGAGAGCGCGCCCGCGTTTCGCTGGATCTCTACCACCAGCGCGAGAAGATGGACGGCATCAATTACTTCGGCATCTTCTCCATCGCCCCGGGCGTGACCCAGCTGCCCACGCCCAAGAAGGGCGATTACCAGCTGGCGCCGGATTGGGCCACCAATACCAACACCACTCAGGTGGCCTTGCTGCGCGGCGAGTACGAGCTGAGCGACGCGCTGACCCTGTACGGCGCTTATGGCCATCGCAAGGCGGATTTCGACGCCACGATCACGCGCGACACCCTGCTCAACAACGCCGGCGATCTCAGCGTGGGCGTCTACCGCCTGGTGAACGAGGGCACTCAGAAATCCGGCGAGGCCGGCGTGCGCGGTCACTTCGACACCGGCAAGATTCAGCATAAGTGGTCGCTGGCGGCCACGCGCTTCACCTCGGAGCGCAGCTACCGGGATGGAATGGGCGCCCCCTTCATCACCAATTACTACGCGCCGTCCTTCGGCTCCAAGCCGGCGTTCCGGTTCATGGGCCGGAGCGTTCACGACAAGCTGGGCAGCATCGCCCTGGTGGACACCCTCTCCTTCATGGACGGCAAGGTGCAGTGGACGGTGGGCACGCGGCGTCAGAACGTGCAGAGCAGCAACTACGACGCCGCCGGCGCGCAAACCGCCAACTATGACCAGAGCCGCTGGTCCCCGGCCACCGCCTTGCTGGTCAAGCTATCGGACCAGCTCTCGGTTTACGGCAACTACATCCAGGGTCTGAACCAGGGCGGCGTGGCGCCGGACACGGCCAAGAACGCCGGCGAAAGCCTGCAGCCGTATCAGACCGAGCAGTACGAACTGGGCGCCAAACTGGACTGGGGCAGCCTCACCCACAGCCTGAGCCTGTTCCAGATCGCCCGGCCCAGCGCTTACACCAGCCCGGACAGCAATGTCTTCGGCGTGTACGGCGAGCAGCGCAACCGCGGCCTGGAGTGGAGCTTCTGGGGCGAGCCCAGCCGCGGTCTGCGGCTGATGGGCGGCGCGTCCTACACCAGGGCCGAGCTGACCAAGGCGCTGGATCCGGCGCATCTGGGCAAGCAGGCCACCGGCGTGCCCAAGGTGATGGCCAAGCTGGGCGTGGAATACGACATCGCCGCCCTGCCGGGCCTGACCGCCACCGGCAACGTCCAGTACGTGGGCGAGCGCTTCGTCCGCGACAACAACCAGCTGTCCTTGCCGTCCTACACCACGTTTGACCTGGGCGCGCGCTACACCACCAAGCTGGCCTCCAAGGAAATCACCCTGCGCGCCGCGGTGCAGAACGTCGCCAACCGCGCCTACTGGGTGGGTTCGTGGAGCGGCGGCGACGGCAGCGGCTTGTCCGGCGGCCTGGGCGCGCCGCGCACCTTCCTGCTGTCCGGCACCTTGTCGTTCTAAGCATCCGCTTCGCGGACTTTGAGCCTTCCCTGCCGGCCATGCGGGGCGTTTGACCGACGCCGCGGCTTTCGCCGCGGCGTTGTCGCGTTTACATCACTTCGCAAATCAGCCTATGGCCGGCTTGCAGCTCCTGGCGCACCGGTTCCAGCAAGGCCACGATCTGATCGCAGTTCAGCGTCTTGTTTTCCGGACAGCTCAGCAATAAGGACATCAGCGCCTGCAAGCTCTGGGTGGCGGAGTGAAAGCGCAGCACGCTGCGGGTCAGGCCCTCGTCCACCTCCAGATAGCGGCGGTCCAGGCTTTGGCACAAGGCCTCCAGTTCCG
This sequence comes from Chromobacterium sp. LK11, assembly GCF_001043705.1. Classification (NCBI taxonomy): domain Bacteria; kingdom Pseudomonadati; phylum Pseudomonadota; class Betaproteobacteria; order Neisseriales; family Chromobacteriaceae; genus Chromobacterium; species Chromobacterium sp. LK11. The sequence goes on from NZ_LDUR01000028.1 coordinate 81,244, forward strand.
GCCGGCCCTGGGCGTTGGCGCGCAGTTCTTGCAGTAGGTCTTGCAGTTGCAGCAAGGCCGGGGCGGTGTTGGCGTTCATGGTCGGTCCTCCCGGAGAGGGGCGTGAGCGGGGGACTGCCGGCGGAAATTAAATATCTTCATTATGAACTCCACAAACATCTGCTTTAGGAATGCCTGCATGGCACGCGCGGAGGGCGTGGGCAGGCTCATGGCCGCGCTGTTGGGCGCGGCGCATGGCAGCCTGAGTGGGGAAGGCGGGAGCGTCAAGGCAGAGCTTGTGTTGTTTTGAGTGTGTGGCCTGGGAAGATGAAAACGCCAATGTGCGAATTTGGCGGCTAGAGAGCAAAAGTTTATTTTCGCCATGTTGCGTATTTCCATCACCTTGGTTCTGGCGGTTTTAGTGCATAGGCAAGAGGGATACTAGCTTGAGAAGCTGAAGTAAACGCGGAATGGAGTCAGAGGATTTTTATATGCCATTGGTGATTTTTTGCGCTTGTCAAAGCAAGGAGGCGGCTAGCGAATATAAGGAAAGCGGTGTTATAGCGTTATCACGCTAAGGCATGCTCAACCGGGTAATGTGACATCGACTTTAGATGACTTTAGTATTTTTGATCTGTGTTGCAATAACTTTATTGTGCTGCGGTATAACCCTTTTGAATAATGGTGAATGGCAAAGAATAGGCAGATGAAAAATGAGCTTGTTATCGAGTTTGCAAGTTATTGACATTGGGATAAGCGTGTGGGCAGAGTATTTATTGACGGCGCTTCTCGGTTAAGTTTTATGTCTTCTTATTAAGCCGTGATGCGAAGAGGCGATTCTGTTAATAAAGGGTTGCTTTGTTTTTATGGGCAACACTTAATTTTAGGAGAGTGAGAATGGAGCGCTAGGAAAACAGGTTTTAACGGCGAACTGATTCGGCGGCGCAAGCGAACAGTTAAATAAAATCCAAAAAAGAGGAGACGCCATGGAGATAAGAGGAATTGTTGCAGCTGGAGCGCTGCTGACGGATGCGTATGCATACGCCGACGATGGTTTGACCATTTCCGGTTGGATCGATCTCAATATAGAAAGAGTTTCTTCGGAGCAAGGTGCCGTCCAACGGATTTCCAGCGGCGGCTTGAACTCCTCCCGGCTGATGTTCAGCGCTTCGGAAACCCTGGGCAATGGTTGGAAAGCGTTTTTTGCTTATGAGGTGCAATTTGACGCCAGTTCCGGCGACGGCGCTGCGACTCGGCAATCGTTCATCGGCATGACCGGCCCCTATGGTTCCTTGACTTTGGGCCGCCAGCATACGCCGTCGTACTGGGTTGCCGGTTATGCGGACCCAAGCTGGTCCGCCAATTACAGCATGGTCAACAATATGCAGTTCTTCTATGGGCCTTATCGCGAGAGCAATTCAATCAACTACGACACGCCGCGCATGGGAGGCGTGCAGGGCCGTTTCATGTATGCCGCCGGGGCCGAAGACGGCAGCCGCAACGGCCGCTACCTGAGCGCCGGCATTGATTACCGCAATGGCCCTTTCTATGCCGGCTTGGTCAGTGATCTGAGCAACACCAAGAGCCTTGCCGTTGGTTCCAAGACGATTCTGACGGCGCGCGATCACTATTTGGCGCTGACCTACCGTTTTGGCGACCTCGAGCCCACCTTTATCTACCACCGCTATGACGGGTATTACGCGTACCCGCCGTACACGGCCTTCCAGAGCAAAGGTTGGGACCGGCAGATCGGCGTGCGTTATCAGGTGAACGAGCGCAACAGCCTTTTTGGCAGCCATGTTCACCGCAAGGATGCCGAGCAGGCCGATTTGTCCGACGCGGACGGCATGGTGGTTGGCTACGCCTATCGCTTCACCAAGCGTACCGACGCCTACCTGAATTACGCGCGAGTCATCGCCAAACGCCAGGCGGCGATTGCTTACCCGGTAACCTTCTCCAGTCATCCCGCGCCGAGCAGCGGCGTGCAGCTTGGATTGCGCCACGGCTTTTGATGGCGATCGAGTTCTTGTCTCAGGCTCGGCGGCGCCGGGCTCCCACAACCATAAGGAGAGAGAAAATGAACAAGACACGAAATCATGGTTTGACCCTGCCCTGCGCTATGGCGGCGTTCGCCCTGTCATTGCTGGCAAGCCCGACCGGGGCGCAGACGCCCCTGGCCGCGCCAGCGACGCCCGGCACGCCCAAGGCGCAGGATCCTCACGTCGCCGCTTGGCTGCGTCTGACGCCGGAACGCCGGCCTGTGCCCCTCAAGCCGGGCGTAGACTACGGGATGGACCCCGCGACCGGCCAATTCGTCTGGCCGAAGGCCACGCCAGAGCAGCATGAAGGGCAACGGTTTCCGGGTGAGATGACCAGCTGGGACAAGAAGAGCTTCGCCAAGAATATGGAGGTATTGGCTTTTTATCCCGGCGTCGGTTCGCCTTTCCATGCCTGGAACAATATCGCCGACTTCGACGGACGCCGTTACCTTTATATTCATGATCGAGATTACCTGCGGATCATGGACGTGACCGATCCCGCAAAAGGCCGGGTCGTCTTTTCTCGGGGCGGCGTGTGGGGGCCGAAAGGTCCAAGCGAGAAGTTCGACGCGGACAATGTCCAGGACTACCTGGGCGGAGCCACCATCGCCTGGAGCAAGAAGCTGGGTAAACCGGTGCTGGTCGCGTCTTTCGAAATCGGCCGCTACGGTCTGATGACGGACAAGAGCGAGCAGGCCGACAAGGTGGCCGCGCAGCGTCGCTACAACTCGCTGAAAGGTTTCAAGGTGTTCGCCATGGATGGGCCGTTGCCACACCAATGGCGGCTGTTGGCCACTCGCACTACCGACTACACGCATCCCGATGCGCCTATCGGACAGCAGCAGGGCTCCGGCTCGCTCGATGCGCCCGAGTACTACGGCGGCAAGTACATGATATTGGCGGCCGCGCCCGACGATAGCTACGGTTTGACCGAGTACCCCAACTACCTCTACTCGCCGGGCTACCAGGTTTGGGACATGTCTGATCCGGCGAAGCCGGTCTTTATTTCCCAGATATCCGTGCCGGGGCAGATTCTTGGCAAGCCGGCCGATGAACAGGCCTATCTGATGAACCCGCGCGCCGGCAACCGCACCTCGTGGATGGGGGCGCGGATTCCCCTTTTCCTGCCCAAGCCCTTGGAAAACGGCGGCAAGATCGGCTTCGGCGCGATGGGCGGCCTCGGCCTGTACGCGTTTGATCTATCCAACCCGGCCAAGCCCAAGGTGCTAGGCAACGTCAATACGCCGCCCAGCTTTGCCGGCACGGAATTCGACAACGCCGATGTCAGCCAGTACGCGCGCACCGGCTTCGTATTCACCAGCGGCTATCCGATGAATCGGGATTGCTACGAGCCCTACAAGGATATCTTTGTTGTCGATGCGCGTGATCCGTCGCGTATGAAGGTGGCGACAAAACTGCCGCAGCCCGTGGTACCCGCGGGCGCAGCGTTCACCAGCTTTTGCCAGCGCGGAGGCAATTTCGGACCTAAGCGGGCGAATGCGATCGGCCAGCCCGATACCTGGCGCCAGGGTGTGCTGCCTTACTCGTTTTATAACGCCGGGGTTCAGATTTTCGATGTCAGAAACCCCGCCAAGCCCAGCATTGCCGGTTATTTCGTTCCTGCGCTGGCCGATGAAACCGAACTGCCGGAATACACGCTTGGTAAAGGCGTGCTGGCGATTTACACCGAGTACGATCGCAACATCATCTGGGCGTTTACCGAAAACGGCGCTTACGCGCTATCCAGCCCTCTACTGGGCAAGCCGGTGCTAGGCGCGCCGGCCAAACCGTGGCCGCGACGCTAAGCACTTCATCAAGGAGCGGGTTCCGGCGCGGTATCCGCTGAAGTTTGAAGGACTGAAGCCGCCGCGTCGCGTTTCCAGGCCGGGCGTGATGCCCGGCCTTGTCGCGTTAACTGGCGGTTCAATCAAAGCTCAACTCCACGGTGGCCTCGGCATTGACCAGGCCGGGCCGGATGGCGGGGCCGCTGGCTGCGTAGCGCACCACCATGGGCAGCGCGTGCTGTTGCCTGGCCGCCAGGGTGGTGAATTCGGTGCCCAGCGTATAAGCGCCGGTTTCGCCCTGGCGTTGCAGCTCCAGCCCAATGCCCTGGGCGCTGTCCGGCCCGCCGGCGATGCTCAGCAGCGTGCCGGCGGCGCCGAGCGCGTTGGCGTCGCTCAGCTTGGCGCGGACGCTGGTGCCGGGCGCGCAGTCCAGGCCGATGTTGAACGGCTTATCGCCGGCGCGGCCGGCGCCGGCGAAGTCGCGGGTGTTGACGTCGGGCAGGCGGACGGTCTGGCTGGCGTTGCGGAACGAGCAGCCGATCACCCTGATGGCGGGCTGATTGAAGGTGTAGGTGTAGAGCGGCTGTCCGTGATCGCCGCCTTTCTTGTTCTTGTAGTTGACGGCATAGCTTTCCGGATTGAGCCGCCCAGATGTCACCGGGCCGGTTGTGACCAGTTCGAAAGTGTCGGTAATGGTGACGGTGCCTTGCAAGGGCATGCCGCGTAGATTGGTGCGGCCATTGTTCAGACTTGTGGTGCTGAAGGTCTGAGATTTTCCGGAGTGGGTATTGTTGTTTATCCAGCGAATGCCGATGCCGGAAGTTTGGGTTTTTCTGACGCCGCTAATAGATGAGCTGTCGTTGTCGGTATTGCCATAGGACAAAAAGGCGTACCAGTTGCGTTGGCCGTTGGCATTGTTTCTGTCGCATGTGATCTTGGTTTGCAGCACCTCCCTGGCGATCAGATGTCCGGCGGGCGCCAGGTATGGAATCACCAAGGGATCGGGGAGCGCCTGGACGATGGTCGACGAAACCACCCTGCAATCGGCATGGCTTGGACGGCTGCAACTGCCCAGCGCCAATAGCAAGGCAAGGCAGGCCAGCAACGGTAGGCGGTTAGGAGGTGTGTTCATCTGGGTATCCTTTTCTTTGCTTAAGCGCGGCGCGTAGAACCTATTTACGATTTTGCGAGCTAGAGCGAGACAAGGCGAAAACTAGCGAAAAAGCGGAATGTACTCGTGGTACATGAGCACTTGAGTTCGGTTTCAACGCCGTATCGCCGACGCGCAGCAGATCGTAAACAGGTTCTTAGAGGCAGGGCAGCTCCAGCCGCAGGTAATGCCGCCCCGGCTTGGCGGGCGGCAGCTTATAGCGAGCGCTGCAGCCGCCGTCGCTCCATTTCACGGCCAGCAGGCCTTGCGGCTGCGTGAGCAAGAGCAGCGTCCGGCCTTGCGGGTCCGCGATGCCCAGCGGCTGGCCGGCGGCGTCTTCCACGCTGGCGCCAAACGGCACCGCGCCGCCGTCGCGGCGACGCAGGCTGAATTGAACGCGACGACCGCTACGCGCCTTGAACACGGCCTTCACTACCGCGCCGCGGCGCGGCACCACTTGCTTGACGCCGTCTTCCAGTTCCAGCGCGGCGCCCAGCCGGCGGCTATCCAAGCTCAGGCTGTTGGCGCGGTAAGGCTGGGCGTCCGCGCGCACGCTGTAGCCGTTGCCGCTCAGGCCGGCGGCGCCGTCCACTTGCAGCAGGGCGAAGGTGTCGCCGACGGCGCGGCTGAGGTTGACGCCGCCGGCGTGGACGACGACGGCGCCGCTGGCGCCCAGGCTGGCGGATTGATGGTTGCGCGCGGTGCTGTAAGCGGCGCTCAGCTGCGCGGCGTCGCCCTGATGGACGCCGCTGGCGCTCAGGCTGGCGTCGCTCTGGCTGTCGCGGCCCACGGAGACGGTGTAGCTGTCGGCCTCGCCCAATTGGCCGCTGAGGCTGGTGTGCAGCGCATTGCGGCCAAGCTGGGCGCTGAGCTGCGGGGCGTGTCGCCCGCTGTCCAGCGGCAGGCTGAAGCCCAGCATGATCTGGCTGGCGCCTTGGCCGTGGCTGTCGCGGCTCCGGCTGAGGCTGAGGTGGTAGTGGAACTGTTTCCAGCGATGGCTGTAAGCCAGGTTGAAGCTGTGGCTGGCGCCGGGCCGGCCCCAATCGTTCTGCCGGCTTAGGCTGAGATAAAGGCTGCCGCGGCGGCCCTCCCGGCCCAGGGGTTGTTGAGCGCTGAGGTCCACCCGAGCGCGCGCGCGGTGTTGGTTGGCGCGTTGGGCCAGGTCCGCCGCGTGATCGTTGAAGCTGCGGTAGCCGGCGGTGGAGTAGCGGTAAGCGGCCAGGGTGAATTGGGTCTGGGTGCTGGGCAGGGCCTTGTGGTATAGCAGGCGCAGGCTTTGCCCCTGGCTGCGCCCGCCTTGGGCGTGGCTGAGGGATTGGCTCAGGTCCAGCGACAGCGCGCCCAGCGGGGTGTTGGCGCCCAGGCCCAGCTTGACGGCCTGGAAGCGCGGCGAGAGCTGGAAGCCGGCGGCCACCGTGCCGTCGTCGCTGAGGCCGTAAACCAGCGCGCCGGCGGCCAGCGCGGGACGGGCCGCCTCGCCGCCCTGGTACTGGCCCAGCGCGGCGTGGTATTTCCAGCGGCCTCGGGCCTGCATCAGCGGCAGGCTGGAGAAGGCTTGATGGCTGACGCGGCGGCTGCCGTCGGCTTCGGTCACCGTGATTTCCAGTTCGCCGTTGGAGCCGGAGGGGGCGATGTCGGTGAATTCGAACGGGCCGGGCGGCACGTCGGCGCGGTGCAGTACATAGCCGTTCTGGCGCACTTCCACCGTGGCCTGGCTCTGGGCCTGGCCGCGGACCACTGGCCGGTAGCCGCGCTCGCTGTCCGGCAGCATGGCCTCGTCCTGGCTCAGTTGCGCGCCGCGAATGCGCACGCTGTCGAACAAGACGGCGTCGGTGTATTGCTCGCCCAGCGCCAGTTGGCTGCGCAGCGCGGTGAGGTCGCGCTGCAGCACGGTGCGGTTGCTGCGCATCTCTGTCGCGCGGCCCGTATTCCAGCTGAGAGTGGCGTCGTTGCGCAGCCGCCAGTCGCCCAGATTGAGTCCGTTTTGCAGGCCGAGATACCACTGGCGGCTGGCGCGGCCATGCTGGCCCCGGCTGTATTGGCTGCTGAATTGATAATTGGCGTAAGCGGCGTTGACGCCGGCGTCCCATAGCGCAGGATCGACATAGCCGTCGGCGCGGCGCAGCAGATGGGCTTGCGGCACGCTGAGCTCAAGTTGCAGCCGGGTGGAGTCGTAGCGTACTTGCGCGTGTTTCAGGCGCCGGGGCAGGTCCACGCAGGCCTCGTCGCCGGCACGGGACGCGGGCAGTTTGACGCCCAGCTTGCGCAGCAGCGCGGCGTCCAGGCAGGGGCGGACTTTGCCGTCCGGCTGCTGGCGGAACAGGATGTCGCGGCGGTCCGCCAGTTGATGGTTGAGCAGGATGTCCACGCGATAGCTGCCGGGCAGGATGTCGTTGCCGGCGCTCAGCACTGCCTTGAGATCCGCCGCTTGCCCGTCCAGTTTCAGAAAACGGGTGTTGAAGGCAGGCGTGTCCGCCGCTTGCGCCTGTGCGCAGGCGATCAGCCAGCAGGCGCAGGCCAGACGGCGTGCCGCGCCGCGAGCTGGGGGCGTAAGCGCTTGGGCTCTCATCGGGTTGCGGACCGGCAGCCGGATCAGGGTTCCAGCCGCTGCGGCTGGACGGACGCAGAGCCTTGCAGCCGGGCTTCAAAAGCCTGGCTGGCGCCAAAGTCGTTGATGATGTGGTAGCGCAGCCGCGCGTCGTTGGCGGCATCGGCCGGTAGCGGCCATTGTCCGCCGGCGCCTGGGGCAAGCATTTGAGCGCGGCCGATCTCCTTGGACTTGCTGTCGGAGAGCAGGCTCAGGCCGGTCACGGTCACGTGGTAGCGGCTGGGGTTGTCCGCTTGCAGCCAGCTGTTGCCGTGCTCGCGCCGCAGCCGCCAGCGCAGGCGTTCCGGCGCTTGCAGCGCGTCGCCGTCCAGGCCCGGAGGGCGGTAGAACACCTTGACGCGCTGGCGCACCGCCAGTTGCAGCACATTGCCTTGCCCGGCGGCCTGCGGGATTTCCTGCACATTGAGCCAGAAGGCGGTTTCCCGTTGATCGGACGCGCCGGCGCCGGCGTAGAGGATGCGCAGCAATTGCTCCTGCCCGGCCGGCAGCCGCGTCAGCGGCGGGGTGATGGCGAAGGGCAGCTCGGCCTTGTCGCCGTCCAGCGCTTCCAGCCAGGATTGCACCAGGATGTCCGCGCCGTGGTTGCGCACGGTGACGGCGGCTTCCGGATGCGCGCCGTCGAAAATGACGCGGGTGCCGTTGAGGCTGATGCCGGCGTTGGCGTGGGACATGGCGAGCCAGGCCGCCAAGCCGGCGGCTTGCAGCAGGATTTTCATGATGGAGGCCCTGAAAATAGACAACGGCGGGAAACCCGCCGCTGTGGGTGGAGGAGGCTAGGGCTTAGTCGTAGCTCAGTTCGAAGGGGAGGTCGGCTTGTACGGGGCCGGCGGTCATCGCGGTAACTGCCGGGTCCTGAACGTAAGCGGCATCAAACGTTATGGTTTCGCTTGCGCTTGGAGAGGGCTTGTTCAGCAGTTGTCCAGATACAAGGTCATAGCTTGTTGCCTTCCCCGTCTGATACAGCGCGATGCCAACGCCAGCCGCCGGCGAGCCGCTGGCGGTGTTCTTCAGGATCTTGGTTTGGCCTGGGAGTGTGTGAGTGCTGTCTTTAGCTTTGAGAGACACGATCAAATTTGTAGCTCCCTTGCAGGCAATTTTTATTGAGTGCGCTTTGAAATGACTGGGTCTGCTCGCCAAGGCTTGCACTTTGTCCATGGAGATCTCGCCCAGAGCGACATCAATAGCGGGAATAGCCATCGCTGTGCTGCCGTCTACCGAGCAACTGGGCGCAGTGACTTTGCCAGTGAACTTGATGGTGCCGGTTCGGGTGACGGCGGCGGCGTGAGACGCCAGCGGAAGCGCTGCGGCGAAGACGGCCACTAGGGCCAGCAGGCTGTGTTTTGGTTTCATGGTGGTCTCCAGTGGTTGCGGCGCGCAGGTGCTTGGCCTGGGCCTTGAGTGGAGACGGCATGATAAAAACACATTCAATTCAGGTCTTTAGCCTGACTTTGAGTGCTTCTTACCTTTTCTTACCAAGCCATAACTTTTCTTGTTTGGACTTTTTGATGTCGCCAAACAAGGTTTAAGCCGTTCAGGGGATTGATAAGAGTTTCAACCTGTCCTTTTGGCCAGTTTGGTGAAAATGGCAATTTTATTGGATTGTCCGCTAAGTGCCGGTTATCTAAAATGTTTTGCTCAAATTTTGTCATCCCACCCTCATTACGCCTCGCGGCACTTATCCGCAGACCTGGCCACAGCCCGTCGCCATGAGTGCTTTGCCTAAGGCCGGTTTGGGGGTGTTTTTATTTTGGATAGTTCGACGGATCGCCCCATGGACCTCAGCACCCTGCTC
>NZ_LDUR01000029.1:0-218341 GCF_001043705.1 Chromobacterium sp. LK11
GTGTGTACACTCCGCTTTCTCAGCGGTTTTCGCCTTGTCTCACCTTAGCGCGCGAGATCGTAAACACGTTCTGAGCGCCGGCTCGCGGGAAGGCAAACCGGCGTCCTCGCTCAAGAGCAGGCGGAATCCAGCGCCGGTTCCGCGGCGGTCTCCTCCGGCTGCGCCTGGCCGGCTCCGCGCAGGAACAGCGCCACCACCAGCGCGCTGAGCACGGTCAGGACGGACAGCACCGTCAACAGCCGCTGGAAGGCGGCGGCGTAGGCCTGGGACAGCGTTTCGGAAGACAGACCTGGCAACAGCTCGCCTACGGCGGCCAGCTTGCCCAAGGCCCCCAGGCTGGCGGCCTCGGCCAAGGTCTGCGGCGCCGCCGCGGACAGCGGCGCCAGCCGCTGCTGCAGCAGCCCCGCCAGCAGCGCGCCCACCAAGGCCAGCGCTATGCCTTCGCCGGCCACCCGCGTGGTGCTGAAAATGCCTGCGGCCATGCCGGCGCGCTCCTTGGGCACCACGCTGACCGCCAGGCCGTCCATCAGGCCCCAGGGCAGGCTGATGCCCACGCCTATCAACAGCAAGGGCCACAGCGTCTGCTGCAACGCGGACAGCTGTGGATAGTGGCTGAGCCACCACAGCCCCAGCGCGCACAACAGCAAGCCGCCGGCGGACAGCACCGTGGCGGACAGCCAGCGCGTCAGCCAGGCCGCGCACAGCGGCAGCACCAACATCGGCGCGGACAAGGCCAGCATCACCCGGCCGGCCTCCGCCTCGCTGACGCCTTCCGCGGCCACCAGGCGCAAGGGCAGCAGCACCAGCAAGACCACGAAGGCGTAAGCCGGCGCGGCGGCCAGGCATTGCACGCCGACGAAGCGCGGATAGCGGAACAGGCTCAGGTCCAGCATCGGCCGCGCCGCGCGCCGCTCCAGCGCCACGAACAGCCAGAACGCCGCCGCCGAGCCCAGCAACAGGCCGATCACCTGCGGGTTGCCCCAGCCCAGCTCCGGCGCCGCCAGCGCGCCGTAAGTCAGCAGGCTCAGTGCCAGCGTGAAGCTGAGCGCGCCCGGCCAATCCAGGCCGGCGGCCTGCGGATCGCGCGATTCGCGCATGCAATAGGCGGCCAGGCCCAGGGAGAGCAGGCCCACCAGGCCGGCCAGCGCGAAAATGGAGCGCCAACCCCAGGCCTGGATCATAAAGCCGCACAGCAGGGGGCCGAAGGCCAGGCCGATGCCGAAGGTGGTGCCTATCAGGCTGAAGGCCCGCGTGCGCGCCGCGCCGGCGAAGCTTTGCGCCAGCGCGGCCAGGCCGCTGGCGAAGGACAGCGCCGCGCCCAGGCCCTGGGCCGCGCGCAGCAAGTCCAGCCACAGCAGGCTGCCGACCAGGAACAAGCCCAGCGAGGACAGCGAGAACAGGCCGATGCCGAGCATGAACACCCGTTTGCGGCCGTATTGATCCGCCAGCGCGCCGGCCGCCATCAGGCAGCCGCCGAAAGTGAGCATGAAAGCGTTGGTGACCCAGGTCAGCGCTTGAGCGCTGCCGCCCAGCTCGCGGCCTATCGCGGTCAAGGCCAGCGCCGGGCCGGTGAAGCTGAGCGGCGTGGTCAGCGCGGCCAGGCAGACCGCGGCCAGGGTCAGTAAAGGAGCGCGTTGGGAGGGCGCCGGTTTGGAGGGATGCATGATTTCGCCTTTCAAAGAGTGGGACAAGCGCCCGCGCGGCGCGGCGGGCGGATGCGGATGGTCATTGGGCGAACACATGATAATTTGACGGCAATTGACGAAAAACAGGCGATGTGTCCAAATTAAGCGGACAAAAACTCTTTAATTGAGGGCTTCATGGATAGTTTGAGCGGCTTGGCCGCCTTTGTGCGCGCGGCGGAGGCGCAAAGCTTCGTCGGCGCCGGACGCGCGCTGGGCGTGTCCTCGTCCGCCGTGGGCAAGAGCGTGGCGCGGCTGGAGGAGAAGCTGGGGGTGCGGCTGTTCCAGCGCAGCACCCGCCATGTGCGGCTGACGGCGGAGGGCGAGCTGTTCTACGAACGCTGCCGCCGCATCCTGGACGACATCGACGACGCCGAGGCCGAACTGGCGCAGAGCCGCGCCGCGCCGCGCGGCAAGCTGCGGGTCAGCCTGCCGGTGGTGGGCTATCGCATGCTGCTGCCCATCCTGCCGGACTTCATGCAGCGTTATCCGGAAGTGGAGCTGGACCTGGATTTTTCCGACCGCATGGTGGACGTGATAGAAGAGGGCCTGGACGCGGTGGTGCGCAGCGGCCCGCTGGCGGATTCCCGGCTGATGGCGCGGCCCTTGGGGCCGTTTCGCCTGCTGGTGGTGGGCTCGCCCGGCTATCTGCGCGATCGCGGCACGCCGCAAAGCCCGGAGGACCTGGCCCAGCACGCCTGCCTGCGCTACCGCTTCCCCAGCACCGGCAAGCTGCAAGCCTGGGCGCTGGACGGCGCGCCGGCCGGCCAGGACTGGCCGCCCAGCAGCGCCATGAGCTGCAACAATATCGAGGCGCTGATCTGCGCCGCCAGCCAGGATCAGGGCCTGGCTTACCTACCGGACTTCATCGTGCGCGACGCGTTGGCCGCCGGCCGGCTGCAAACCGTGCTGGAGCCTTATCTGGGCCAGACCGGCATGTTCCATGTGCTGTGGCCGTCCAGCCGCCAGCTGTCGCCCAAGCTGCGCGTCTTCGTGGATTTTCTGTGCCAGCGGATGTTCGCGCCGGCAGGCGGGGCCGCGTGAGGGCCGCCTACACGCCGCGCTGACGGCGGAACGCCCACCAGCCGGCCAGCAGGCTGAAGCTGGCCACCAGCAGCACCAGCACCCAGAAGCCGTGCGGATGATTGGCCAGAGGCACGCCGCCCACGTTCATGCCGAAGAAGCCGGCGACGATATTGATGGGCAGCGCCAGCACCGTGACCAGGGTCAGCGTGAACAGGGTGCGGTTGCTTTGCTCGTTCAGGCGCGCCGCCAGCTCCTCTTGCAAGAGCTTGATGCGCTCCACCAGCGCCGCCAGATCGTTGAGCGTTAACGCAAATTCCTCCGACGACTGGCGCAGCGCCTGCGCGTCGGCGGCGTCCAGCCAGGCCGGCGGCCGGTTCAGCAGCCGGAACAGCGCGCTGGGTTCCGGCGCCAGCAGGCGTTGCAGGCGCACCAGGGAGCGGCGCATCGCCGCAAGCTGCGCGCGCTGGTCGTCCAGCCTTTGCGCCAGCAGCCGGTCCTCCAGCACATCCACCTGCGCGCCGCTGGCGCGCACAATGCCGGCCAGCGCGTCAGCCTGGTTCTGCAGCAAGTGCACCAGCAAGGCCGCCGGCGAACGGAAGGCCGCGCCGCCGCGCACCGCCGCGCGCAGCCGGTCCACCGAGTGCAGCGGCTTGACCCGCGCGGTGATCAGCACCCGCGGCTGCGCATGCGCCCACAGGGTGGCGATGTCCGACGAGGCCAGGCCAAAGCTGAAGGCCACATCGTTGATCACCGCCAGCAAGGCCTGATCCAGCAACTCGATGCGAGTGGAATTGGAGCCGCCGCGCAGCGCCTCGAAGAAATCCTCCTGCAGCGGCAAGGCCGCGCGCAGCCAGCGCTCGCTGGCGGCATTGGCCAGATTGAAATGCAGCCACAGAAAGGCGTCGCCGTCCGGCGGCGCGCGCAGCCAGGCTTGCGCCTGGGCGGAGTCAATCTCCGCGCCGGCGCCGTCCGGATGAAAACAAAAACTGTAGATCAGCCCGGCCTGGTCCGAACCGTATTGTTGCTGTGCGATGGGGGGGGGGGCATGGCGCGCGGCCGACATGGTGGGATACGGTACAGCTTAGGCGCGGCGGATGACGGAATGGTGACGGTGCGCTCGCTGGACTTTTAGGTTTGCCGCAGATGGCGGCCCGGTGCGACAATTCACGGCTGAAGAGGCCGACGTGTTGCTTTACAATGCCAAGCCTGTGCTTTTGACCCTGCCCGCGGGCGGGTTTTTTTATTGGGAGACGTCTGAGCCATGACTTGGCAGGATTTCAAGATGCAATACCTGGTGCGCTTTTGGGCGCCGGTGCCGGCGGTGATCGCCGCCGGGGTGTTGTCCGCTTATTATTTCGGCATTACCGGCACCTTCTGGGCGGTGACCGGGGAGTTCACGCGCTGGGGCGGCCACGCTTTGCAGTTGTTCGGTTTTCACCCGGAAACCTGGGGCTATTTCAAGGTGATCCATCTTGAGGGCACGCCCTTGGACCGCGTGGACGGCATGATGATCATCGGCATGTTCGCCGGCTGCCTGTCCGCGGCCTTGTGGGCCAACAACGTCAAGCTGCGCATGCCGCATCATCGCGTGCGCATCCTGCAGGCGGTGCTGGGCGGCCTGATCGCCGGCTTTGGCGCGCGCTTGGCGATGGGCTGCAATCTGGCGGCCTTCTTCACCGGCATTCCGCAGTTTTCCTTGCACGCCTGGCTGTTTGCGCTGGCTACGGCGGCCGGTTCCTGGTTTGGCGCGCGGGTGACCATGCTGCCGGTGTTCCGCATTCCGGTGAAGCTGCAGAAGGTGAGCGCGCCGCAGCCCTTGCAGCAGCGCGAGGATCAGGCGCGGCGCCGCTTCCGCCTGGGCATGCTGATTTTCGTCGCCTTCACGCTGTGGGCGCTGGCGCGGACCTTCTCCATGCCCAAGCTGGGACTGGCGGCCTTGTTCGGCCTGGCTTTCGGCCTGATCATCGAGCGTGCCCAAGTGTGCTTCACCTCGGCCTTCCGCGACCTGTGGCTGACCGGCCGCACCCAAATGGCCAAGGCCATCATCGCCGGCATGGCGGTCAGCGTGATCGGCGTGTACAGCTATGTGCAGTTGGGCGTGCCGCCCAAGATTCTGTGGGCCGGCCCCAACGCGGTGATAGGCGGGGTCTTGTTCGGCTTCGGCATCGTGCTGGCCGGCGGTTGCGAAACCGGCTGGATGTACCGCGCGGTGGAGGGCCAGGTGCATTACTGGTGGGTGGGGCTGGGCAATATCGTCGGCGCCACCTTGCTGGCGGCGTGGTGGGACGACATTGCGCCGGCGGTGGCCACCGATTACGCTAAGGTCAACCTGCTGGCGGTGTTTGGTCCGCAAGGCGGCCTGGTGTTGACTTACGCGATGTTGGCGCTGGCGATGCTGGCGGTGTTGTGGTGGGAAAAACGCTTTTTCGCCAATAAGGCGCAGGCGGCGAGATTCAGCAAGGAGGCGGCATGAGCAAGCAGAGTTATACCCCCAATTACCGTTTGGACATGATGGGCGAGCCTTGCCCGTATCCGGCGGTGGCCACGCTGGAGGCGATGCCGCAGCTGCGGCCGGGCGAAATCCTGGAGGTGGTGACCGATTGCCCGCAGTCGATCAACAACATCCCGCTGGACGCCAAGAATCATGGCTACACCGTGCTGGAAATCCAGCAGGACGGCCCGACGATACGCTATCTGATCCAGCGTTGAGCCGGTGTAAATAGTGCCATTCCGCCGTAGAGGCGGAACCTGGCGGCCTGTGGTTCACTCACTTGTTAAGTGTTTGGCGGCAGGCCGTTGTCGTATGCGGCCGGCCATGGTTTCCCTCATTGGATAAAGGTGTTGCCATGTTTTCACTCAGCCGCGGCGTCGCCCGCTTGGCCCTTATCTGTGTTCCCGTCGTGCCGGCGCTGGCCGGTACCGGTTCCGCCCATCTCAATTACCCCAATGTTTCCGCCGACATTCTGATGATGACGGTGAAGGTGTTGAACACGCATCAGCATACCTATTACGAGACCCTGGGCTGGAACGGCGGCCGCGAGGCCGGCGGCTACACCGGCATTCAGA
Organism: Chromobacterium sp. LK11; assembly: GCF_001043705.1. Classification (NCBI taxonomy): domain Bacteria; kingdom Pseudomonadati; phylum Pseudomonadota; class Betaproteobacteria; order Neisseriales; family Chromobacteriaceae; genus Chromobacterium; species Chromobacterium sp. LK11. The sequence goes on from NZ_LDUR01000029.1 coordinate 5,775, forward strand.
GCCACAACAACGGCGCGCCGGCCTATATCTTTTCGATCTGGGATCCGATATCGGTGCGCGGCATCCCCATCCGCGCGGTGTACGCCAAGCCCGGCGCCAAGGTGGAGCGTTTTGGCGGCGAGGGCGAGGGGCTGAAGTATTTCGACTTGCAGACCAAGTGGACGCTGGGCCAGCCGGTGACGTCCCTGGTGCGCAACTGGCAGCAAAACGGCCACACCTACTTTGGCATGTGGACGCGGGACGCGGCCACGCGGGTCTGGACCCACCACGCCACTTTCGATTTCCCGGTGGCCAATGTCGATTTCGCCGCTCAGTCCGCCAACAGCTTCATCGAGAACTGGAGCGGCCAGGCCAAGGACGTGACCCGCACCGCCGAGTACTACGATGTCTGGGCGCGCGGCGCGCAGGGCTGGCAGGCGATCACCCGAGCCACGCCCACCGTTACCGAGCTGACGCCGGCGCAGGCCAAGCAGCACGCGGTGTCCTCGCAGGGACGCTTTGTGATGCAGCAGGGCGCGCCGCTGGCCGGTTTTCAATCGCCGCTGATTTCCACCACCCGCCGCCCGGCCGCGCCGGAAGCGGATCCGGCCAAGATCGATCAGCTGAACGCGGCTTACGACGCCGCCGCGCGCGCGGTGACGGTGAGCTGGCAAACCAGCCCCTATGGCGCGCCGCAGTTCAAATACCAGCTCAGCGTAAGCGACACCGCCAGCGGCAAGACCTTGGCGCAAGGCGGCGAAATCTCCGGCGAGCGCCGCGCGGTCAATTTGAAGCTGCCGGCGGGAACGCCGGCGCCGGTCAAGCTGCAAGTGAGCTTGACGCTGACCGACGTGCTGGACCGTAGCGACGCGCGCGCAAGCAAGTTGATAGACAGCAGCGCCGTCGGGCCGCAGGCCGGCAAGTCTTACCGGCTGCAGTCGGCGAGCAGCGGGCTGTGGCTGACGGTCAAGGACAATAGCGCGGCCGCCGGCGCGGCGGTGGTGCAGCAGGCCGCCGCCGGGCAGAACCAGGTATGGCAGCTGGCCGTCAGCGGCGACGCTTTTCAATTGACCGCCGCGCACTCCCGACAGTGCCTGGATGTGGAGGGCGGGTCCAAGCAGGATGGAGGCAAGCTGATCCAGTGGCCGTGCAGCGGCCAGGCCAATCAGCGTTTCAGCCTGAAGGCGGACGGCGCCGGCGGGTATAGCCTGGTGGGCGCGCAGGCAGGCAAATGCGTGGATGTGGCCAATGGTTCGGCCCAGGCGGGCCAGCAGCTGATTCAATGGAGCTGCCACGGCGGCGCGAATCAGCGCTGGCGCTTGCTGGCCGCGGAGTGAGCACCGCCCGCGCCGTCAGGCGCGGGCGGCTGTTACGATCTGCTGCGCTGCGACGATACGGCGTTGAAAACACCTTCGAAATGCTCATGTACCGCTTGTACATTCCGCTTTCTCAGCTGTTTTCGCCTTGCCTCGCTCTGGCTCGCGAGACTTTGAACCGCTTCTTAGCGTTCGCAGCCGGCGAGGAAGGCGCGGGTGGCGGCGGCGCCGGCCTCGAATAGCCGCTGATACTTGTCGTCACCGGTCTTGATATTGAAGTCCGTGGCCAAGACGCCTTCGGTGGGAATATTGATGCTGCGCGCCTGATCCCGCGGCGAATGCTGGTAGTTCAGGTTTTGCGCTTGCCAGGCGCTCTGGGTGATATTCTGGATGTGTTGGATCAGGTTGGCGTCCGACGACGGCTCGCCCGGTGGCGCGTCGAAACGGGCGCCGAAGGTTTTCTCCTCCTTCTCTTCTCCCTGCTTTGGCTTTGCTGGGTACTTGTCGTCGAAGAAGTTGATCGGGTAGTTCCAGATGGTGCCGCCGTCTACGAACACACCGGTTTCCTGGCCTGGGTAGGTGAAATTCTGCGCCTCGAAGAAGAAGGGGATGGACATGGAGATGCGCACCGCCTCGGCCACTTCCACGTTCGGGGTCAGTTCGGTGGAGAACACCATGGCCTGGTGAGTGTTGGCGTCGCAGCCGATCACATGGAGCTGGCGGAAGGCTTGTTCGTTCTTGTGCAGTGCGGGGTTGGCGAAATCGGCGAAAGTGTATTTCTTGCCCGGCCGGCCATCCTTGAACTGACTGGCGACCACGCCTTGCAGCCAGTGGTAGAAATATTCGCTGGAGTACCAGCCCTTCTTGTTGATCAGCCGCAGCAGGCAGACGAAGTCGTCGGGCGTGATGCCCGGCGCATGGGCCTGGAAGGCGTGGTAGGCGGCGTCCAGTTGCACCGAGCGCGGCTCGGTGGTTTTTTGCGGGATTTTGCTATAGACCAAGGAGTCTGCAAGCTTCTTGGTCTCGGCTGCGCTGAGCTGGAAGCTGATCAGCATGGAAGAGATGGCGCCGGCGGAGGCGCCGACCACGCGTTGGATTTGCGCCAGCGCGCCGGCCTTTTCCAGTTCCTCCAACATGCCCAGGTAGGCGATGCCCCAGACGCCGCCGCCGGATAGAGCCAGGTTTTCGAATGAATATTTCATGTGCCGCTCCTTGTCGTTGAGATGAAATCGACTCGCCATTTATGTTTATGGCATGAAGCGGCGTTTGCTGCTATCAGTTGACGCGGGACCCGGCTTTGCCGGCCTTTCGGCCAGGCACGGCCACCGCGCCGCGGACTTCAAAGCGGATTTTCTCCACCACCAGGCCCTTGGCGTCGCGCAGTTCCAACGCGTGGCGGCCGGGCCAGGGGAACCAGGGCAGGCTGGCGCCTGAGCCCAGGCGCTTGCCGTTGAGCCACCATTGCGGGCGGGCCACGCCGCGCGCGCGCAGCAGCAGACGCTGATTGGCCGGCGGGATGTCCGGATCCAGCGCGTAGACGCTGCCGTCCACCGGCGCGGCGATGCCGGGCGTCTGGCTGGTGCCGCCGCGCTCCGGCACGATCAGCGCGCGCTCGGTGCCGGCCAGAAACCATTCGCGCCGGCTGGCTTCGACATCGCCCTCGTAGCGCACGTTCTGGCTCACCACGCCGGGCGGCGGGGCCGGCGGCAGGGAGGCCGGAGCGCCTTGCTGGGCGCGGTCCAGCACCGCCTGCCACACCGGCGCCGCGCCGTGCATGCCGGATACGTCCCACATCGGCTCGCCGGCGGCGTTGCCCACCCACACCGCCACGGTGCGCTGGCGCGAGAAGCCCACCGCCCAGTTGTCGCGCATGTCCTTGCTGGTGCCGGTCTTGACCGCGCTCCAGTAGCGGGTGGACAGCGCGCTTTCCAGGCCGAAGGTGCGCGCGCGCGCGGTGCGGTCGGACAGGATGTCGGCGATGATGAAGCTGCTGGCGGCGTCCAGCTGCCGCTGCGGTTTGGGTTTTGGGTCCGCCAGCGTCCAGCGGGCAGGGCTGGCCAGGCCCTGGTTGGCCAGGGTGCGGTAGGCGTTGGCCAGTTCCAGCAGGCGGATGTCGGCGGCGCCCAGCGCCAGGCTGTAGCCGTAGTAGTCGCCGTCCTGTTGCAGGCTGCTCAGGCCCAGCCGGTACAGGCGGTCGCGCAGCGCGTTGGGGCCCACCATTTCGATGGCGCGCACCGCCGGCACATTGAGCGAGGAGGCCAGCGCGGTGCGCGCCGACACCAGGCCTTTGAAGTCCTTGGCGTAGTTTTGCGGCGCGTACAGCCCAGAGCCGGTTTGCAGGTCCAGCGGGCTGTCGTTGAGCAGGGAGGCGGCGCTCAGGTAACGGCGCTCCAGCGCCAGCTGGTAGAGGAAGGGCTTGAGCGTGGAGCCGGCCTGGCGCAGCGAGGTGACGCCGTCCACTTCGGCGGCGTTGGACAGGCCGCGGCCGCTGGAGCCCACCCAGGCCAGGATGTCGCCGCTGGCGTTGTCCAGCACCACCAGCGCGCCGTCCTGCACATTGCGTTGCGCCAGCGCGGCCAGGTGGCGGCGCAGCACCGAGACGGCGTAGCGTTGCAGGCCCAGGTCCAGAGTGGAGCCGACACGGCTGCCGGCCGCCAGCGGCTGGCGTTGCAGCAGTTTTTGCGCGAAGTGGGGCGCGTCCTGCTCCGCCAGCGGATTGGCGGCGCGGCTTTGCGCCAGCGCCTGGCGGGCGCGAACCGCCAGCGCCGCGCAGTTGGGCTGGCGGCGCATGTCCTGCAGGATGCGGCAAGCGCGGGCGGCCACCTTGTCCGGCGCGGCGTTGGGCGCGCGGATCAAGGCCACCGCGATGGCGGATTCTTCCAGATTGAGGCCGGCCGGCAGTTTGCCGAACAAGGTGGCGGACAGCGCGGACAAGCCCACCAACTCTCCACGGAAACCCACCAGATTCAGGTAAGCCTCCAGGATCTGCGCCTTGCTCCAATGCGTTTCCAGCCAGGCGGCGGACCAGCCCTGGCCCATTTTCTGCCACAGGCTGCGGCCGTTGCGGCCTATCTTGAGGTCGTTGTCCAGCAAGCCGGCCAACTGCATGGTCAGCGTGGACGCGCCGCGGGTGCGGGTGTTCCACAGATTGCCCCAGGCCGCCGCGGCCACGCCGGACCAGTCCACGCCGCTGTGCTGGTAGAAGCGCCGGTCTTCCGACACCACCAGCGCGTGGCGGAAGGCCGGCGAAGTGTCGGCCAGACTCACCCAGTCCAGCCGCCGGCCTTGCTTGTCCACTCGCAGCCGCTGCAGGGGCTGGCCGTTGCGGTCCAGCACCACCACGTCAGACGGCCGCCATTCCGCCTTGACCTGCTGAAAACTGGGCTGGGCCTGCGCCTGGGCGGCGGCGCCGCACAAAGCCAGCGCCGCCAACCACGTCCATCCCTTTATGGAGGTTTGCTCGCAAAGGCAGGCATGGCGTGGAGGTTTGGAGCGCAGCAGTCGAAGAGGGAGGATGCGCGTCATGTGCGAGACCGAGTTTGCGGCGGAGTGGATGGCATGGCGGTGGGGTATGCATTGCATGCTGATTTTACAGAAATAGATTTTGATTGTGATATTTCATGGTCAAATATTTTTAATCGTAATTAAATATTGCAGCAAGCAAGTTGTCAATTAGGTATTTGCACTAGGTTCTATTCCCATGGTCATGCTGTATCAATAAATGGCCTTTGGGTGAAATTATTTCGCCTTATTGAGACGATCCATATACGGAGGAAGTGATGAGCAATATCGTCAACATTGAAATGGTGTTCGATACGCAAACCATTCTCAACAAGTACCCTAGTCCAAGCCAAAACTCTGGACAGCCAACCGGCATCGCCCATCAGGACGTTTATATGGTGGCGGAGAGCCGTTTTGTTACTGGCGGACAAGCTTCCGCTGATTTGGCGGTGAAGGCTGAAGTGGACGATGTGATCCGGTGGCGTGCATTGTCTCTGTCTTCGAACGTCAGCCAAAGCGTTATCGTTTACAAAATCCAAAAATTCTCCGGCAGTCAGGTGACCTCCATCCCGGTTCCGACCGAGTCCAGACCTTGGGTGCCCATTCCCAACCAGAATGCGGACAAAGTGGTGGATCCCCTGAATTATACCGCGCAACAAATTCCAAACTACTACCTTGGGTGCAACGTGACTGACACGGGCACTGAAAATTACCAGGTTTGGTTCTATATCACCGAGCAAGTAAGCGGCAATCAAGTTAAAACCCTTGGTTACTTCTATTGGGATCCGGTTATCCAGGTTTCTTGAAGTATCAGGTTTTATTGAAACCGAAGTGCCGGCAAACTGTTTAGCTTGCCGGCACTTCACCTATTGTAAGGATGAATTATGAATCCGGTTATCGACTTGACCCTGGCGCTGCAACCGGACGTGCCGCAAAACGTCTTGGGTCTGCGGGAGGATTCGCCCGCAGCAGTCAATGAAGGTGCGGTACGGGTTTTTTCCAGTCATACCCTAGTCGAGGAGCGTTTACAGAATGGTCTGCTCCTATTGTCTCTGCCCGATGCCAGGGTGGGGAATACGATACGCTGGTATGGCGCGAGCGCCTCTCCAAGTCAGGGGATGGGCGTCATCCCTTATGCCGTTGACCACCTCGGCGGACAAGCAGCCACTTCGATCACCGCTCCATGCCTCTGCAAAAGAGGGCAGTTGCTGCCCGAGCAGGATGCCGCCAGTTCCGAAATCAATATGACGCGGCTCCATGTTGAAAAAGCATCGTTTTTTTACTGGACTCATGATGTGACGGACTCTGGTCGAGAAGATTTCCGCATCACGCTCCATCTCTACGGCCGCCCCAAGTCCGACGGCTCCTTTGGAGAAAGGCTGGGAACGCGCGTGCTCAGCGTGTCCATCGTCATTCCATGAGCGGCGGTTGTCGAAGGCGGCGACCTTTGTCTTGAACGAAAGCTGTCGACGCGCGGGCATGAGGCATTGCCCGCTTGCTGCGCCCCCTCTTTGACATCGGCCAAAGAGGGGGCGCAGGCTTAATTTTCCCCTTTCCCAACCTTGAACACCGGGTTGGGCAACATCCCGAACACGTCCGGCGCGTACAGCGCTTCCACCCGCGTCGGCGGCAGCTTGAAGGCGCCGGGGTTGTTCAGGCGCATGGTGTAGCTGGTTTTCAGGCCGCCGCGCGGCACGTAGCCGTAGTAGGCGCGGTAGCCGGAGAAACGCCGCTCCACGTAGTCGGCGGGGTCGCCGTCGTTGTCCGCCTTGGCGTTGATCGCCGAATCCCTGCCCAGGCCGGAGCCCAGGATGGTGGCGCCGGCCGGGATCGGGTCGTTGACCACCACCCAGGTCATATCGCTTTGCGCCTGGATCTCCAGCGTGACCTTGACCACGTCGCCGGGCTGGTACTGGCCGCTGGTTTTCTGGCTGACCGGGCTCAGCGTTTTCTTGATGCTGTAGCCGGCGTAGCGCGGGGCCTTGAGCGCGATGGCGGCCTCGGCCTGCACCGTGGCCCACGGCGCGCCGCCGCCGGCGTGCTTGAGCTGCAGGCTGCCGCCGTTTGTGGTCCAGGGCAGCAGGCCCAGCTGTTTGACGCCTTCCTGCGGCCAGGCCAGGTTCAGCTTGGCGCCGCCCAGCGCGGCGCTGGTCTGGCCGCTGACCGGCGCGGTTTCGAACTGGCGCGAGAATTGCGCAACGGCCAGGCTGCCCCACAGATTGGAGGTGGTGGTGCCCCAATGGCCTTTTTGCTGACGCCCCAGCAGGCCGGTGAGCAGGCGCGGCATGTCCGCCTGCCAGCCCGGCAGCTTGCGCACCGTCAGCAGCAGCTTGGCGGCGTTGACGTCTGCGCTGCCCATCAGCCACCAGGCGTTGTCGCTGGCCTCGGTGCTGAAGCCCATGCGCGTGCCCTGGTAGGTGAGACGCGCGCGCAGCAGGTTCTCGGCCTCGCTCAGCCGCGCGGCGCGCTGTGGAACGTCGGCGGCGCGGTTCAGCAGAGCCAGCCAGTCCACCAGCATGGCGGTGCTCATTTTCTGCGGATTGAGGTCCAGCACGTCCAGCATGGCCGGACGGAAGCGTCCGTAGCGCGCCAGCGCTTCCATCGCGCTCAGGCGGCGGGCGTCGGCGTCCTGGCGGCCCAGCGGCAGATCGCGCTTGAGCCTTCCCTCGACGAAGGCGGTCAGGCCGTCCAGCAGCCGCGCGCGCTGAGCTTCCGGAATGGCGACGCCGGCTTCGTGGGCGGCGGCCAGCAGGTAGCTGCTGAGGATGTCGCTGCCGCGGTCCGGCGCGCCTTCGGCCAGCGGGAAGTAGGCGGCGAGGCCGCTGCCGTCCAGATACAGCGGCAGTTCGCTCATCAGCTGATCCCAGCGCTTGGCGTCGGCCAGGCCCAGGGCCACCGAGCTGCGCTGTTCCAGGCAGACATAGGGGTAGTCCTGGAACCAGCGGCGCACGCCGGGCAGTTCATTGCCCAGCTTGGCCTGCAGGCTGACGCGGATGCCGCCGCGGCCGGGCAGGGCGCCCGGCGGCAAGGCGACGGGGATGCTCAGTTCCGGCGCCACGCGTTGCAGCGTGGCCTGCTCCACGGTGACGGGCACAGCCGGCTCGATTTCCTGGCGCACCGCCAGCTTGTCGGCGGCCTTGCCGTCCACTTGCTGGGCGCTGAAGCTCCATTTCAATTCCTTGACGTCGTTGGGCACCGTCACCGGCCAGCTCAACAACCGCGCCTCGCCCACCGGCAGGCTGATCTCCTGCGGCGGCAAGTCCGGCAAGCCGGGCGCGCCGGCCTGGACCTTGACCTTGAGCGGCTTGTCGCCGCCATTGCGCACGGTGACGCCGGCGCTGAACTGGTCGCCTTCGCGCGCCAGCGGCGGGATGCCGGAACTCAGCTGCAAGTCCTGGGTGACGTTGAAGCCGGCTTCGCCGGTGCCGAACAGATCATTGCCCACGTCGGCCACCGCCACCAGGCGGAAGCGGGTCAGCGCGTCGTTGATCGGCACTTTGACGCGGGCGCTGCCGTTGGCGTCCAGCACCACGCGCGGCTGCCACAGCAGCAGGGTGTCCAGCAGTTCGCGGGTGGGCGCCTTGCCGCCGCCGCCGCCCGGCGGCAGCGATTTGCGGCCGTAATGGCGCTTGCCCACCACTTCCAGCTGGGCGGTGGCGGTTTCCACGCCGTAGCTGTGGCGCTGGTACATCGCCTGCATCAGTTCCCAGCTGCGGTTGGGCTGCAGTTCCAGCAGCGCTTCGTCCACCGCGGCGAAGGCCACTTCAGTGCCGGCCGGCGCCGGCTTGCCGCCGGGCAGCTTGACCTGGATGGCCACTTCGGCGGTTTCGCGGATGCCGTAGCTCTTGCGCGCCGGGCTCACGGTGACGTCCAGCCGCTTGGCGGCGTCGCCCACCTGGATTTCGGCGATGCCGTATTTGAAGGCCGGCCGCGACAGGTCAACCATGCTGGTGGGCGGGGTGTAATCGCCGCCTTCGTTCCAGTAGGCGTCCCACCATTCGCTCGGAGTTTTCCAGCCCCAGGTGAAGAAGGAGTACCACGGCACCTCGCGTACGCGGCCGCGCACCGCCAGCACCGAGACGTAGACGTTGGGGGTCCAGCCCGGCTCGATCTTGAGTTCGATCACCGGGTTCTTGCCTTCCAGCTCCACCACCCGGGTTTCGATCACGCCTTCGCGTTCAATCGCCAGCCAGGCGGTGGCTTTGCGGAAGGGCATGCGCACCTGGAAGCGGGCGGTTTCGCCGGGCGCGTAGCTGATTTTTTCCGGCAGGATGTCGATGCGATCGTTGTTGTCCACGTCGAACCACAATTCGTCGTGCTTGCTGACCCACACCGATTGCGCGCTTTGCGCCAGATTGCCGTTGTCGTCCGCGGCTTCGGCGATCAGCTCCATGTCGCCGGCGTCCTTGAGGTTGACTTCGCAGAACATCAGCCCGCGGCCGTCGGTGCTGCCGCTGCACACCTTGCCCTTGTCGTCGGTCTCTTCGTTGTGGTCCCAGGCGTAGAAGCCGCCCACCAGCCGCTTGCGGCTGGACAGGTAGCGGTGTTCGCGCAGGCTGATCTTGACGTTCTTGCCGGCCAGCGGCTTGCCGGCGGTGTCCAGCACCACGGCCTTGAGCTGCAGCGCGCGGCCGGCGGTGATCCAGCTGTCCACGCTGATGCCTACTTGCAGGCCGGCCGGCCATAAGGGAATGCGGCGGGTCAGGGTTTGCACTTCGCCGTTGGGGTCGCGGTAGGCGGCCTCGGTGACCAGGTCGTAGCGGCGGTCCAGCTTGGGCAGCTTGTCCAGCGTGGTCTTGCCGTTGCCGTTGGCGTCCAGCTGCAGCGCGGCCTTGTCCAGCAGCACTTTGCCGTCCAGCGAGGATTCGGCCTGGTCGCGCTGGCGCTGCGGCGGCGAGAAGCTGTAAGCCTCATAGCCCTTGATGCGTTGGTAGGCGTCGGCCAGCATGGCGCTGACTTCCACCGGCCAGCCCTTGGCCGGGCCGCCGTTGCCCCAGGACAGGGATACGTTGAGCGGCAGCTGTTTGGGCGCGATGCCGGCGTTCTTCACCGTGGAGACGCGGCCGGTCATGGTGGGCAGGCGGAATTCCTCCACCCGGAAACTGCCGCTGTGCAGCGAGTAACCGTCCAGCTCCGGGCTGGACGGCTTGTCCTTGTCGTCCGGGCCGCGCGCGCCCTTGCGCTCCAGGTACAGTGTGTACTCGCCCAGCTTGGCTTCTTTGGGCAGCGCGTAGCTGCTTTCCGCGTAGCGGCCGTTGCGCCAGCTCAGCGGCAGGCTGATTTCGTCTCCGCTGCCGTCGTGGACGATGCGCAGTTGCTGCGGCAGCTGGCCGGGCTTGAGCTGGGCCAGGCCGCGGCTGACCTGGGTGCGCAGCAAATGCTTCATCGACACGGTTTCGCCGGCGCGGAACAGCGCGCGGTCCAGGATGGTGTGGGCCAGGATATTGGGGCTGTCGCTCCACTGGGTGGGGAAGGGGAAGCGCCAGGATTCGATGCCGCGGTTCCAGCTGGAACGGACGAAGGACACGTCGTCGTTGCCGTTGGCGTCCTTGGCGGCGGCGGTGATGAACAGGCCGGACAGTTCCTCGTTGTCGCAGTTGCCGGCCGGCAGCACGGACTTGACCGCGGCCACGCCCTTGGCGTCGGTCTTGCCGGACCACAGCGCGTTGCCCTTGCAATCGTAGATGTTGACGCGGGCGGCCGGCACCGGCTTGCCCTTGTCCAATGTGGTCACCCACACCGCGGCGTTTTCCTTGGAGCTCTTGAAGTGCACCGCCATATTGGTGACCAGCGCGGCGGTGCGCACATACATGGGCTTGGTGCTGGCCAGCAGCGATTTGCCCAGCAGCCGGGACGACACTTCCACCACGTAGAGGCCGGGTTTGGGCAGCGGGATGCCCACCACTTCGAACGGCCATTTGCCCTGCTTGTCAGGCTGGCTGGGCAGCTTCAGCGGCTGGGCGGCCTTTTCCTTGGCCAGCAGCGACAAGCGCCGGCTTTCTATGGTCTTGTCCTTGCCGGCGGGCAGCGCGCTTTCGTGATAGCGCAGCACCTTGGCCAGCCAGGCCATCATGTCCTGGTCCTTGTTCAGCCGCAGCGCCTGGCCGCCCAATTGCACCGATTTGATGTTGAGGTCGCCCTCCACCCCGCGCAGGGTGATGGGCAGCGCCGCGTCCGCGCCGGATTCGATGATGCCGAACGGCGCGGCGGCGAATTTGGCCAAGGGCGGATAGTCGGCCAGCTTGATGGCCAGCGGGAAGCGCTCGGCGTTGACCAGCGGCCGGCCCACTTCGTCGCCAAAGTCCTTGGGCAACTTCAGCGTCAGCGTTTCCAGCGGCGGGAACGGCGGTGCGAAGCTGACGCTGTCCACCGGCTCGCCCTTGCCGCGCGCCTCCGCCTGTGGAGCGCGCTCGGCGCCGGCGCCGCTCAGGCGTATCGCCATCGCCAGTTTTTCCGGCACCGGCGAACTGAAATTGAGGGTGATGGGCTTGAACGGGATGCACGCGCCTTTTGCGTTCTCGCGCAGGCAGCTCATATTGGCGGTGAACGGCGGCCGCACCTGGTAATTGAGCCGGTCCGGCGCGGCCGCGCCGCGCTGGTGCACCAGGGTGAGCTTGCTGTCCGGCGCCAGCCGTTGGCCACAGCGCAGCGTCAGCACCTTGGCGGATTGCTGCTCCAGTTTCAGATGCTTGAGCAGGGCCGCGCGCTCGCCGGCCGGCAAGGGCTGGACCGGGATGCGCTCCGGCAAGCTGGAGGATTGGCAATACAGGGACGAGGCCGGCACGCCGGCGCCGTTGAATTGCAGCACGAAGGCCTGGTCTTCCTCTATGCGGCCGTTGCGCGGCCAGCGCTCCACCACCACCGGCGCGCCGGTGTAGAAGCGGAAACTCAAGCCAGTGTCCACGGCCTTGCCCTGTAGATCCTTGAGGCCGGGCTTGGCCGTGAAGCGGCAGTCGGTGTTGGCAGCCGGGGTTTCCGACACGTCCAGCACCCAGGTCTTGTCGTCCACCCAGTGGCCCTTGGCCTTCAAGCCGCAACTCCAGGCGAACGGCGCCGGCGCGGCGCTATTGCCCAGCGGAATCATGCTGCTGTTGAAGGTGGCGCGCACCTGCTGCACTTCTTTGACTTCGCCCTGGGGGCTGAAAGTGGTGACGCCGGCGGCAAGGCCGGCGGCGCAGGCGAAACCCAAAAGCGCGGGCGCAAGGCGGAATGGCAAAGACATGGACGAGGCTCCGGAAAATACCATCGCAATTATACGCGGCTGGAGCGGCGGCAAGGGGCGAGATGTAAAAAAGACCGGCGGCGGCTTGCCCTGGTTCCGGGGTTTCTCGGCCCTCAGCGGAATTTTAGATTTTCATGATGGATGCGTTGCGGACAAGCGGGCGGGAAAGAAGGAAGGATGAGGGGGTGGAATGGTGTCGGTCATTTATTCCTAATAAAAACAAAATGTTTCAAACGATTTGGTGTGAAGATTCACACCCGTGGGTTACGTAGTTATACGGATGGGGAGAGGCGGCGTTTGTCATAGAATCGCCCGTTTTCAAGAAAACCAGCATTCGTAAGTGTCGCACTTTAAATTAAAACCGGTGGCCTTCCTGTTAAAACGGCCAGCCGGGGCCATTCTCGCGTCGCTAAGCGCGTTTTGCCTGGCCGCGCCGGCCTGGTCCAAGCTGCCGGCGGAGTTGCCGTCTCCCAATCAGCAACTGATTCTGCAACAAGAGCGCGAGCGGGCCTTGCAAGAGCAGGCGCAGCCGGCGGCGCCCGACGTGCGTCTGCCGCGCCAGGCCGATGCGCAGGCGGACTATCCGGCCAGCGAAGCGCCGTGCTTCGCCATCCATGAACTGCGCTTGGCCGGGGAACTGGCCGAGCGTTTCCGCTGGGCGCTGGCCGCCGCCGACGCCCCCGGCCGTTGCCTAGGCGCGCAAGGGGTCAACCTGGCGATGAAGCGGGTGCAGAACGCCCTGATCGCACAGGGCTACGTCACCACCCGGGTGCTGGTCAAGCCGCAGGATCTGAAACCGGGCGTGCTGACCCTGACGCTGGTTCCCGGCCGCATCCACGCCATCCGCTTCGCCGATCCGATGTCATGGCGCGCGCGCTGGTCCAACGCCTTGCCGGCGCGTCCGGGCGACGTGCTCAACCTGCGCGACATCGAACAGGCGCTGGAAAACTTCAAACGAGTGCCGACGGCGGACGCCGACATCCAGATCGAGCCGGCCGGGGCAGACGGCGAAAGCGATCTGGTGATCGCCTGGAAAGAGGCCTTGCCCATCCGGCTGTCCTTGAGCCTGGACGACGGCGGCAGCGACGCCACCGGCCGTTATCAGGGCAGCGCCACGCTGTCGCTGGACAATCTACTCACCGTCAACGACCTGTTCTATTACAGCCAGGGCAAGGACCTGTTCCAGCACGACCCGTTGGGCTCGAAAAGCCGTTCGCTGCATTACTCGCTGCCCCTGGGTTACTGGCAGCTGGGCTTGAGCCTCAACGATTACCGTTACCACCAGACCATCGCCGGCGCCAACGAAAAATATCTGTACCGCGGCGACAGCGAGAACAGCCAGCTCAGTCTGTCGCGGGTGGTGTATCGCAGCCAGGCGCACAAGACCACGCTCAGCCTGCGAGCCTACCAGCGCAAATCGCGCAACTTCGTCGAAGACACGGAAATCCGCCTGCAGCACCGGCAGACCGCAGGCTGGGAACTGGGACTGAACCAGCGTTCTTATCTGGGCGACGCCACGCTGGACGCCGGTCTCAACTGGCGGCGCGGCACCGGCATGCTGGGCGCCTTGCCCGCGCCGGAAGAAGAAACCGGCAACGGAAGCTCCCGGCCCAGCATCGTGACCGCGGACCTGAGCTACAACCAGCCGCTGCAAATCGGCGCGCAAAAGCTGCGGCTCAACAGCCAATGGCGAGGCCAGTGGAGCAAGGGCGCGCTGGCGCCGCAAGACCGGTTCGCCATTGGCGGCCGTTACACCGTGCGCGGTTTCGACGGCGACCTGAGCCTGTCCAGCGAGCGCGGCTGGCTGTGGCGCAACGAGCTGTCCTGGGCGATGGGTCCCAGCGGCCAGGAACTGTATCTGGCGCTGGACCTGGGCCGCGTCAGCGGCGCCGCCAGCGCGCAGTTGATAGGCCGGCAACTGGCCGGCGGCGCGGTCGGCATGCGCGGCAGCCTGTTCAAGCGCCTGTCCTACGACATGTTCACCGGCTGGCCCATCCAGAAACCCGCCGGTTTCCAGACCGGCGCCGCGTCGGGCTTCAGTCTGAACCTGCAATTTTGATTTTTGAATTTGGGGCCGGCGGCAACGCCTCGCGTTGGCGGCCTCGCTCTTGTCGAGAGTTTTGGCCATGAACCGTCTTTGTTACCGTCTGATTTTCAACCGCGCGCGGGGCCTGATCATGGCCGTCGCCGAGATCGTCAAGCCGCTGGGCGCGGGCGGCGGCCGTTCCGCCGCGCCGGCGGCGGCAAGCCGGCGCTTGGCCGTGACCTTGCGCGGCATCGTCTGGGCAAGCTGGTGCGCGTTCGCAGGCGGCGCGTTGGCCGCTGGCATCGTGGCGGACCCGAACGCGCCGGCGGCGCAGCGTCCCGGCGTGATCGGCACCGCCAACGGCCTGCCGCAGGTGAACATCCAGGCGCCCAGCGCCGCCGGGGTGTCCCGCAATCAGTACAGCCAGTTCGACGTCGACAAAGGCGGGGCCATTCTCAACAACAGCGCCACCAGCGTGCAAACCCAGCTGGGCGGCTGGATACAGGGCAATCCCAATCTCAGTCCCGGCGCGCCGGCGCGGGTGATCCTCAACGAGGTCAACAGCGCCAACCCCAGCCAGCTGCGCGGCTTCCTGGAAGTGGCCGGCGGCCGCGCGCAGGTCATCGTGGCCAACCCTTCCGGCATTCTCTGCGACGGCTGCGGCACCATCAACGCCGGGCGCATGACCTTGACCACCGGACGCCCTGAGCTGAATCCGGACGGCAGCCTGGCCGGCTACCGGGTGGAAAGCGGCGCCATCCGCATTGAAGGCGCCGGCATGCAGGCCGGCAGCACCGAATACGCGGATCTGATGGCGCGCGCGGTGGAAGTGCAGGCCGGCATCTGGGCGCAAAATCTGCGCGTCAGCGCCGGCCGCAACCGCGTCAGCGCGGACCATCAAAACGTCCAGGCCTTGGCGGCGGACGGCGCCGGCCGGCCCGGCTTCGCCATCGACGTGGCGCAACTGGGCGGCATGTACGCCGGCAAAATCCGCCTGTTGGCCACCGAAGCCGGCGTAGGCGTGCGCAGCAGCGGGCAGCTGAGCGGCGACGAGCAGCTGCGGCTGGACAGCGCCGGCCAGCTGACCCTGAGCGGCCGCCAGAACGGCGGCGACATCCAGTACCACGCCGCCGGCGACATCGAACACGGCGGCGCCAGCTACAGCCGCGGCAAGTTGGCCTTGGACGGCGACGCCGCCTTGCGCCAGAGCGGCACCATGGCGGCGGCCGGCGAAGTAAGGGTCAAGGCGCGCAGCATCGCCGCCAGCGGCGACTTCGCCGCCGGCAGCGACGACAAGGGGCAAGTGGGCGCGGCAGGCGCGCTGAGCCTGAAGGCCGGCGACAGCCTGCAGCTGAGCGGCCACGCGCTGGCCGGCTCCAGCCTGGAACTGGACGCGGCGACAATCAAGGCCGCCGACGCCAAACTGCGCGCCAAGGACAGCGCCACCTTGAAAGCGGCGGACGGGTTGGGGCTCAGCCGCGCCAGCTTGAACACCGGCCGGCTGATCGTCCAGGCCGGCGGGCAGATCGACAGCGACGCGGCCACGCTGCAAGCGGGCCAATGGCAGGCTAGCGCCGCCGCGCTCAACAACCTGGGCGGCGTTTGGGAACAGATAGGCCAGGGCAGCGGCGACTTCCGCATCGGCCAACTGCTGGACAACCGCGGCGGCCGCATCGAGGCCGACAGCCTGGCGCTGAGTCTTGGCCAGATGGACAACGGCGGCGGCAAACTGCTGGCCCTGGGCGGCACGGCGCAAGAATGGACCGTGCGCGGCGGCTTCAACAATCAGGGGGGCCTGACGGGGAGCAATGGGGACCTGAGTCTGAACGTCGGCAGCCTGGACAATGCCGGCGGCACTCTGAAAAGCGCCGCCGCCTTAACGCTGGAGACGGGCGGAGCGTTTGACAACCGCGGCGGCGCATTGCTGGCGGACGCCGCCTTGAAGCTGGAAGCGGCGCAACTGGACAATGGCCAGGCCGGGCGGATAGACGGCGGCGGACCGCTGACGATCAAGGCGACGGGCAAGCTGAGCAATCAGGCCGGCTCCATCCACGGCGGCGCGGCCGTCGGCCTGCAAGCGGGCGAGATTGACAACGCCGGCGGCAAGGTGGAGAGCGAAGGCGCGTTGACGTTGCGCTCCGACGGCGCGCTGGACAACGGCGCGGGCAAGCTGCTGAGCAACCAGGATCAGGAGATCGAGACCGCGAGCCTCAACAACGACGGCGGCGAAATCAGCAGCCGACAAGCGCTGACGCTGCGAGCCGGCGCCTTGGCAAACCGGGGCGGGGGCATCGTCAGCCTGGGCGACGGCGACTTCCAACTGGCTGCGCTGGACAATAGCGGCGGCAAGCTGCAAAGCGGCGGCGCGCTGGCTGTGCGAACCCAGGGGGATATCGCCAACCGGGAAGGGCGCATCAGCGCCCAGCGCGCGATGCGCTTGGACGCCGGCGCGCTGAACAATCGGCAAGGCACGCTGGCGGGCGGCGAACGCATCACTGTGAACGCCGGCCAGATGGACAATCAAGGCGGCGCGGCGGCCAGCCAGCAAGGTTTGACGCTGACCCTGGGCGCGCTCAACAACCAGGGCGGTCAGATCCAGACCTTGGGCGACCTGACGCTGGACGCCAGCGGCCTGCTGGACAATCAGGACGGCAAGCTGGTGGCTGACCAAGGCCAGCGCTTGCGCGCAGGGGAACTGGACAACCGGCGCGGCAAGATCAGCAGCGGCCAGAGCCTGAAAGTGGACAGCGGCCTGCTGAGCAACCAGCAAGGCAAGTTGCTCAGCGGCGGAGACGCAAACTACCAGCTGGCGCGGTTGCATAACGCGGAAGGCGAACTGCAGAGCGGCGGCGCGGCGAGGCTGACCGTCAGCGATGCGCTGGACAACAAGCAAGGCAAGATCGTGGCGGACCAGGGCCTTGCGCTGCAGGCCGCCGCCGTGGACAACACCGGCGGCTTGCTCAACAGCCGAGGCGCGCTGGCGCTCAAGGCCGGCGAACTGAGCAACCGCTACGGCAGCCTGCTGAGCCTGGGAGACGTCAGCCTGGGGCTGGCCAGTTTCGACAACCAATACGGCCAGATCCAAACCACCGGCGCGCTGGAGGCGGAACTGAGCGGCCAGATCGACAACCGTCAGGGCAAGCTGATCTCCAATCGCAATCAGAAGTTGAGCGCCAGCCGGCTCCACAACGAGGGCGGCGCGGTGAACAGCGGCCAGGCGCTGAGCCTGACCGCCGGGCAACTGGGCAACCAGGGCGGCAAGATGGTGGGACAAAGCGGCCTCAGCCTGGATTTGCAGCAGGACTACGTCTTCCGCGACGGAGAGACGCTGGCCAGCCAGGGGGCTCTGAGTTTCCGCACCAGCGGCAGCCTGCGCAACGAAAGCCAGTGGGCCAGCGCCGGCAACGTCAGCCTGCAAGCGGCCAGTTTCAGCAACGCCGCGGGCGCCAAGCTGGCCGCCAGCGGCCGCCTGGACATCAATAGCGCCGGCCTGGCGGTCAACCAGGGCCGGCTGGACGCGGAACAACTGACGCTGAGCGCCGGGGGGCTGGACAACAGCGGCATGATCAGCGGCCGCGACGTCACGGTGAACGGCGGCGTCATCGACAACCACGGCGGCCAGGCGGTGCTGGCCGCCACCCGCAGCCTCAGCCTTAACGCCGGCGCCCGCCTGAGCAACCGCGACAGCGGCTACATCTACAGCGGCGGCGCCCTGAGCCTGAGCAGCGGAGATTTGATCGAAAACATCTCCACCACGATAGAGGCCGAAGGCGACGTTGCCATCAGCGCCGCCCGGTTCAACAACCAGCGCACCCACGTGGACATCAAGCGCGAGGCCGAGAGCGAAAAATACAGCTGGTACAAATACAACTACTACTTTGATGTGTTCGAGCGCGTGGGCGGCTGGGATTGGTCCGCGGTGACCAAGTCCTTGCCGGTCAACGACGCGGAAGCGGCCAAGACGCGATACGGCACCATTCTGCAAGTGAACGAAGCGAAGAAGCAGGCCCTGGTCCGCTTCCAGGGCACACAGGAACGCTGGGTCAATTACAACGCCATCAAGAAGAACGACAGCGGCGGCTACGACATGACCTTCTACCAAGGTTACAGCTGCTTCCAGGGCGCCGCCTGTCCCTATGAGCACACGGTATGGCGAGAGGTCTGGTCCGGCAGCAACGAACAATGGAACCCGGCCGTCCACCTCAACCCGCTGGAACTGGATTTTGTCGATCCCGGCAACAAGTTCAACTTGCGCAACCGTTCCGCCAGCGGCACCAAGACCCGCGACAAGCTGATCTCCGTCGGCGAAGTGGCCAGCCTGAGCGCCGGCGGCAATATGACGGTGAGCGTCAGCGGGCAATTGCTGAACGACGCCAGCCGCATCGCCGCCAACGGCGCCGTCACCATCAACGGAGCGGACAATGGCGGAGGCGACGCGCGCGTGATCAACCGCGGCTACTCCGTCAACGAGCGCACCCAGGAAACCGGCACGGACCACTACGACCGCAATACGCGGCACTGGTATCCCACATACACCCAGGACAAAACGGTGGCGCTGCAGACCATAGACGCCACCATCGCCGGCCACCAGGGCGTCAGCGTGCGCGCGCCCAGCATAGAAAACGTCACCGTCAATCCGGCCCAGGTCAGCGTGGCCGAGGCGGCCAAGGCCGCCGCGGAAGCGGAGCAGGCGCGCTGGGACAAGCAAGACGTGGCAGCGGCCGCGGGCTCCGCCGCGGCCGGCGCGAAAGCCGGTCCGCTCAAGGGCAGCGCCGCTCAGCCCGGCTTGCTGGACCGCCTGCCCAACAACCAGCTGTTCCAGCAAAACCCCAGCCCCACGGCCTCCTATCTGATCGAAACCGATAGTCGCTTCACCCAGTACAACAACTTCATCAGCAGCGACTACATGCTGAAGCAGTTGAACTACGATCCGGTGGGCGCGCACAAGCGCCTGGGCGACGGCTATTACGAGCAAAAGCTGGTGCGCGACCAGATCTTGGCGCTGACCGGCCGTCCATCGCTGCGCGGAGAGGACGCCACCGAACAATTCAAGACGCTGATGAACCAGGGCGTCAACGTGGCCAAGGACTTCCGGCTGACCACCGGTGTGGCGCTGACCCCGGCGCAAATCGCCGCTTTGCAGCAAGACATCGTCTGGATGGTCAGCGAAACCGTCAACACCGCCAACGGCCCGCAAACCGTCTTGGTGCCCACCGTCTATCTGGCGCACAACACCGTGAGCCTCAGCGGCGACGGCGCGGTGATCGCCGGCAAAGACCTCAGCCTGTCCGCCGCCAGCCTGAGCAATAGCGGCAAGCTGCAGGCGGACCAAAGCCTGGTGGCCAAGGCGGAGGTTCTGAGCAATACCGGAGGCCTGATCCAGGCCGACACCGTCAAGCTGTTGGCGGACAGCCTGAGGCTGGACACCGATCTGCAAAACGCCGGCCGGCAGGCCGCCGTCAGCGGGCGGGACGTCAGCCTGAGCGGCGCGGACATCGTTTTGAAGGGCGCCAAGGTGGACGCCTCGGAACAACTGACGCTCAGCGCCAGCAACAACTTGACCTTGGGCACCGCGCGCAGTCGCAAGGAAGGCAGCGTAGATCTGATCGCCGGCAGCATGGGCAACCGCGACGCCACGTTGGGCGCCGACGTGGGCGGCAGCGGCGTCGCCACCGTCAGCGGCGTGTGGGAAACCGCGCAGGGCAGCAGCCTGCAATCCGGCGGCAAGCTCAACCTGAGCGCGGGCAAGGATCTGACATTGACCGGCTCCAGCGCCCAGGCCAAGGGTCAGCTCAATGTCAGCGCCGGCAACAAGCTTACGGTGCAGGCGGACAAAACCACCAACAACACCAAGCTCACCGCCGATAGCGCCAGCTCCCGGGTGGAGGCGCGCTATCAGGCCGATACGCTGATTGCCAGCCAGCTCAGCGGCGGAGCCGGCGTGGTCGCCGTGGCCGGCCAGGAACTGAGCGTGCAAGGCAGCCGCGTCGCCAGCGACCAGGGTCAGGTGCTGTTGTCCGGCACGCAAGTGGACATCGGCGCGACGGAGCGCCATGTGGAAATCGACGACTACGAAAACAATCACATCGGCCAGACCCGCAGCCAACGCCAGCAAGCCATTCGCGACACGCAAGCGCAGGGCAGCCAAATCAGCGGCCAGCAAGGCGTCACCATCCAGGCGCGCAAGACGGACCTCACCGTGCAGGGCAGCGAACTGGCCAGCGACAACGGCGACCTCAAGCTCAGCGCCGCGCGCGATATCCGCGTGGGCGCGGTGGAAGAAAGCCACAGCTTCCAGGAGCAAGCCGCCAGCACTCGCAAAAATCTGGCCAACAGCAAGCAAAGCCTCAGCCAGACCGATGAACGGCAAACGCAGGCCAAGGGCAGCAGCTTGTCCGGCGAAAGCATCAGCCTGCAAGCCGGACAGGACCTGACCGTGGCCGGCAGCAGCGTGGCCGCCACTCATGACGTGGACCTGAGCGCCCGCCGCGACGTCAACGTCACCACAGCGGAAAACCTCCAGTACCAGCAGCACGACGAAAGCGTTAAACGATCCGGCCTGCTGGGCAGCGGCGGCATCGGCTTCACCATCGGCAGCCAGAAACAGCGCGATCAGGTGGGCGAAACCAGCGTCAGCCAAACCAATAGCACGGTGGGCAGCGTGCTGGGCAAGGTCAATATCGACGCCGGCCGCAATGCGCTGATCAAGGGCTCCGACCTGGTTGCCGGCGGCGACATCGACGTGCAAGCGCAGAACATTCGCGTGGAAGACGTGGCCAACCACTATCAGCGCGACGAGAAGCACGAAGCCAGCAAGAGCGGCCTCACCGTGGCCTTGTCCGGCGTGGTGGGCGCCGCCGCCAACACCGCCGTGCAGCAGGCGCAGGACAGCAAAAAAGCCAGCGGCCGCCTGGCTGCGCTGCAAGGCGTTCAGGCCGGTCTGTCAGGCTACCAGGCTTATCAAGCCTACCAGCAGGAAGCGATGAAACCGGCGGCGGAACAAAGCTTTGTCGGCATCAGCTTGTCCGTGGGCAACCAGCAAAGCCAATCCCACAGCCAGCGCCAGCAAAGCCAGAGCCAGGGCAGCCAGCTCACCGCCGGCGGCAATCTCAGCCTGACCGCCACCGGCAGCGGCGCCAAAGACGCCCAAGGCCAGGTGCTGGACGGCGACATCAGCGTTACCGGCGGCCGTCTCAAGGCCGGCAAGGACCTGACGCTGGACGCCGCGCGGGATCTGCAGTTGCAAGCTGGCCGCAATGAAGACTCTCAGAGCGGCGGCAACAAGAGCAGCGGCTGGAATGCAGGCCTCAGCATAGGTGTCAGCAATGGCAGTGCCGGCATCTCCATCTTCGCCAACGCCAACAAGGGCAGGGGCAAGGAAGAAGGCCAGGGCAGCCGCTGGAACGAAACCGTGCTTAGCGCCGGCGACACTCTGAACCTGCAAAGCGGCCGCGACGCGAGCCTGACCGGCGCCAGCGCCAGCGGCAAGACCGTGGTGGCGGACATAGGCCGCAACCTGACGCTGCAGAGTCTGCAAGATCAGGACCGTTACCACAGCGAGCAGAGCAACGCTTCCGCCGGCGCCAGCTTCACCTTCGGCAGCATGAGCGGCAGCGCCTCCATCAGCATCAGCCGTCAAAAGGCCAATAGCGACTTTGTCAGCGTGCAGGAGCAAACCGGCCTCTACGCCGGCCAGGGCGGTTTCGACGTCAAGGTGGGCCTCCACACCCAGCTGGACGGCGCGGTGATCGCCAGCACCGCCAAGGCGGACAAAAACACGCTGGACACCGGCACCCTGGGCTTCAGCAATCAGCACAACCAGGCGGATTTCAAGGTGGAGAGCCAAAGCTTCGGCATCAGCAGCGGCGGCAACATCACCGACTCGCTGAAAGGCACGCTGATGAGCCAGGGCGCCAGCAGCGTGCTGGGTGGAGGCAACAGCAGCGGCCACACCGAATCCACCACCTACGCCGCGGTCAGCGAAGGTGCGATCAAGGTCCGCGACCAGGACAAGCAGCAACAGGATCTGAAAGACCTGAGTCGTGACGCCGAACACGCCGCCAACGGCCTGAGCCCGATCTTCGACAAGGAGAAGGAGCTCAACCGCCTGCAGGAAGCCCAGCTGATCGGCCAGATCGGCGCGCAAGCCACCCAGATCGTCGCCACTGAGATGATGATGGAGGAAAACGAGAAGGTACGGCGCAACCCAGAGTACGCGAAGAGCGAAAAGTACAAGGCGCTACAGGATAAATGGGGTGCCAACAGTGACTTCCAGCGTGCCGCCCAAGCCGCCACCGCCGCGCTGCAAGGCCTGGCCGGCGGCAATGTGCAAGCCGCCATCAGCGGCGCCGCCGCGCCTTACCTGGCCGGCGTGGTCAAGAAAATGACCGACGGCAACAAAGAAGCCAATGTGATGGCGCACGCCTTGCTGGGCGCGGCGCTGGCGCAGATGAAGGGAGAGAGCGCGGCAGCGGGGGCTGCGGGCGGCGCAACGGCTCCCGTCGTGGCAGAATTACTGTTAACTCAGCTATATCCTGGGAAAAAAGTCGAGGATCTCAACGAGTCCCAGAAACAGACCATTTCCGCGCTGACGACGATGGCGGGTAGTTTGGCTGGCTCGTTGGCTGGCGGTGATAGTGCTGGAGCGCTGGCAGGGGCACAGACGGCCAAGAATGAAGTAGAGAATAATACACTAAGGCCCAAAGAAATTGATGCTTTGGGAAGAAAGCTTGCAACTCAGTGTGGAGGAAAATCAGGTGCAGCTAAGTCATTGTGTGAAAATGATTTAATTAAGGTTGCGGTTCAAGAAAGTGATCGGCGAAACAACTTCAGCCCAGAGTACCAAAAGGCGTTCAATACCGCATTGAATAATGCAATGTCTAGTGTATCCTCAATTTGCAAGGCAGATAGTCAGTGTGTTACTGAGGTTGCAAACAGCTTGCAGTTGGCAAGATTGACGTGTAGTACAGTTGAATGCGCCAATGACATGGCGGGAGGCGCAATACGTAACGCAGCCATGCGTTATGGTGGGGTTCTGGATGTTGTTAAACTTGCGGTTGGTGATTTTGGTTGGTTGATAGGGTTGAAGGGGCCTAAGGCAATCGCTTCCGATGGGGAAAGTTCTGGGAGCTTGGCGACAGATGTGGCCGGTAGCTTGCAAACAGAAACAAATTCAATGTCAAGGGCTGGGTCGCGTATAGTTATAGATCAGCGATATGTGTCAAACATTGGCAATGTGGCATGTGGCCCAACTTCTTGTACAATGATATTAAATGACACGGGGAAATGGGTTAATATCACGCAAATTGCAAAAGATGCGAATCTAATTCCTGGTATAGGTACAGATGTGATTGGCTTAACTGGTGCATTGCAAAAAAATGGGTTGCCTTCAGCAAAGTGGGCAGTGGGACAGTCTGTTAATGATATTGCAGCAGGAACGTCTAGAGGTAATGCAGTAATAGCAAGGGTTTCGCTTGACTCCGGCGGTGGACATTTTGTTGTAGTGGATGGGGTGACTTCTAGGCAGGGTCAGCGAGTGGTTGCAATCAGAGATCCTGGTACGGGGACGCAATATTTCACTCCCGTTATTGATTTTGTGAAAAAATTTACAGGCCAAGTGGTTTACACACATTGATGGTTAGATGAATGGAAAATTTTATTCTGAGTAGTGGCTTTGATAAAGATGTTGAGATTGATTGCTGTTTTGCTATGGTCTCAGGGGTTGGGTACTTGGTAGAGAGTAAGGAAGACGCGTTCTCTATGAAAAATGCCATAAAAATCCAGCATCCCGATCTTGAGAAAATACTTTTCTCCTTGGTTCCTGCCCTCGGCGGGAGTGAGTTCAGCTATTTGTGTGATGCAAGCATAATTGGTACTCTGCGGAAAAGTGAGGATGTAAAATTCCAAGGAGAGATTGTTGATATTAAAAAATTTAATTTAATTGTTAGTGGTCTGCATTTTGAGATTTTTTAAATTTAACGAATTGTTGTGGGCGTAAAGGCCGTCCTGCTGGGGGGTATATTGGGCGAAAACTAATGTAACCCTGAGCTGGACTCATGTTGGTTTGGTTGTTTTTCAACCAAGATCGCCCTTGATGAATAAAGCTTCCGGAAGCAAAGAGTGTTACACCATTCGGAAAGTAGAACAGGAGGCGGAGCAAACCGCTTCGGGTTTACGCAGAAATGAATTTTCTATTTGATAGGGTGATGGGTGGCAACATATTCTTTTCTTGATGAAATGAAAATTGATTTTCTAGAAATTATTAACGAAAAATCTTCTAGTGCTGTTGATGTTGATGATTTGTCGATTGACTATAGGGCATCACTAGAAAATTTGCTATTGAAGTATATGGCACTTTGCCAGTCTAGAGCTGCCCTGCTTTCTCGTGCAAAAAGTGTTAACGATGAATTGGCAATGCAATCGGCGTTGCTAAGGCTAAGGAGTTACGCAATGGGCTTGTCAAGTTTGTTTGATGCAATTGCTGATGATGCGGAAGCCATACTTAAAATGGGGGAGTGGCCGGAGCTGCCTGAAGGGTATGTGCTGCCAGATTGCTATGGTAATTTGGGGAATGATTAGTCACTAGGGTTGTTGTGCTCGTTTTAATGAGCTTGGACAATAGCTGCTTCGCCTGTAGCAGGGGCTTGTGACAGGGGGGGGTGTAGCTCTATCTCAAATTGAGCAGCAGAAACAAGGGTACTTGGAGCAGGCTGTGAGGTGACTGCTTGTCGTGAAAGCATGCTGATGAGAGGTGGAATGCAAGTATGCTGCAGAATGAATAGGGTTGATTGAGTGATCTCTTGGAATCTCTGAGATGAGCGATGATTTGTTAGTACAAATAGCTAGTCTGCCGGATCGAAATAATGTTGTTTTTGAAATATTTCAGAATGATAGGTAGTTGGCAGAGATTTATTGTGAGCCCGAGGGTGAGAGGGCTAGAGTTCAAATTTTTCCACTAAAGGATGGGGTGATTGATTTGGATCTCGCTGGTTTTGTTTCCACCTTAATGAATGTGAAAAATAATTTGGAGAATGGTTGGACTTCATTTTATTGAGATGCAATGACGCTTTTGGTATTTTGAATGAAAATAAAGCGACGGGCATCCTGCTGTTGCGTCATGTAAATATTAATATTGACCTTGATAGGATGTTGTCATTTGCCATTCAAGCAAAGCGGAAAATCTTGGCTAAGGTACTTGAAGATTGACAAATCCTGACATTTTTTCAGGTGTTTGGGATTTCTACGGAACGTTTGTCTAGAGTGTGATAGAGGTTGGTTTGGTTGCATGGTGCAAAGCTGACGGCGTTGCGAGTGTGGTACGGCCTATACTCTATTGACAAGGATGAACAAATGGAATTCCAAGCAAATTCTAGCTTTTTGAGAACGACATTTCGATTTGTGAGCGCGGATGGGCGATCTCTGAATTTAGGTAGCGTGTTGGTGTATTCGGTTGAAAAAGAATGGACTTTTTTGCCTGAAGGCGTGGGCCCCAGCCAGAATCCAGGGATAGGCAATCTTGCCATCCCCAGCCGACAGTTTGGCAGTTCCTCCAATTGCATTGTTACATTGGACATTGATCCGGTTATTGTGAACAATGTACCTTATGCGTCTGATGGGGCTAGCTTGATTTTTGGCATTGATGGCAGCAATGCTCATATCAATATTCATAAAGATGGCAGCATGGGCGTTGCCGGCATATATGGCGCTACGCCTGATATTGTGAAGTGGGAGTATGAAATTAATAAAGTGGGCGGGGAGTCTACTTTTTACTGCAAGAGCAAACGATAAGGCAGGTGCTGGTATCGTATGATCCAGTAAGGCTTATCGGAAAATACAATGTAAAAAACCCGCGGAAGCGGGTTTTTTACATTGCAGCCATTCATACTCAAAAACGGCTGAGCTTGGTGCGCCTTTTTAAAACGAGTAAATCAGCCCCACGCCCAGCGAACGGATTTCAGCGTCGTAGAAGCTGATGTCGGCGTTGGATTTGCCGTAGGCGGCGCTGACGAAGGCGGACAGCGCTTTCTCGCCGAACAGCTGATGGCGCAGGTAGTTGAGGTCGACGGCGTAGGCGTTGCTGTCGGCTTTTTTATTGCCGAACAGTGGGTTGCCCTGGTCGAAGCGCTGTTTGCGGAATTGCAGGCCGGCGCTGAAGGTGTTGAGATCGCTGCTGTAGGCGTAGTCCAGGCTTAGGCCGTAGCTTTTGTTGCTCATCGCGCCGCCGTCCAGCTTGTCTTTGCCCCAGCTCAAACCGGGGGTCAGCGTTTGATTGGGGGCGAACGCCCATTCATAGCCCGCTTTCAACAAGGTGGCGTCGCCGTTGCGGTTCAGCGTGGCGCGGTCCGCCGCGCTGAGGCCGGCCACGCTCTGGCCGCTGCGCTCGTCGTCTATCTTGATGTTGCGCTGGGTCAGCTGGGCCTTGAAGCCGGTGCCCATGATGTTTTCCCAGCCCAGCAACAGGCCGGTGGATTTGCGCTTGGTGCCGTCGCGGTCCACGCCCACGGCGTAGGGGTCGGTCCAGGTGTTTTTGCTGAGGCCGCCGTAGAGCAGGCCGGCGGAGACGATGCCGTTGTTGCCCACTTGCTGGCGCACGCCCAGTTCCAGGGTGTCGTCCATGCCCAGCGGGTCGTGGATCTGGCTGTCGAACACGATCTGGGTGCGGCTGGCGGCGAAGGTGTAGCTGAGGTCCAGCACCGGCAACGCGAAGGAGTCGTTATGGGATTCCGGCGCGCTGTTCAGGCTGTTGGTTCTTTGATTTTTATCCCCCTTGAAAAGGTTGGATTTGACGCGGTTGCCGCCCACGCCCAGGCCGATGCTGCCGGAGAAGCCGTTTTCCGCCGGTATCGGGTCCGCCACTGCGAGTTGAGCCGCCAGCAAGGCGGACAAGCCCACGCATATAGTGCGCATATTCATCATCCTCAAAATAAAAGAGCTGCCTTTGGTTTTGGCCGCCGCCGCGTCGCGCGGCGTCGGCTTATGCAAAATGAATTGTTTGTCCATGTTAAGCCGGCGGCTGGCGGATTTGTCGCTCGCCGCGAAAATTTAGCCTGAGATGGCTTTGTTTTAGCTGCGGCTTGTTGCGGAATTGTCATTGTCATGGCGATTGCCTCCATGGGGAGCGGGACTATTGCAGTGCGAACTGGCGCAGCAGAATCGGCCGGCATTGTTTTTGTGCACATCTTAAGTTTTCGGTGGTGTTTGACGCAAGATCTGCTGCAGCGAAGCCTCATAGGTGTTGAGCCGGTCGATGTAGTCGAACACGTCCAGCGGCGCGATGCTCTGCGTCAGCACTTGCTCTACCAGATGAAAGAAGCCGGCCCAGCACGCGCTGGCCGCGCCGGGGGCGCTGAAGTCGACGTCTTCGGCAATGCGCGCCAGCAGAAAACGGTCCGCGCTGCCTGGGTTGTCCTGCAGGAAGACGAGGTAGTGGCCGGCGTATTCCCGTCCCAGCAGATAGGCTTGGCGGCGATCGGCAAGCGGCGGCACGTGCCAGCAGTGCGCCCTGGCTTGACCGGGGGGCAGGGCGGCGAAGGGCAAGGCCTGGTAGGGCAGAGGCCGAGGGTCGGGATGGTAGCGACGACGAGGAGGTTTTTGCGTGTATGTCATGTGCAGGTTCCTTTCTGGGTAAACCCTGCGCTCCCGTTTGCAATCGGGAAGGCAGGCGCATGACAGGGATTGCAAAACCGGGAAAAGACAACCGGCAGGCCATAGGCCTCCCCACCATGGCCCGCCGTTTAAGGCATAGCGATGGCGTGTCTTTTCCTGAGACGGGTTTGCAATCCCGGTGCCTGTAATCTCAAGCACGGCCGCATTATTGCCGGCCCGCAGCGGGCTAGGCAAGCGCGGCGTTCGCCGGGCGCAGGGGGAGAGGGGGCGGGCGTGGAGCGTTTGGGGCGGGCTTGAGACGACGGGCGGACGGGAGCTGGAAATATTGGTGGTAGTATTGAACGATCAGCAACCATGCCGCGAAAGGGCTGGCATGACGAGGATTCGCCGCTTTGCCTTGCTGGTGCCGCTGTTGCTGGCCTTGCCCGCCTGTTCGCAACAACGCTCCGCCGACGGTACGCTCAAACGCCAGCTGGATTTGCAGGAGGCGTTGGCTTTCGTGCATCAGGACGTGCCGCTGGCCGGCAATCACCTAGTGCTGCGCTCTTCTCTGGGCGGGCGCTTCGAGCTTAAATTCTACGATAGGCAACTGGTGGCCCCGCTGGACGCGCAATGGAAGCGGGTGCGCATCGTGGACGCCCGCGTGGTGGGCAAGGACGCGTTGGTGTTGCTGCGCGCGGACGACGCGGAGTGCGCTCCGGCTTACCGCCTGCTGCAGTTGCGGGACTACCGGGTACGCAGTTGGACGCTGGTGGCCAGCTGCAATCAGGAGGAGGCGATGGCCGTGGACGAGGACGGCGGCATGTGGCGCGCGCGTCAGGCGCGCAATCGCTTGAACGCGATGGTGTGGACCTGGCGCGGCGGGGAGTTGGAGGCCAGGCTGGAGCGTCCGGCTTCGGCTTATGATTCGCCGCGCACGGTGACGCGCGGCGGGGACAGGGAAGGCCGCGGCCCGCGCCGCGACCACGACGAGCTGCCGGACTGGGCGCGCTGGCTGCCGCCGGCGGGCTAGGGCGGGGAGTTCCTCTGAACCGGTTCACAAGGCGAGCGCTGGCGGGCATCGCCTACGGCTGCTCCCTTCCTATGCGCTGGCCATGGGTAGGGTGGGCGCCGCGCTGCGACTCCCGCGCGGCGCTTTCTTGAGGAGGTTTGGGGCGCCTCAAGCAGTGCCCAGCCAGGCTCAAAACCCTGAGGGCCATTGAGAGTGAGACAAGGCGAAAACTAGCGGGAAAGCGGAGTGCGCTTGTTGTGCATGAGCGTTTCGACGCCGTACTCAATGGCGCGCCGCGAATTGCAAACGGCGTCTTACTGCGGCGTCACTCTCACCTTGATGCTGCGCTCCAGTTGCACATTGCTGCGGCTGACGCCGATGAGCACGGTTTCCTGGCCGCTCTGGTCGCGGCCGATGCCGCCCACGGTCAACCATTCTCCTACAGCGCCTTCCACGGTGGTGGCCAGTTTGGCGCTGTCCAGGTTCTGGCCGTTGAAGGCTTGCTGGCTGGCGGCCAGTTCCAGCGTCACGCGCTGGCCGTGCAGCCGCGGGCGGGCGTAGAAGCCGGTGACGGCGTCCTGGTAGCGCACGCCCACTACTGGCCGGCCGTCGGCGCCGAACATCAGCCAGGGCAGCGGCCGGCTGCTGCCTATCTCGATGAAGCCGGTCTTGCCGTCCAACATGCGCAGCGCCTGGCTGGCCTGCAACCGGGTATTGGACTGGCTGGCGCCGCCGGCGATCACCACCTGGCTGCCGGGGCGCACCGTCATCGGCTTGCCGGTGCTGATGCTGTAGCCGCCGCCCTGAACCTGGCCGCCTAGCTGCACCGCGGATTTGCTTTCGCGGCTGACGCCGTCCTGGGCCACTTCCACCAGCAAGGACGAGGATTTGACGTCCAGTTGGCGGATCAGCCGGCGCAGCTCGGCGCTGCGGCCGGGCGGGGCGTCCAGGATCAGCTGGTTGCCCAGCGCGCCCAGTTTTTCGCCGTCGCGCAGCTGCGGCCGCAGGGCGGCGGCCACTTCGTCGCCGTCGCGCCAGTTGAGGGTGATGACGTCGGCGGCGTTGGCCGCGGCGGCCAGGCCGAGCAAGGCGGCCGCAAAGAGGTTTTTCTTGTTTGATTTCATGTCACAAATCCTTGCCGGAGCGCCAGATGGCCCAGACCAGCCACACGCTGTTGAACATGGCCAGCATGAAGCCGACGAAGCCGAAGAAGGGCAGGCCGAACAGCTTGGGGCCGGCGTTGACGGTCATCACGATGGAGGAGCCGATGATCAGACAGCCGGTGACGATGCCCATGGTCAGCCGGTTGGTGCTGCGGTCCAGCTGACGGCCGAAGCTGTCTAGCCGCTGCAAATCAAGGTTGACGCGGAATTTGCCGTGGCGCATGTCCTTGCCCATGCGCATCAGGTCGCGCGGCAGGCTGGAGAGCATGGCCAGCGCTTCGCCCAGCGAGTGGCGGCCGCGCTTGAGCAGGGCCGCCGGGTGGTAGCGGGCGATGGAAAGCTCGCGCACGAAGGGGGTGATGTGGGCGATGAGCTGGAAGTCAGGGTCCAGCTGTCGGCCCAGGCCTTCCAGGGTGATCAGCGCCTTGAACAGCATGGCCATGTCCGGCGGCAGCAGGATGGAGTGGTCGCGAATCAGCGCCATGATGTCGGCGATCAGCTGGCTGATGTTGATGCCCTTGAGGGGAACATGTTCGTATTGGAACAGGAATTCGCCCACGTCGTGGGCGAATTGGCGCTCGTTGACCGGGGTGTTGCCGGTCCATTCGATCAGCACGTCGATGATGCCGGCCTCGTCGCGGTTGGCCACGGCGGCGAGCAGGTCGACGATTTCGTCGCGGCGGCCGTGGCTGATGCGGCCCACCATCCCGAAGTCGATGAAGGCGATGCGGTGTTCGGGCAGGAAGAAGACGTTGCCCGGATGCGGGTCCGCGTGGAAGAAGCCGTGGATCAAGATCATCTTCAGCACCGCGTCCGCGCCGCGCTGGGCCAGCAGCACCGGGTCCAGGCCGCTGTCGGCCAGTTGTTCCAGCCGGGCGGCCGGCACGCCGGCGATGTAGTCCTGCACGTTGACGGCGGCGTTGGTGTAGTCCCAGTAAACCTTGGGCACTTGCACTTCCGGATCGTCGGCGAAGTCGCGAGCGAAACGCTCGGAGTTGCGCGCTTCCACCGCCAGGTCCATTTCGCGCTTCAGCGAGCGGGCGAACTGACCGACGATTTCCACCGGCTGAAAGCGGCGCACGTCGGGAAACTCCAGTTCCAGCAGGCCGGCCAGGTGATTGAGGATGCGCAGGTCCGCTTCCACCTTGTCCACAATGCCGGGGCGGCGCAGCTTGACCGCCACGTCGCTGCCGTCGTGCAGGGTGGCGCGGTGCACCTGGGCGATGGAGGCGGAGCCTATGGGGTTGAAGTCGAAGTGGGCGAACACGGCTTCCGGCTCGTCGCCCAGCGCGGCCTTGACCAGGCGGCGCACCGCTTCCGGTCGCACCGGCGGCACTTTGTTCTGCAGCTTTTCGAATTCGGTGATCCAGTCCGGCGGAAACACGTCCACGCGGGTGGAGAGAATCTGGCCCAGCTTGATGAAGGTGGGGCCCAGTTCTTCAAAGGCGAGGCGCACGCGCACCGGGGTGGGCGGGCGGTTTTCCGGCTCCGGCAGGTTGAGGTTCAGCCATTGGCCGGCTTTTTCCACCGCGCGCGGTAATTTTAGCCTTTGGGCGAATTCGCCCAGGCCGTGACGGATCAGGATGCCGCTGATTTCCTTCAGTCGCGGCAGGTCGCGCATGGCGATCAGAGTTTCTCTCAGCATCGGTTCTGCCTTGTGGGCATTGGGTTTTCACTCAAAAACAAAGGCTTGCCGTCCGGGCGCGCCAGCGCCGTCCCGCCGCGCGGTTTTGTCGTCGGCCATGCCAATGCGATGGATTGTACGCCATTAGTGCCGGCTGTCTTGTCCAAGGTTCAAGCGGGCCGGCCCAAAGCGCTGGAAACGGCCGGGCTGCGGCTTTACACTACCGCCCCCGTCCGATAGAGTTCGGCCTATGAAATTGCAACTCCGCTTAATGACTCTGGTGCTGGCGGGCTTTATGGTATTCGCTGAAGCGGCGCCGGAAAAGGCCCCTCCGGAAGGGCGCCCCGCGGCGGAAGCTAGCGCGCAGTCCGGCCAGGACGATCCCATATCCAAATTCTCCTCCCCCGCGGAAGACGCGGTGGGGGATTTGTTGTTGCAAGCCATGAGCCTCTTGGGCGTGGCCTACCGTTTCGGCGGCAATTCGCCGGAAAACGGCCTGGATTGCAGCGGCTTTATCCGCTATGTGTTTCAAAAATCCCTGAAAGTGAATCTGCCGCGCACTTCCGCCGAAATGGCCCGCGTGGGGAAATCCATCAATCGCAGCGAACTCGTGCCCGGCGATCTGGTCTTTTTCAACACCCGCGGCTTCAGCTATTCCCATGTCGGCATGTATATGGGCAACGGCAAGTTCATTCACGCGCCGCGCACCGGCAAGAACATCGAAGTGGCCAATATCAACCAGAGCTACTGGAACGGCCGCTTCAACGGCGCGCGGCGGGTGAACCGCAGCACGGCGGCGCAATCGGCTGACACCTCGGACGATCTGAACGTGGCGGCGCCGACGCGCAAGGCCGCGGCGGAAAGCGCTCCGGCGACGAAGTGCCGCAAGGGCAAGAAGTGCAAGCCGGAGGCCGCCGCCAAAAAGGGCGGCAAGGCCGAAGCGAAGAAGTCGGGCAAGAGCGGCGGCAAGGCGGCGGCGAAGAAGGGTGGCAAAGCCTCCGCCGGCGCCAAGAAAAAAGCCAAGCGTTGATTGGCGGCTTAAGCTGATAAGGATGCAGGAACGACATTGCCCGCGTTGCGGGCAATGTGCTTTGGAGCGAGACGATGGCATTGAAAGTGGACATACCGGTGTGGAAAGACCCGCAAGGCAATGTGGTGGCTTGCGTGGAAAAACTGAAAGTGATGCAGGAGAACCTGGAGGAGTTGGCCCAGCTGGCGCAGGACGCGCTGGAAGACGCGGTGCTGATGGGCTGCGACGAGGGTCAGGTGAAGGATTTCCTGGTTCAGGTGATGCAAAGCCTGCACAACCCCTATCAAGGGCGCTGAGCGCCGTTTTCATCCACCCCCTCGGGTTGGCCGCCGCGTGCGGCGAGCCCGCGACTCGCTCCGGAAAGGGGCTTTTTTGATGCATTGGCCTTTTGAAGCCTTTATCGGCCTGCGTTACTTGCGGGCCAAGCGCCGCAACGGTTTCATTTCCTTCATTTCCCTGATTTCCATCGTCGGCATCGCGCTGGGCGTGGCCGCGCTGATCATCGTGCTGTCGGTGATGAACGGCTTTCAGAAGGAAATCCGCGGCCGCATCCTGAGCGTGGCCTCGCACCTGGAGGTCAGCACTTACGACGGCCGGCTGGACCATTGGCGGCAGGTAGCCCAGCTGGGCGGCGCGCAGCCGCATGTGCTGGCCGCCGCGCCCTTCGTCAACGGCCAGGGCCTGTTCTCCGCTTACGGCAATGTCCGCGGCGGCCTGGTGCGCGGCATCGAGCCGGCGCTGGAGGACAAGGTGGTGG
This sequence comes from Chromobacterium sp. LK11, assembly GCF_001043705.1. NCBI lineage: Bacteria > Pseudomonadati > Pseudomonadota > Betaproteobacteria > Neisseriales > Chromobacteriaceae > Chromobacterium > Chromobacterium sp. LK11. The sequence continues at coordinate 38,989 of NZ_LDUR01000029.1, forward strand.
ACGTGGGCCGCCACATGGTGGCCGGCAAGCTGGAGAGCCTGCGCCCCGGCGAGTTCGGCATGGCGCTGGGCGCGGAACTGGCGCGCCAGCTGAATGTGGGCCTGGGCGACAAGGTGATGTTGTTCGTGCCGCAGGGCACGATCACGCCGGCGGGCATGTTGCCGCGCTCCAAGCAGTTCACCGTGGTGGGCATTTTCAAGGTGGACATGTTCGAGTTCGACGCCTCGCTGGCGATGGTGAACCTGCGCGACGCCCAGGTGTTGTCGCGGATGGGGGACAGCGTCAGCGGCGTGCGCTTCAAGCTGGACGACCCGATGCTGGCGCCGACGGTGAAGCAGGCGCTGCGCGCCAAGCTGCCGCAAAACCTGGTGACGGACTGGACCGACACCAATTCCAATTATTTCCGCGCGGTGCAGATCGAGAAAAGGATGATGACCATCATCCTGACGCTGATCGTGGCGGTGGCGGCCTTCAATCTGGTGTCCACGCTGGTGATGGTGGTGACGGACAAGCAGGCGGACATCGCCATTCTGCGCACGCTGGGCGCGTCGCCGGCCAGCATCATGAAAATCTTCATGATCCAGGGCTCGGTGGCCGGGGTGCTGGGCACTTTGTCCGGGGTGGCCTCGGGCGTGCTGATCGCCTTGAACCTGGATGTGATCGTGCCGCTGATCGAACGCGTGATCGGCAGCAAGATTCTGTCCAGCGAGGTGTATATGATCGACTACCTGCCGTCCGACGTGCAGTGGAGCGATGTCTCCACCATCACCCTGATTTCCCTGGCGTTGGCCTTGTTCGCCACGCTGTACCCCAGCTGGCGCGCGGCGCGCACGCAACCGGCGGAGGCCTTGCGTTATGAGTAATGTGTTGTCGTGCCAAGGGCTGGGCAAGTCCTATAACGAAGGCAAGCTGCAGCTGACGGTGTTGTCCGAAGTCAGCCTGACGGTGGAGAAGGGCGCCAGCCTGGCCATCGTCGGCGCGTCCGGCTCCGGCAAGAGCACGCTGCTGCATTTGCTGGGCGGCCTGGACACGCCCAGCGCCGGCCGGGTGGAGGTGCTGGGCCGCGATCTGGCGACCATGTCCGAGTCCGAACGCGGCCGGCTGCGCAACGCTTCGCTGGGCTTCGTTTATCAGTTCCATCATCTGTTGCCTGAATTCAGCGCGCTGGAAAACGCGATGATGCCGCTGCTGATCCGCCGCATGCCGCGCAAGCAGGCGGAGCGGGAGGCGAGCGAGATGCTGGGCCGCGTGGGCCTGGGCCAGCGGCTGCAGCACAAGCCGGGCGAATTGTCCGGCGGCGAGCGCCAGCGGGCGGCGATCGCGCGCGCGCTGGTGACCCGTCCGGCCTGCCTGCTGGCGGACGAGCCCACCGGCAATCTGGACGTGCACACCGCCAAGCAAGTGTTCGATCTGATGCTGGAACTGAACCGCACGCTGGGCACCAGCCTGATCATCGTCACCCATGATCTGGACCTGGCGGCGCGCACCCAGCGGGTGCTGCGCCTGACGGAAGGCAAGTTGACGGAGACGGCGCGCGCCGCCGATCTGCCGCTGTGATTTTTATCGGGACTCGTTCCAAAGCTTTAGGAGACCACATTGCTGTTCAAGCGTGAAGAAATCGATTTCGATGCCTTGCTGGACATTCTGCAAACCCCGTCCGGCATGATGGAGTCGGCGATAGGCGTGTTGTGCGTGTTCATCGCCTTCTATCTGGCCCGTTTCGCCTTCAAGCAATTTTTCGATCACAGCCCCGAGCGCTACGAGCGCTTTTTGCCCTATGTGGGTTTCCGCCTGGTGCTGCCGGTGGCGGCGCAGGCGCTGGTGATGCTGTCGCGTTCGGCCTGGGTGCACCTGCTGCACGAGCGCGCGATGGTGCTGCACCTGCTGAGCGCGATGCTGTTCTGGCTGACCCTGATCCGGCTGTGCTGCGCGGTGGTGCGCCAGGCGCTGCCCAAGGGCCGTTTCGAACGCCATACCGAGCACTTCCTGGCCACGGCCCTGTGGCTGGGCTTCGTCAGCTGGGCCATAGGCTTCGACATGGTGGTGATCGAGTGGCTGGAGTCGATGTCGTTCTCGGTGGGCAAGAGCCGCTTGAACATGCTGACCATACTCAACGGCCTGCTGTGGGTGTCCATCATCGTGGTGGTGGCCTTGTGGGCCAGCCGCCTGATCGAATCGCGCTTGATGAATTTGAAGCATCTGGACCCCAGCCTGCGCATCGTGTTCGCCAAGCTGACCCGCACCGGGCTGCTGATCTCCGCCGTGCTGATCGCGCTGCCGGTGGTGGGCATCGATCTGACCGTACTGTCGGTGTTCGGCGGCGCGGTGGGTATCGGCCTGGGTTTCGGCTTGCAGAAGATTGCCAGCAATTTCGTGTCCGGCTTCATCATTCTGCTGGACCACTCCATCCGCATCGGCGACCGGCTGATGGTGGAGAACCGCGTAGGCTACGTGACCAAGATGACCTCGCGCTACGTGGTGCTCAAGGGCGCGGACGGCACCGAGGCGCTGATTCCCAACGACTCGCTGATGTCCAATACCGTGGTGAATCAGTCGTATTCCGACAAGAGCATGTGGACCAGCCTGCCGGTGTCGGTGGCTTACGGCACCGATCTGGACAAGGCGCTGGAGCTGCTCAAGCAGGCGGCCAATCACCCGCGGGTGCAGCAGGACCCCGCGCCGCGCGGCTTCGTCACCCTGTTTGCCGACAGCAGCATCAATCTTGAGCTGGGCTTTTGGGTGGCGGACCCGGAAAACGGCTTCATGGGCTTGAAATCCGATCTGAATATGGCAATCTGGCGGCTGTTCCAGCAACATGGCATTCAAATGCCGTTCCCGCAGCGGGAAATCCGCATTCTCAACGACAAGCCGCAAGACTAAGGCAGGGGAGACGCCTCCATGGCAGGCAAACGCTTGGCAATCATAGACGACGACGCCGCGGTGCGGGAGTCGCTGGTATGGCTGCTGGACGGCCAGGGCTATCTGGCCAGCGGCTTCGACAGCGCGGAGGAGTTTCTGGCCTGCCCGGACGGCGGCGACTTCAACGGCATCATCCTGGACCTGAGGCTGTCCGGCATGAGCGGCATCATGCTGCTGGAAAAGCTGGCCGGCTGGCCATACTGTCCGCCGGTGATCATGCTCACCGCCCACGGCGACGTGCCGCACGCGGTGGCGGCGCTGAAGCTGGGCGCGCTGGATTTCATGGAGAAGCCGTTCGACGACGAGCGTTTGCTGGAGCGCGCCGAGGCCGCGGTGCTGCGCGACGAGCAGAACCGTCTGCTGCACGGCCGCCGCAGCAAGGTGTCCGCCGCGCTGTCCCTGCTGACCGATCGCGAGCGCGAAGTGATGCAGTTGATCCTTACCGGCAAGCTCAACAAGCAGATCGCCGAGGAGCTGGCCATCAGCATGAAGACGGTGGAAGTGCACCGCGCCCGCGTGTTCGACAAGATGGGCGTCAAATCCGCGGTGGAGCTGGCCGGCCTGCTGGCCAGCCAGAGCCCGGCCAACGGAGGCAAGCGCTGATGGGCAGCAAGCAACCGGTATCGGTGCTGGTGGTGATCCACACCGCGGACGGCCAGGCGCTGTTGATCGAACGCGCCGACAAGCCCGGTTACTGGCAATCCGTGACCGGCAGCCGCGAAGGCGAGGAAGCCTTGCGCGACACCGCGCTGCGCGAACTGGCCGAGGAAACCGGCCTGGTTTTGGAGCGCGACGACCCCCGGCTCAGCGATTGGGGCCTGGTCAACCGCTACGAAATCTATCCGCATTGGCGCCACCGTTATCCGGACGGCGTCACCCACAACGACGAACACGTGTTCGGCCTGTGCCTGGAGCGGCCGCTGACGGTGACGCTGGCGCCGCGCGAGCATCTGGCCCAGCAATGGCTGCCTTGGGACGAGGCCGCCGACAAAGTGTTCTCGCCGTCCAACGCCGAGGCGCTGCGGCTGCTGCCGCAAAGGCTGGCGCCGGCGCCGGCGCGGCCATGAAGCCGCTGATCTGGCTGGCCGAGGACGAGGCCGGCATCGCCGACACCCTGATCTACACCTTGGAAACCGACGGCTTCGCCGTCGAGTGGTTCGAGCGCGGCCTGCCGCTGCTGGAGCGGCTGGACCACGCCGTCCCGTCGCTGTGCATCCTGGACGTGGGCCTGCCGGACATCAACGGCTTCGAGCTGTGCCGCCGCTTGCGCGAGCGAGCCGATCTGCCGCTGATGTTCCTGACCGCGCGCAGCGAGGAAATGGACCGCATCATCGGCCTGGAAATCGGCGCCGACGACTACGTGGCCAAGCCGTTCTCGCCGCGCGAGGTCAGCGCCCGCGCGCGCACCATCCTGCGGCGCTACGCCAAGGGCCAGACCCCGGCCGCCGCGCCGGCGCCCGCCGGCTTCGAACTGGACGAGGCGCGCGCCTGCGTTCATTTCGCCGGCCATAAGCTGAACCTGACCCGCTACGAATACCTGCTGCTGAAAACCCTGCTGGCGGAGCCGGGCCGGGTGTTTTCGCGCCAGCAATTGATGGAGCGGGTGTGGCGCGACGCCGAGGACAGCTTCGACCGCACCGTGGACACCCACGTCAAAACCCTGCGCGCCAAGCTGCGCGACATCGACCCCGACGCCCAGCCGATCCAGACCCATCGCGGCCTGGGCTACAGCCTGGGCGAGTGAGCATGCGCTTCGGCCTGCGGCTGTTCCTCGGTTATTTCCTGATCGTGGCGGTGGCCGGCTGGTTCGTGCTGGCCATTTTCACCCAGGAAGTGAAGCCGGGGGTGCGCCGCGCCACCGAGGGCACGCTGGTGGACAGCGCCAATGTGCTGGCCGGCATCGCCGCCGCCGACCTGGCCGACGGCGACATCGCCAACGGACGGCTGGCGCGCGCCTTCCGCGACAAGGCGCGGCCGCCCATCGCCGCCAACATCTCCGGCATCGTCAAGAACAATATGGAGTTCCGCGTCTACGTCACCGACGCGCGCGGCGTGGTGATTTTCGATTCCAGCGGCCGCGATCTGGGCCGCGATTACTCGCGCTGGAACGATGTTTACCGCACGCTGCGCGGCGAATACGGCGCGCGCAGCACCCGCAGCGACCCCAAGGACGAAAACAGCAGCGTGATGCACGTGGCCGCCCCGGTGCGGCTGGACGGGCGCATCGTCGGCTCGCTGACCGTGTCCAAGCCCAATGTGACGATGGAGCCGGTGATACGCCGCAGCGAGCGCAAGATCATGCTGGCCGGCGGCGCGCTGCTGAGCGCGGCCCTGCTGATAGGCGCGGTGATGGTGTGGTGGATCAATCGCTCCATCCGCCGGCTGGTGGGCTACGCCGAGGCGGTGGCGGCCGGCCAGCCGGCCAATCTGCCGCGGCTGGGCAGCCCGGAGCTGGACAGCCTGGGCCAGGCGGTGGAGGCGATGCGGCGCAAGCTGGAGGGCAAGGCCTATGTGGAAGGCTATGTGCACACGCTGAGCCACGAGCTGAAAAGCCCGCTGGCGGCGATACGCGGCGCCGGCGAGCTGCTGCGGGAAGATCCGCCGCCGGAAACGCGCCGCCGCTTCGTCGACAACATCCTGGCGCAGAGCCTGCGCATGCAGCAGTTGATTGAAAGGTTGTTGTGGCAGGCGCGGGTGGAGTCCCGGCTGCGGCCGGACGCCCAGGCGCTGGACTGGACCGCCTTGATCGAGGAAACCGCCGACGGCAAGGCGCTGGCCGCCGCGCGGCGCGGCGTCGGCATGGTGCGCAGGCTGGCGTCGGCCAGCCTGAACGGCGACCGGCTGCTGCTGGCGCAGGCCTTGTCCAATCTGCTGGACAACGCGCTGGAGTTCAGCCCGCCGGGCGGCGTGATCGAACTGGACGGCGCGCCGGAAGAGGGCGGCTATCTGCTGCGCGTGCGCGATCACGGGCCGGGCGTGCCGGATTACGCGCTGGAGCGCGTGTTCGAGCGCTTCTACTCGCTGCCGCGCCCGGACAGCGGCAAAAGCACCGGCCTGGGCCTGAGCCTGGTGCGGGAGGTGGCGCAGCTGCACGGCGGCCGCGCCGAGCTGTTCAACCACGCCGACGGCGGCGCCGAGGCGCGGCTGTGGCTGCCGCTGGGCTGAGCCGCGCGGACTTCACACGCTCTTCACACCAGCCCATTTCCGCTTCACTCCCAGGGCTTACGCTGTCTTCCGTGATGAAACCCGGAGGCAAGCGATGAAGAAAAACCCCTTATTGACCAAGATCCTGATCCTGCTGGCGCTGTCCTTGGCGCTGCTGGTGCCGGTGAGCGCGATCAGCAACCTGATCTCCGAACGCAAACACTACCAGGAAGAAGCGGTGGAGAAAGTGGTGGCCAGCACCAGCGGCGAGCAGACCGTGATCGGTCCGGTGCTGGTGATTCCCTATGTGGAAACCGTGGAGGAGAAGCAGAACGGCAAGACGCAAAGCGTCAAGCACGAGCTGGAGCGCTATGTGTTGCCGCGCCAGTTGGCGATAGACGGCAAGCTCAAAGTCAGCCCGCGCTCGCTGGGCATTTATCAGGCGTTGATCTTCGGCAGCGAGGCCGGCTTCAACGGCCATTTCGAGATTCCGCCGCAGCCGGAACTGCTCAAGCCATCGATTCAGTTGAAAACCCCCTATCTGGCGGTGGGCATCAGCGATCCGCGCGGCATAGGCAAAGTGCCGCGGCTGAACGCCGGCGGCAAGGCGCTCCCCTTCGCGGCCGGCGCCGGCCTGCCGCGGATGAGCGAGGGCATACACGCGGCGTTGCCGCAGCTGCTGGACCTGTCCAAGGCGCAGACGCTGCCGTTCGCCTTCCAGCTCAATCTTCAGGGCACGCGCAGCATCAGCTATGTGCCGGTGGGCGAGAGCAGCACGCTGAGCCTGGCGTCCAACTGGCCGCACCCCAGCTTCATCGGCAACTTCCTGCCGGTGCAGCGCAATGTGGACGCCAAGGGCTTCAAGGCGCAATGGGAGAGCAGCTGGTTCGCCAACAATCTGAACGACCGCTTCCAGCAGGCGGCCTTCAGCGAAGGGAAGTCCGGCCTGAGCGCCTTGCCGTCCTTCAGCACCGGCCTGGTGCAGCCGGTGGACCAGTATCAGCAGAACGAGCGCTCGGTCAAATACGCGGTGCTGTTCATCGGCCTGACCTTCTTGTCCTTCTTCCTGCTGGAAACGCTGCGCAGCCTGCGCGTGCACCCCATCCAGTACGTGCTGGTGGGCATGGCGCTGGTGATGTTCTTCCTGGTCTTGCTGGCCTTGTCCGAGCACCTGGGCTTCGGGCCTGCCTATCTGCTGGCGGCGACGGCCTGCGTCGGCCAGATCGGCTTCTACGTCAGCCACATCCTCGGCGGCTGGAAGCGCGGCCTGGGCTTCGCCGGCCTGCTCAGCCTCTTGTACGCGGTGCTGTACGGCCTGTTGCAGTCCGAGGACAACGCCTTGCTGCTGGGCAGCCTGCTGCTGTTCGCCGCGCTGACCGCCATCATGACGCTGACCCGGAGGCTGGATTGGTATCGCTTCTCCGCGCGGAGCGAGGAAGCGGCGCCGGAAGCGCTGGCGCCGCCGCCCCCGCCGCAGTCTTGAGCGCGACGGTCTTGACGACGGCATGAATATCCGATTTCACAAAACCGCCATCATCAGGTAACGCGTTCTCGCTATCGTTTTCCCGCCCGGCCGTTCCGCCGGGCTGGGCAAGGGCCCGGATTCCGCTTCCGGGCCCTTGGTTTTTCACCGCGGCGCGCGCGCCGCCACAAGACGACTGCACTCCGATGACGCTTACGACTCTATCGCCAAGGTCCGCCCGCTGGGCGCGCCGGCTGGCCGCCTGTCTGCTGGCGGCCGCGCTCGCCGGCTGCCTGGGCGACAATCAAGACAACGCCGGCCAACCGGGCAACGGCAACTCCAATCAAACCCAGCCGCCGGCCAAGCTCCGCTGCGCGCCCTGAACCCGGACAAGCCCGCCATGACCGACACTCCCGTTTCCACTTCCCGCCGCCAGTTCATCAAGCGCGGCAGCGCGCTGGCCGCCAGTTCCTTGACGCTGTCCTTGCTGCCGGCCTCCATCCAGCGCGCGCTGGCCATTCCCGCCAACAATCGCACCGGCACCTTGCAGGATGTCGAGCACATCGTGATCCTGACCCAGGAAAACCGCGCCTTCGACCACTACTTCGGCAGCCTGGCCGGCGTGCGCGGCTTCGGCGACCGTTTCCCGCTGCCGCTGGCCGACAGCGCCCTGCTCAAGCGCAAGACCGTCTGGTATCAGACCAATCAGGGCAATAGCGCCACGCCGCCGCGGGTGGTGGCGCCGTTCCACCTCAACACCGAGCAGACTTTCGCCTATATGCGGGTGGAGGGCACGCCGCATGTGTGGTCGGACGCGCAGTACGCCTGGGGCAAGGGCGCGATGAACGCCTGGCCCACGTACAAGCAGAACCATTCCATGGGCCATTTCAAGGAGGCGGACCTGCCGTTCCAGTACGCGCTGGCCAACGCCTTCACCCTGTGCGACGCCTATCACTGCGCGTTTCAGGGCGGCACCAACCCCAACCGCGTGTTCCTGTGGTGCGGCGGCAACGATCCTCTGCAGAAGGGCAAGGGCCCGGTGATCGCCAACGCCTACGACTCGGTCGACTACAACCCCAAGGGCGGCTACACCTTCAGCACCTACGCCGAGCGGCTGGAGCAGGCCGGGGTGGGCTGGAAGATCTATCAGGACATGGCCGACAACTTCACCGACAATCCGGTGGCCGGCTTCCGCAGCTTCCGCGCCGCCTATTTCGGCGAGGCCGGCGCCAAGCCGGCGCTGAAGAACAAGGGCCTGTCCACCTGGACGCTGGACGATCTGCGCCAGGACGTGCTGGCCAACCGCCTGCCGCAGGTCAGCTACATCGTCGCCACCGCCGACGGCTCGGAACACCCGGGGCCGTCCAGCCCGGCGCAGGGCGCCGACTACACCGCCCGCGTGCTGGACGCGCTGACCGCCAACCCCGAGGTGTGGAGCAAGACGGTGTTCCTGGTCAATTTCGACGAGAACGACGGCTTCTTCGACCACGTGCCGCCGCCGGCCGCGCCCAGCTATCTGAGCTGGGACGCCGATCCGGCCAAGGCGGTTCTGGCCGGCGCCTCCACCGTGGCCACCGACGGCGAATACCATCATCTGCGCAGCAGCGAGACCGGCAACGAGCGCGCCGACCTGATCCACGTGCCTTACGGGCCGGGGCCGCGGGTGCCGATGTACGTGATCTCGCCGTGGAGTCGCGGCGGCTGGGTCAACTCCCAGGTGTTCGACCACACCTCGGTGATCCGCTTCATCGAGCAGCGCTTCGGCGTCAAGGAGCCCAATATCAGCGCCTGGCGGCGCGCGGTGTGCGGCGATCTGCTGTCCTGTTTCGACTTCGTCAATCCCAATGCGGAGCTGCCCAAGCTGCCGGCCACCGCCGCGCTGGCGGCGCGGGCGCGCGCCTTGCCCGGCCGCACCAAGCCCAGCGCGCCGGCCTTGCCGGAGCTGCCGGTCCAGGCCATTGGCCTGCGCCGCTCGCGAGCGCTGCCTTACGAACTGCACGCCAGCGCGCGCGTGGACGGCAACGCCGGCACCGTGGAATTGATATTCGCCAACAGCGGCCAGGCGGCGGCGGTGTTCCACGTCTACGACCGCCGCCATCTGGACGCGCCGCCGCGCCGCTACGCGGTGGAGGCCGGCAAGCAGCTGTCCGGGCTGTGGCGGGTCAATTACGACGCCAATCTTTACGATCTGTGGGTATTGGGCCCCAACGGCTTCCATCGCCACTTCACCGGCGACGCCGGCCAGCTGGGCCGCCTGAGCAAGGCGCAGCCGGAAATCCAGGTCTGTTACGACCCGGCCGCCGGCGACGTTTACCTGAAGCTGCACAATAGCGGCCGCGAGAACTGCGAGTTCCTGGTGCGCGCCAACGCCTACGCGAAGAGCGAGCCGCAACGCGTCACCGTGGGGCCGCAGGGCGAGGCGGTGTTGAATTGGCCGCTGAAGAACAGCCACGGCTGGTACGACGTCAGCGTCGGCGCGCCGGTCTTCCCCGGCTTCAGCCGCCGTTTCGCCGGGCGGGTGGAAACCGGGCGCGACGGCTACAGCGATCCGGCGATGGGCGGCGCGGCGGTGGGCGAGCAGTGGACGCCGCCGGTCTGAGCCGGCGGTGAACGACAAAGGCGGAGCCGATCGGCCCCGCCTTTTTTCTTGATGGAAGGGTTAGAAGAAGCCCAGCGGCTTGCCGTCAAAGCTCACCAGCAGGTTCTTGGTCTGCTGGTAATGGTCGAGCGCGCGCTTGTGGGTTTCGCGGCCGATGCCGGACTTCTTGTAGCCGCCGAAGGCCGCGTGCGCCGGGTAGAGGTGATAGCAGTTGGTCCACACCCGGCCGGCCTTGATCGCCCGGCCGACGCGGTAGGCGCGGTTGATGTCGCGGGTCCACACCCCGGCGCCCAGGCCGAACTCGGTGTCGTTGGCGATGGCGACGGCTTCCGCCTCGTCCTTGAAGGTGGCGATGCTGACCACCGGGCCGAAAATCTCCTCCTGGAACACCCGCATCTTGTTGTTGCCCTTCAGCAGGGTGGGCTGGATGTAATAGCCCTGAGCCAGCCCGCCTTCCAGCGGCTCCAGCTTGCCGCCGCTCAGCACCTCGGCGCCTTCCTGGCGCGCGATGTCCAGGTAGGACAGGATTTTGTCGAACTGCTGCTGCGAGGCCTGGGCGCCCACCATGGTGTCGGTGTCCAGCGGATCGCCGCGCTTGATCGCCTGCACCTTCTTCATCACCTCGGCCATGAAGGCCGGGTAAATGGATTCCTGCACCAGCGCGCGCGACGGGCAGGTGCAGACCTCGCCCTGGTTGAAGAAGGCCAGCACTAGCCCTTCGGCGGCCTTTTCGATGAAGGACGGCTCCGCCTGCATGATGTCTTCGAAGAAGATATTGGGCGATTTGCCGCCCAGCTCCACGGTGGACGGGATGATGTTCTCCGCCGCGCATTGCAGGATGTGGCGGCCCACCGGGGTGGAGCCGGTGAAGGCGATCTTGGCGATGCGCTTGCTGGTGGCCAGCGCCTGGCCGGCTTCCTTGCCGAAGCCGTGCACCACGTTGACCACGCCCGGCGGCAGCAGATCGCCTATCACCTCCATCAGCACCGCGATGCCCAGCGGCGTCTGTTCCGCCGGCTTCAGCACCACGCAGTTGCCGGCGGCCAGCGCCGGCGCCAGCTTCCACGCCGCCATCAGCAGAGGGAAGTTCCACGGGATGATCTGGCCCACCACGCCCAGCGGCTCGTGGATGTGGTAAGCCATGGTGTTGTGGTCTATTTCCGCCGCCGTGCCTTCCTGGGCGCGGATGCAGCCGGCGAAATAGCGGAAGTGATCCGCCGCCAGCGGGATGTCGGCGTTCAGCGTCTCGCGCACCGGCTTGCCGTTGTCCCAGGTTTCGGTGACGGCCAGCACCTCCAGATTGGCTTCGATGCGGTCGGCGATCTGCAGCAGCAGATAGGAGCGTTGCTGCGCCGAGGTCTGGCCCCAGGCGTCGGCGGCGGCGTGGGCGGCGTCCAGCGCCTTGTCGACGTCGGCGGCGTCGGAGCGCGGAAATTCGGCGATGGGCTGGCCGTTGACCGGCGAAGTGTTGGTGAAGTGCTGGCCGTTGACCGGAGGCGTGAACTCGCCGCCGATGTAGTTGCCGTAGCGGGGCTTGAAGGCGATCAGCGCGCCGGGCGTGCCGGGGTGGGCGTAACGCATGGTGTTTCTCCTGTTGTGGATTGGCCGTTGCCGCGCGGCGGCGGGCCGCGGTGGCCGCTGTGCAGCAGAAAGCGTGCCAATGGCGGCCGCCGGGACGGCGTGTTGCGATGCAAAACGCGGCATGCCGGCCAGGCCGTTGCGATCAGCGCGCCGCGCGTTGCGCCGCAGCAGGCCGACGCCGGCGCCAAGGGGGCGGCCTGTCCGATTGGCCGCGGCGCAAGCTGTCGCAAAACGCTACAGTGTCGCGTCCGATGCGACGCCGGCTCCGGCGCGCGTCGTGCTAAGGTGGCGGTTCATCCGCCGCCGCAACCGTTTTCGTCCCGTCTCGCGGCCGCTCGCGAGACCTAGCGCCGGCGCTCACGTCCGGAGGGAAGTCATCATGGATCATCCCATCGCCTCGCCCGTGGAGCGGGCGCGCCGCAGCTTCTTCCAACAAGGGCTGGCGCCGGCCGGGCTCAGGGGCGAAATCGCCCAATCCTGGCAGCGCTGCCGGCAGCAGGCCCTGCCGCCGCAGGGCGCGCGGCGGCAAGACGGCCTGGAAAGCGCGGCGCTGAACGCGCTGCGCGAGGCCAACGGCCTGTTGTTGCGCCTGGCCCAGCCCGAGCTGGACGGGCTGGGCGAACAAGTCGTCGACCGCCGCGGCATCGTGCTGCTCAGCGACGCTGACGGCGTGATCCTCAACGCCGCCGGTTGCCCCGGTTTCCTGCCCAAGGCGGAACAGGTGGCCTTGCTGCCCGGCATGGCCTGGGGCGAGCGCGACCGGGGCACCAACGCCATCGGCACCGCGCTGGCGCTGGGCGCGGCGGTGCAGGTCAACGGCGGCGAACACTATCTGGCCAGCAACGGCGGCATCTCCTGCTCGGCCGCGCCCATCTTCGCGCCCAACGGCCGGCTGGCCGGCGCGCTCAACATCAGCAGCGACGCGCGCGCCCACGACGCGCACGCGCTGGGCCTGGTGCGGCTGGCGGCGCGCCAGATCGAACACCGCTGGCTGGCGCGACCGGCCTCCGAACATTGGCTGGTGCGCTTCCACCTGAACCACGCCTTGCTGGGCTCGCCGCGCGAAGGCGTGCTGGTTTTCGCCGACGAGGTGCTGGTGGAGGCCAATAGCTGCGCGCTGGCCTGGCTCGGCCTGGCCTGGACCGACCTGGGGCGGGCGCGCTTCGGCCAGCTGTTCGACGGCGAGCTGCAGCCGGCTGACGGCCTGCGAACGCGGCTAGGCCGGCGCGGCCAGCATTTTCATCTGCACATCACGCCGCCGGCGAGTCAGGCGCCGACGGAGCGGCAAACGCCCAAGGCCGACGCGGCGGCGCGGCCCTCGGTCGCCTTGCAGCGCGCCGTCAAAGTGCTGAACGCCGACATTCCGGTGTTGCTGCAAGGTGAAACCGGCGTGGGCAAGGAGGTGTTCGCCCGCGCCTTGCACGCCGCCAGCCGGCGCGGCCGCGGCCCCTTCGTCGCCGTCAACTGCGCGGCGATACCGGAGGCGCTGATCGAGTCTGAGCTGTTCGGCTACGAGGAGGGTGCGTTCACCGGCGCGCGGCGCAAGGGCATGACGGGCAAGCTGCGCGAAGCCGACGGCGGCGTGCTGTTCCTGGACGAGGTGGGGGACATGCCGGCGGCGATGCAGGCGCGGCTGCTGCGCGCCTTGCAGCAGCGCGAAGTCACGCCGCTGGGCGGCGGCCGAACGCAGGCGGTGGATTTCGCGCTGGTCTGCGCCACTCACCGCGACCTGGCGGCGATGACGGCGGCCGGCGAGTTCCGCGCCGACCTGTTCTACCGGCTGCAGGACTATCCGGTGCGGCTGCCGCCCTTGCGCGAGCGCGACGACCTGCTGCTTCTGATCGACGAGATCTGGGACGAACTGGGCGCCGCGCGACGCGGCGTGCGCCTGGGCGGCCCGCTGCGGGCGGCCTTGCTGGCCTGCAGCTGGCCGGGCAACGCGCGCCAGCTGCACAGCGCGCTGCGCACCATGCTGGCCCTGGCCGACGACGGCGCGGAACTGGGAATCGAGGACCTGCCGGCCGGCTGCCGCGCCGAAGCGGCCACCCTCTCTCCGACGCTGGCCGCCGGCCGCGACGATTTGATCGAACAGACGCTGGCGCGCTGTCAGGGCAATGTCAGCCGCGCGGCGGCGGAGCTGGGGGTGGCGCGCAGCACGGTGTACCGGCGGCTGCGCGGCGAAGGGCGCTAGTCAGGCCGCCGCGTTGGGCAGCCGTTCCCGCCAAGCCTGAAACGCGTCCAGCACCAGTTGCGGGGACTTGGCCCAGGCAAAGTGGGAGAAGGCGCGCAGGCCGTGATCCGCGGCCTGCAATTCCCGCTGCGTCACGCTGGCGCGCGCCAGCTTGCCGGCCAGAAAATCCGCGCAGGAGCGGGGGACGAAGCGATCGCCGGACAGCGATAGCAGCAGCACCGGCAGTTCCAGCCGGCGCAGCGCCGCTTCGTAGTCGGTGTCCACGCCTTCCGGCCGGTAACGGCCGTGCAAGGCTTCCTGCGTCCAGTCGCGGATCAGCCTCCCCGGCTGTCGTCCGCCAAAGCCCAGCTTGTCGCCGGGGAAGTAGCCCAGGCCGCGGTTGAGTTGTTGAATCAGCCGCAGGCCAAAGCCGCGTTTCCAGGCGGACAATGCGCCGGGCATGGCGCGGAAGTAGTTGGAGCCGCCCGCGAGCAAAGCCACGCCGGCTACCTCGGCCGGATTTTCGCAGGCTTGCAGCAGGGCGAATTGCCCGCCCAGGCTGTGTCCCGCCAGGAGCAGCGGCCGGCCGGATGTCTGTTCGCCCAGCCGTCGACGCAGATGGGCGATATCGGCCAGCACTTCCCGGTAGCCGAAGTCCTGACGGCGGACGTCCCGCACCGAGCTTTGACGCATGCCCCGGGTCTCAAGCGCCGCCACGCAATAGCCGCGCGCGGCCCAGGCCGCGCCCAGCGCGCGATAGTAGGACACGTTGACGCCCAAGGCCGGCAAGAACAGGATCAAGCCCTGCGGGGCTTGTTCCAGAACGCCGTGCCATTCAACAACAGTGTGTTCGCCGTCCGCTAGCTGGATTCGGCTCGAGTGCATGCCTGTGCCTCCAAGGTTGTGAGCGGCAAACAGAACAAGCTATCAGTCTGCTGGGAAATGGCAAGCCGCCATGTTCCGGCAGGTTCGGCCCTCGCGCTGCGGGCTTAGAACATGTTTACGATCTCGCGAGCAAGAGCGAGACAAGGCGAAAACGGCTGAGAAAGCGGAATGTACACGTGGTACATGAGCATTTCGAAGGTGTTTTCAACGCCGTATCGCCGCAGCGCAGCAGATCGTAAACAGGTTCTTAGCCATAGCCGCGCTGTTTCAGCGCCAGGTAGAGCATGGCCGCGTTGATGGCGTCGTTGAGCGCGTCGTGACGCGGCGGCGCGGGCATGTCCAGGTCCTGGCAGATGCTGGCCAGCCGCAGGTCGATGTGGGCGTCCGGGTTTTGCCGCAGCTTGTAGTCGTAATAGCGGCCGGAGATCTCGATGCACCGCTGCGGCAGCGGCACGCCCAGCCAGGGGCGGATATAGCGGTTGAGCACCGCCATATCGTATTCCAGGTAATAGCCCAGCAGTGGCCGGCCGCCGACGAAGTCCAGCAGCCGCCGCATCGCGTCCCGGGCTTCCATGCCCTGATTGACGTCGATGGGCCGCAGGCCGTGGATGCGCACATTGTCCGCTTGCGGCGCCCGTTCCGGCCGCACCAGCAGATACAGCGCCTCGCTGGCGAGGATGCGGTTGCCGCGCAGCTTGACCGCGCCTATGGACAGCAGCTCGGCCTCCGCCGGATTCAGGCTGGTGGTTTCGCAGTCCAGGCTGACCAGTTCGTCAGGATGCTCGCTATACATGCCGGCGTAGGCCGGATCGCGCAGCCGGCGGCGCTGCCATTGGCGCAGCAGGGCGGTCAGCATCAGAAGCTGCCCAGCCGGTAATGGTGGCGCAGCTGCGCCTTGAAGCGCTTGACCACGGCCAGCGCGTCCTTGAGCAGGTCCCGTTCCAGCGAGGACAGTTTTTCCGGTTCCAGCAGATTGTCGGCCGGCTTGCCGGCGCCAAGCCGCTCCAGCCCCTGTTCCAGCCGCAGCTGCATCAGATAGGACAGCGCCTCGCCCACGTCCTCGGCCAGGCTCCGCTCCAGCCGGCCTTGCGCCGCCAGTGCCTGCAGCCTTTGCTGCGAGTTGTTGTCGCCGACCCCGTACTCCAGCGCCAGCGCGCGGATGCCGTGCACCAGCGGGAAGATGCCGCCTTTTTTCAGGTCCAGCGCGGCGCGGCCGTCGCGGTCTCGGGTCTGCAGATGGGAGAACAGGCCCAGCGGGGTGTCGAACTGTTCGATGGCGCGGGCGAAACGGGAGAAGAAGCCGGCGTCGTCGCGCAAGGTGGCGCGCAGATAGCTTTGGGCGTCCTCCAGCAGCGCGGCGTCGCCGCAGACGGCTTCCGCGTCCACGAAGATGGCCAGCCGCATCAAGGCTTGCCCGTCCGGGCGGTGCACCCAGTTGTGCAGGCGGTCGCGCAGCTCGGCGCCGCTGAAGCGCCAGTCCGGATGGCTGAGCATGATGTCGCCGGGACAGGGCGGGTAGCCGAAGCGGGCCAGCGCGGCGGAAAAGGCCTGACAGCTGGCCTCCAGCTGCGGCCACGCCGCGCCGTCGCGCAGCAGCAGCGCGTTGTCCTGATCGGTTTTGAGTATCTGTTCGCCGCGTCCCTCCGAGCCCAGCACCAACAGGCAGCTGTTGGCCACCAGCTCCGGCGGCGCGATCAGCCGCCAGGCGCGGGCGAACAGCCGGGCGTTGAGGCTTTGCACCAGCCGGCCCAGTTGCAGCGCCTTGACGCCGTGGCCGGACAGGATGCGCACCAGCCGCGGGATCTGCTCCGCCACTTCCGTCAACTCGTCCAGCGTGGCCGCGCGCTCCAGCCGCTGCGCGATCAGATGGGAGTGGTTGGAGAAATAGGACAGCACGTCCACCTGGGCCAGCATGCTCACCGGCTCGCCGCGCTCGGTCACCACCAGGCGGCGCAGATTGCGGCGCGTCATCAGCAGCAGGGCGTTGAACAGGAAGTCGTCGATGTCTATGGTCAGCAGCTCGTACTGGCAATGCGCGGCCGCCGGCGCGTCCGAGGACACGCCGTTCAGCACGATGTCGCGGAAGTCGGTGGTGGTGAGGATGCCCAGCCGTCCGTTGTCGCGCAGCAGCACGGATTTGGATTTGTGCGCCTTCATCGCCGCCGCCGCGTCGCGCAGGCTGGCGTCGCCGTCGACGAACACCGGCTGGCGGCCGCCGACGTCGCGCACGGTGGCCGCCAGCAAGGTTTGCAGTTCGCGCTGGCCGGCCCGCTGCGCCAGCCGGCCCAGTTTTTCCGACACGCTGGCGTAAAAATAGGCGCCGAAGCGCGGGTTGCTCTCGGTCAGCGCCAGCACTTCGGCGCGCGGCAGGCTGTAGAGCAGCGCTTCTTCCTGCACGATGAAACGGTGGGAGGTCTGGCCGGCGGCCATGGCGCGGGCGTCGAAGCCGTCCTGGGCCCGGTACAGCGCGACGATCTCGTCGCCGGCCATTTCCCGCACCACGCCCTTGATCACCACGTACATGGCGGTCACCGCCGCGTCCGGCGCCAGCACGGTTTGCTCGTCGGCGTAGAACAGGATGTCGGCGCAGGCCTCCAGGCGCAGGCGCTCGTCCGGACTCAGGGCGTCGAAGGGGGCGTGGCTGAAGTCGAATCGCTGCATGGCGGCCCTCGCGGAACACAAGACGTTGCCGCCAGCATAACACCGGCGGCAAGGGCTTGTCGGCGGACGCTCAGTCCGGCAGGTGCTGCGACAGCGGGGAGCCGTCGCGGAACAGCAGCAGCTCGCCGGGGACGAGCGGGGTCCAGCTTTCATTGTCGGTCAGCGGCTGGGTGGCGATCACCGCCACGCGGTCGTGCGGCGTGGTGACCGAGGCGAAGTCCACGCTGACGTCGTCGTCCACCAGGTGGGCGGTGTTGAACGGTGCCTGGCGGATGATGTAGTGCAGATTGGTGGAGCAGTGGGCGAACAGCACCTCGCCGTTGCTCAGCATGAAGTTGAACACGCCGTGGCTGGAAATCTCGGCCGCCAGCCGCGCCACTTCGGCGAATAGCTCATCCAGCTGCGGCTGCTGGCACCATTTGGCGCGCAGCCGCTCCATCAGGTGGCAGAACGCGCGTTCGGAATCGGTGCCGCCCACCGGGTTGTAATG
This sequence comes from Chromobacterium sp. LK11, assembly GCF_001043705.1. Taxonomy (NCBI): domain Bacteria; kingdom Pseudomonadati; phylum Pseudomonadota; class Betaproteobacteria; order Neisseriales; family Chromobacteriaceae; genus Chromobacterium; species Chromobacterium sp. LK11. Next base: position 56,900 of record NZ_LDUR01000029.1, read on the forward strand.
GCAGCCGGCTTCGGGCTGGAAGTTCTCCAGATTGCCGTTGTGGGCGAAGATCCAGTAGCGGCCCCACATCTCGCGCATGAAGGGATGGGTGTTGGCCAGGTTGACTTCGCCCTGGGTGGCCTTGCGGATGTGGGCGATCACGTTTTCCGACTTGATCGGATAGTTGCGCACCAGATTGGCCACCGGCGATTCCACCGACGGTTTATCGTCCAGGAAGATGCGGCAGCCTTTGCTCTCGAAAAAGGCGATGCCCCAGCCGTCGGCGTGGTGGTCGGTCTGACCGCCGCGGCGGTGAAAGCCTTCGAAGGAGAACAGGATGTCGGTTGGAGTATTGCAATTCATGCCCAATAACTGGCACATGGGTTCGAGTTCCACGGTAAAGAGGTTGTCATGGCCGGCCCGCGCCGGCTGCGGTTTTGTTACAGAGCTTAGGCGATATGCGCGCGAGGGGCAATCCGCGAGAGCGACAGGCGGCAGTAGCGGCGGCGGTTCGGGGCTGGGCCACGCCGCATGTTTGCAGTTTGGCTGTCATGGTAATGTCTGTTTTTTGACTGACGAAATCAAGATCAATGAAGAAGGAGATCCTTGTCATGCAAAACGATTTTCTTGTCGTCAATCTGGAGGAAAAGTACGCGCTGTTTCAAGAGCAATGGCGGCCCAAGATCATTGCTCAAATGAACGACTATCACTTCAAGCTGGTGAAAGTGCAGGGCGATTTCGTGTGGCATCGGCACGCGGATACCGACGAGGTCTTCATTGTACAGGAAGGGCGCCTACGCATTGATCTGCGCGAGCGGCCGCCGGTATGGCTGAATGCGGGAGAGATGTATGTCGTGCCCAAAGGGGTGGAGCACAAGCCCTATGCCGAGCATGAGGTCAAGCTTCTGCTGGTGGAGCCGCAAGGAGTGCTCAATACCGGCGAGGCTTCCAGCGAGCGCACCGCGCCAGTGGATGATTGGATCTGAAGCGAACAGCCGCCCCGCGAGGCGGGGCGGCGAAGAGGGGATCAGGCCGCGGAGCGCGCGAGGCCGCGCAATTTGGCCCAGCCGCCCTGGCTCAGGCTGACGCCGAGCAGGATCAGGCCGCCGCCCAGCCAGTGGAAGTCGTGGATGGTCTCGCCCAGCAGCGCGCTGGCGATCACGGCGGTGAACAAGGGCAACAGATTCATGAAGATGGCGGTGCGCTCGCTGCCCAGGCCCTGGATGCCGCGCATCCACAGATAGGGCGCCAGCACCGAGGAGGCGATGCCGGCGAAGGCGACCAGGCCCACGCCCTGCGGCGGCACCGCCAGGCTGTCCGCGCTCATCGCCACCGGCACCAGCATCAGCACCGCCAGCAGCACCTGAATGTAGAGATTGGTCCAGCTGCCGAAGGGCGGCGCCCAGCGGCGCAGCAGAATGCCGTACAGCGCGTAGGAGAGAGAGCCGACCAGCATCAGCGCGTCGCCGCGGTTGACGCCGCCGCTGAGCAGATCCAGCGGCCGGCCCTGGCCCAGCAGGTAGAGCACGCCCAGCAAGGACACCGCGACGCCGAACAGCGCGTGCGCGCCCACCGGCTGGCGGAAGGCGATGGCGTTCAAGGCCAGGCCCAGCAGCGGGATCAGGGCGCAAATCACGCCCATATTGGTGGCGCTGGTGCTGTGCGCGGCGTAATAGGCCAGGCATTGGTACATCACCATGCCCAGCGCGGCCAGCACGGCGAAGCGGCCGAGCCAGGGGCGGATGGCGCGCCATTGGCGCAGCACCGGCCGCAGGCTCAGCGGGGTGAGAATCAGCGCGGCCAGCAGCCAGCGATAGAAGGAAATGGCGGCGGGGTCCAGCGCCTGGGCCGCGGCTTTGGACACCACGGTGTTGGCGGACCAGATCAGCACGGCCAGCATGGGAAACAATGAGTACATGGTGCGGCTCCGGATGCGGCTCTCGGCGGTTTTGCCGGCAAGAGCACAGAAAAGCATTGACAGTCCGCAGTGTACCGCTGTCTGATTTATCCCATATAGCGCAATTCAGACAAGACGATAACGGGAAACCGACAAATTGGACGACTATCTGCTGGACCCGGGCTTGCCGGAGCCCGCGCCGATTCACCTGCGCCACCACTTGCTGACGCCGGATTCCGAATGTTTGCCGCACAGCCATTCCTGGGGGCAGTTGAACAGCATCAGCCTAGGGGTGATAGAGCTGACCCTGTACGAGCCGGATCAGGGCGAGCGCGCGTTGGCGGCGCCGGCGGAGTTTCTGATCTGGGTGCCGGCCGGCGTTCGCCATTCGGCCTCGGTGCGTCAGGCGATACGCTACACCTCGGTCTATGTGGACGCCGAGCAGGCGGCAAAGCTGCCCGGCCACCCCTGCCTGATCCCGCAAACGCCCTTGCTGCGCTCGCTGCTGGAGGATTTCTGCCAACGCGGCGTCACCGCCATCCAGGACCCGTGGGATCGCCGCCAGGCCGAGCTGCTGCTGGAGCGGCTGGCCCGGGCCGGCCACCAGGACAGTTATCTGCCGGACAGCCGTCACCGCCAGCTGGCGCCCATCCTGGCGGCCATTCGCGAGCGCCCGGCCGACGACACCACGCTGGCGCAGTGGGCGCAGCGGGTGCACGGCACCGAGCGCACGCTGGCGCGCCATTTTCAGTTGGAACTGGGCATGAGCTTCGTCCAGTGGCGCACCCGCGTGCGCCTGATGCGGGCCCTGGTCTGGCTGCGCGAGGGCCGGGCGGTGCAGGACATCGCCGCCGACCTGGGCTACGGCACCGCCTCCGCCTTCATCGCCATGTTCAACAAGCAACTGGGCTATTCGCCGGAGCGTTATCGCCGGCTGCTGGCAGGGGAGATGAGTTGAGGACGCTTGTTGCCCGTTTGGCATTGCGGCACACTGGAATGATTGTCAATCATAGAACCCGCCTGCTGCGTCCCCACCCATGAGCAAGAAAATCAAACAACTGGCCCGCCAATTGGGCGACGGCTGGAAGCTGCGCCGTCGCTTGCGGCAAGCCAGCGCGCTGAATTTCGCCTTTTCCGAGCGCATAGACTTCCTGAACGGACAACACTGGGATCAATTGGCGGCGCCGCACGGCCTGCTGATGTCCCGCGATTACTGGCGCGCGCTGGAGCAGTCCGGGCTCGCCGATTTCGAAGTCCGCTACGCGCTGGCCTATCGCGACGGCGCGCCGGTGGCGGCGGTGGCGATGCAGTTGCTGGAGGTCAGCCTGGAGACCATGCACGCCCACCCCGGGCCGCGTCCGGAAGGCTCGCTGCGCGCGGCGCTGGCGCAAAACCTCAAGCCGCGGCTGCGGCAACGGCTGCTGGTCTGCGGCAATATGCTCAGCTACGGCCTGGACGGCGCGGCCTTCGCCGCGGACCTGGACCCGCAGACCCGCTGGCAGGCGACGGCGGAGATCCTCTACCGCATCCGCCGCGCCGAGAAGCTGAACGGCCAGATCGACTTCGTGCTGGTCAAGGATCTGGACGAGACGGCGCGGGAAGACAGCCAGGCGCTGGGCAAGCTCAGCTACAGCGCCCTGGAGACGGAACCCAATATGGTATTGCCGCTGGCGGATGACTGGCGCGTTTACGACGATTACCTGGCCGGCATGACCTCCAAGTACCGCAGCGCCATCCGCCAGCAGATCTTCAAGCCTATCGAGGCCGCCGGCTGCGAAATCGGCGTGATGACGCCGGAGCAGGTGGACGCCCAGGCGGAGCGGATGCAGCAGCTCTATCTGGCGGTGCAGGACAACGCCACGCTGCGGCCGGTGACGGTGAGCGCCGCTTACTGGCGGCGGATGGCCGCCTTGGGGCCGGAACGGGCGGAATTGCGCGGACTGTGGCGCGACGGCGCGCTGCTGGGCTTCTTGCTGGTCCTGAAGAACGGTGCTGAGATCACCGCCGCGCAGATAGGCTTCGACCGCGCCGCGGCCAAGACGCTGCCGTTGTATCTGCGCCTGCTGCATTCGGCGATAGAGTCGGCGCTGGCCGCCGGCGGACGGCGGGTGATCTTCGGCCGCACCGCGCTGGAACCCAAGGCGAGAATGGGCTGCCGGCCGGTGCCGACCTCGCTGTGGATACGCCATCGCCAGCCGGTGCTCAATTCTCTGATCCGTCGCAGCTTCGGCATTGTCCAGCACGAGGACGCGCCGACGATCAATCCCTTCAAAAAATAATGGCCTAGCCCTTCGCGCCGCGCGGCGGGGAGGGCGTGTGCATCTTGGTCGCGGAAAGGACCTGATATGACTCAAACGGCGAGCGCCGCCGCGGCACCCGCGCGCAAACTGAACCGGAACGATTGCAAGACGCTGGGCCTGGCTTCGCTGGGCGGCGCGCTGGAATTTTACGACTTCATCATTTACGTGTTCTTCGCCCTGGTCTTGGGCAAGCTGTTCTTCCCCCACGACATCCCGGGCTGGCTGCGCCAATTGCAGGTGTTCGGCATCTTCGCCGCCGGCTATCTGGCGCGGCCGCTGGGCGGCATCGTCATGGCTCACTTCGGCGATTTGTTCGGCCGCAAGCGCATGTTCACGCTCAGCATTGTGCTGATGGCCTTGCCGACGCTGGCGATGGGCCTGCTGCCCACGTATCAGAGCATAGGGATATGGGCGCCGATCTTGCTGCTCCTGCTGCGCGTATTGCAGGGCGCGGCCATCGGCGGCGAGGTGCCTGGCGCCTGGGTGTTTGTCGCCGAGCACGCGCCGCCGCGCCGCACCGGCCTGGCTTGCGGCATCATCACCTCGGGGCTGACCATAGGCATTCTGTTCGGCTCCCTGATCGCGATGGCGATGAATCTGTTCTTCACGCCGCAGCAGCTGGAGGGCGGCGCCTGGCGGATTCCCTTCTTGATCGGCGGCGTCTTCGGCCTGGTGGCGATGTATCTGCGCCGCTGGCTGCATGAGACGCCGGTGTTCAACGAAATGCAGGCGCGCAAGGCGCTGTCCGCCGAGCTGCCGCTGAAGGCGGCCTTGCGCGGCCATCGTCTGGGCATGGCCGTGTCGATGGCCGCCACCGCGATGTTGTCGGTCACCATCGTGGTGGTGATTCTGATGACGCCCACTTTTCTGCAAAAGCAGTTCGGCGTGCCGCCGGTGGAGGCCTTGTCCGCCAACAGCCTGGCCATCATCGCGCTGAGCGTGGGCTGCATCGTCGCCGGCCTGGCGGTGGACCGCTTCGGCGGCGGCCCGGTGTTCACCGCGGGCAGCCTGCTGTTGGGCGTCAGCAGCTGGTGTTTTTACCAGACCATGGGGCATGACGTAAGCTGGTTGCGCCCGCTGTACACGCTGACCGGCTTTTTCGCCGGCATTGTCGGCGCGGTGCCTTTTCTGATGGTGCGCGCCTTCCCGGCGCCCATCCGCTTCAGCGGCTTGTCGTTTTCCTACAATGTGGCTTACGCGGTGGTGGGCGGCTTCACTCCGGTCTTGCTGTCGGTGTGGATGGAGGCCAGCTCGCTGGCGCTGGCCGGCTATCTGATGATTTTCTGCCTGGTGGGGCTGGCGATGGGGGTGTTCCTGCTGGCCTGGGGGGATAGGCCGGGCCTGTCCCATCCGGTGCATTGAAGCGCGCATAGAAAAACGGCGGCGTCGATAAAGACGCCGCCGTTTTCTCATGCCAGGGCGAGCCAGTTCAAGGTCTGGCGAGCATTAGCGCGGCAGCTCGCTCCACAGCTTCAACAGCCGCTTGGCGGACACCGGATACGGCGTTTTCAGCTCCTGGGCGAACAGGCTGACGCGCAGTTCCTCGATCTGCCAGCGGAAATCCAGCAGCGCCTGGGACGCGCCTTCGGCTTCATTGTCCTCGGCCACCCGGGTTTCCCATTTCTGCCATAGGTCGCGGATTTCCGCGCCGCGCTGGCCGTCGCGCTGCGGGTTGGCCGGTTGCTTGTCCATGCGCAAGCCCATCGCGCGCATATAGCGCGGCAGGTGAGGCAGCTGGCTCCACGGCGTGGCGGCCAGGAAACCCTTGTAAACCAGCTTGGCCAATTGCTGCTGCAACTCGTAGCCCAGCTTGTGCTTCTGCATCTTGACGCTGAGCGGGCCGTATTCCGACGCCACCTGGCCCAGATATTGGGTCACCGCCTGGTTGACCGCCGGCAGCCGGGTGCGGGCGCGGGTTTTCTGGTCGTTGAAGGCTTTCTCATTGCGCGGCAGCGCGTCGTCGCCGATGAAGGCGCGGTCGCAGATGCAGGCGATGGCGTCGGCCAGCAATTCGTCGACATTGGCCACCGCGCGCAGTTGCAGACCCAGCTGGGTCATGCCGGGCAGGCCCTTGGACAGCTGCTTCATCTGCTCCTTGAGCTGCAGTTGCAGCAGCCGGATCACGCCTTGACGGTGATGGCGCTCGGCCATCAACTGGGTGTCGAACAGGCGGATCGCCACCTTGTCCTGCTCCAGCGTCAGCGCCGGATAGCCGGTCAGCTGCTGGCGGCCGCGGGCGAACTGAATGCTTTCCGGCAGTTCGCCAAAGTCCCAGCTGCTGACTTCGTCGCGCTCGAACTCCGCGCTGGTGTCGCGGAAGGTCAGCTGGGCGGCCTGGCCGAACTGCTTTTGCAGCGCCAGCAGATCGCGGCCCAGGCCGATTTCCTGCTTGCCGTCGTCAATGACGCGGAAGTTGAACAGCAGATGGGCCGGCAGCTCCTGGACGCGGAAATCGTCGATGTCCACTTTGACGCCGCCGGTTTCGCGCAGGATGAAGCGCGCCAGCTGCGGCGCGATCGGCTGCTGCTGGTCCGGATTGACGCTGAGGAAGCGGGTGACGAAGTCCGGCACTGGCACGCAGCAGCGGCGGATCTGCTTGGGCAGGCCCTTGATCAGCTGTTGCAGCTTCTCGCGCACCATGCCGGGCACCAGCCATTCGAAGGCCGCCGGCTGCAGGCGGTTGAGAATGGCCAGCGGCACGTCCAGGGTGACGCCGTCCAGCGGGTGGTTGGGTTCGAAGCGGTAGCGCAGCTTGAGGCGGCCGTCTTCCAGTTCCAGCCATTCCGGGAACTGGTTTTCGGTGACATGTTGCGCGGCGTGGCGCATCAGCTCCTCGCGCGTCAGGTGCAGCAGCTTGGCTTCGGTTTTTTCCGCTTCTTTGCGCCAGGCCTCGAAGCTGGCGGCGTCCACCACTTCGGTCGGAATCCGTTCGCTGTAGAAGGCGAACAGCGCCTCTTCGTCCACCAGCACGTCCTGGCGGCGCGCCTTGTGTTCCAGCTGTTCCACTTCGCGGATCAATTGCTGATTGCGCTGGAAGAAGGGCGCGTTGCTGACGTATTCCATATTCACCAGCGCGCCGCGGATGAACAGCTCGCGCGCCTCTTCCGGCGCGATGCGGCCGTAGCTGACCGGGCGCCGCGGCACCAGGGTCAGGCCGTACAGGGTGACGCGCTCGCTGGCCACCACTTCGCCGCGGCTCTTTTCCCAATGCGGGTCGAAGTAATGGTATTTGACCAGGTGCGGCGCCAGCTTTTCCACCCATTCCGGTTCGATCTTGGCCACGCAGCGGGCGTAGAGGCGGGTGGTTTCCACCAGTTCCGCCGCCACCAGCCACTTGGGCTTGGTTTTTTTCAGGCCGGAGCCGGGGAAAACGTGGAAATTGACGCCGCGAGTGCCTTGATAGTCGTCGCCTTCCTGGTTTTTCATGCCCAGGTTGCCGATCAGGCCGGTCACCAGCGCCTTGTGCAGGTTTTCATAGGCGACGGCGTCCAGCTGCTGGCGCTTTTTCTGCGTCATCTGCGCGTCCGGCTGTTCGGCGTCGGCATGCGCCTGTTCGCGCTTGATCAGGCCCAGCTCGCTGGCGATGTCGGCCAGCTGCGCATGCAGTTCGCGCCATTCGCGCAAGCGCAGATGGGACAGAAAGTGCTCGTGGCAGGTGTTGATCAGCAGACGGTTGGATTTCTTGTGCTTGAGCGCGTCGGCGAAGAAGTCCCACAGGTGTAGAAAGGACAGGAAGTCGGACTTCTCGTCGTTGAAGCGCGCTTGCGCGCGTTCGGCCGCCTCGCGCGCCTCGAAGGGGCGTTCGCGCGGGTCCTGCACGCTCAAGGCGGCGGCGATGATCAGCACTTCGCGCACGCAGCCGAAGTCGCGGCCGGCCAGCAGCAGGCGGCCCACCTTGGGGTCCACCGGAATCCGCGCCAGTTCCTTGCCCACGCCGGTCAGTTCTCCCTTGTCGTCCACCGCGCCCAGCTCGGTCAGCACCTGATAGCCGTCGGCGATCAGCCGGCTGCTGGGCGCTTCCAGGAAGGGGAAGGCGTCCACCTTGCCCAGCCGCAGCGCGGCCATGCGCAGGATGACCGCGGCCAGGTTGGAGCGGACGATTTCCGGATCGGTGAAGGCCGGGCGCTGATTGAAGTCGTCCTCGCCGTACAGACGCACGCAGATGCCGGCCTCGACGCGGCCGCAACGGCCGGCGCGCTGCCGCGCCGCCGCCTGGGAGATTTTCTCCACTTGCAGCTGTTCCACCTTGGCGCGCGGGCTGTAGCGGTTGATGCGCGCCTGTCCGGTGTCGATCACGTATTTGATGCCCGGCACCGTCAGCGAGGTTTCGGCCACATTGGTGGCCAGCACGATGCGGCGGCCGCCGGACGGCTTGAAGATCTTTTGCTGGTCCTCGTTGGACAGCCGCGCGAACAAGGGCAGGATCTCGTAGCCGCGGATGCCGGACTTGCGCAGTTTTTCCGCGGTTTCGCGGATTTCGCGCTCGCCGGGCAGGAAGACCAGCATGTCGCCCGGACCCTGGCGCGACAGTTCGTCGACGGCGTCGACGATGGCGCCCTCCATTTCCACCTCGCGCTCGTCTTCGTCGCGCTGCGCCAGCGGCCGGTAGCGCACTTCCACCGGATAGGTGCGGCCGGAGACTTCAATCACCGGCGCGCCGTCGAAATGGCGCGAGAAGCGGTCGGCGTCGATGGTGGCCGAGGTGATGATCACCTTCAGCTCCGGCCGGCGCGGCAGCAGTTGCTTCAGATAGCCCAGCAGGAAATCGATGTTGAGGCTGCGTTCGTGCGCCTCGTCGATGATGATGGTGTCGTAGGCTTCCAGATAACGGTCGGTCTGGGTTTCCGCCAGCATGATGCCGTCGGTCATCAGCTTGATCACCGATTTTTCCGACAACTTGTCGGTGAAGCGCACCTTGAAGCCGACGTGCTCGCCCAGCGTGGATTTCAGTTCCTGGGCGATGCGGCTGGCCACCGAGCGCGCGGCCAGCCGGCGCGGCTGGGTGTGGCCGATCAGGCCGTGCACGCCGCGGCCCAGCTCCAGGCAGATCTTGGGCAGCTGGGTGGTTTTGCCGGAGCCGGTTTCGCCGCAGATGATCACCACCTGATGGCGCTCGATCGCGGTCTTGATGTCGGCCAATTTCTGGTTGACCGGCAGCGCGTCGTCGAAATCGGGCTTGGGCAGATGGGCGCGGCGCGCGGCCACCTTGGCGGCGGAGCGCTCGATCTGCGACTGGATGTCGGCCAGCTGCTTGTCCGCAGGCTGGTTCTTCTTCAGCCGCTCGGCGGCGTCGCTCAGTTTGCGGCGCAAGGCGTGGCGGTCGCGGATCAGACAAGAGGGGAGGTCGGCCTTGAGTCGGGCCAGCAGCTGGGCAGCAGTCATCGGGAAAAGAACACTGGATTACAGGAAAGCGGCGATTATAACAGCTGCGTGGCGGTCCGGCTGGCCGGGATTGCCGGCCGGCCGCGCGAGGCGACGCTTATTTGCGCTGGCGGTAGCGTCCCAGCTCCGCTTTCAGCCAGACGGCGCTGGCCACAGGCTGCGCGGCGCCGCAACGCACCTGGTAGGCCTTGCCGCTGATGCTGCTCTGGGTGGCGGCGCGCTCGATGAAGCTTTCCGCGTTGCTGACCCAGTCCTTCTTCAGCAGGTACTGGTATTTGTCGTTCAGGTGATCGCGGGCCTCCTTGGCGCCGTACCAGCTGCCGTTGCGATTGAATTCGCAGCCGGATTTGGCCAGGTAGTCCAGCAGATGATTGATCTCGGCCTTGGCGGCCGGCGCGGGCGCGGCGAAAACGGCGCCGGCGCTCAGGAGTAAGGCTAGCCAGATCGGCAGTTTCAGGGTCATGCATCGCTCCATTGCAATTGGAATGCGCAGACTATGCGCGATGGGCCGGGGCTTGTCCAACTTCTCCGGGGCCTTTATGCTGTGCCGGTCTTCAGGGCGGGGTGAAATTCCCCACCGGCGGTATGCCGCGGCGTTTGCCGGCGGCGAGCCCGCGAGCGCCGCGCAGTCGTAGCCACGACGCGCGGGTCAGCAGATTCGGTGCGAAGCCGAAGCCGACGGTGAGAGTCCGGATGAGAGAAGACGCGCGCCATGCCGTGAGAGCCTGGCGCGCTTTTGCGCGTCGGCATGGCCGCGCGCCGCCCTGGAGCGCTTCCTTTAAGTCTTTACGGAGCCTCCAAATGCAGCAAAACATTTACGACCATCCGGTCTTTTTCTCCCAATACCAGGCCTTGCGCGACAGCGACACGGGCTTGAACGGCGCCTTGGAGCAACCCGCCTTGCGCGGCGCGCTGCCGCCGCTGACCGGCGCCGAGGTGCTGGACCTGGGCTGCGGTTTCGGCGATTTCGCCCGCTGGGCGCACGCCCAGGGCGCGGCCGGCGTCACCGCGGTGGATTTGTCCGAACGCATGCTGGAGCAGGCGCGGGCGCGCACCCAGGATCAAGCCATCCAATACCAGTGCGCGGCCATCGAGGACTTTCAGCCATCCGCCGAGGCCTATGATCTGGCGGTGTCTTCACTGGCCTTGCATTACGTGGCGGATTACGCCGCCGTGGCGGCGCGCGTGTTCGCCGCGCTGAAGCCCGGCGGCGTGTTCGCGCTGACGGTGGAGCACCCGATTTGCACCGCAAGCCCGCGGGGCTGGGCGCTGGACGAGGCCGGGCGGCAGGCGCACTGGACGCTGGACGGCTATTTCCGGCAGGACGCGCGCGAAACCCGCTGGTTCGTCGACGGCGTGATCAAGCACCATCGCACGGTGGAAAGCTATGTGGCCGGCTTGCTGGGCGCCGGATTCCAGTTGCTGCATCTGGGCGAACCCGCGCCGGACGAGCGGGCGCTGGCGCGCCAAGAAGGATTGCGGCTGCATGCGCGGCGTCCGGCCCTGCTGCTGCTCACTGCGCTCAAGCCCATACTTTAGCATTGCCTTGCCGGGCTGGCGTGCAGAACCAAGCTGCGCCGGCTCGGTCCAGCAAAGACCGGGCATGCGGCCCGTGGTCACCGAAACGGGGAGGGGCGGTGGGAAGCAAACTGGCATTGGGCATCCTGGTCCTGGCGCTGTCGACGGCGCCCGCCGTCGGCAAGTCGCCGCCGGCGCGGGCCATCATCGAACCGGCCCACATCGTCGAGGCCATCAAGCTGCAACGGCAGGCGGACGAGGCCAAGGGCAGGCCGCCGCAAAACGGCGAGCCGTGGTTCGCGGTGCTGGAAGGCGAGCGGCCCGTCATCGTGACCGCGCCGCACGCCTCCAGTCCGTTTCGTGAAGGACAATACCGCTTCTCCGACGGCGGCGGCACCGCGGCCCTGGCGGCGATGTTGCACCAACTGGCCGGCGTCACCGCGATCTACACCACCCGCGCTTCGCCGTCCGACCCCAATTACGAGGACGACAACGACTTCAAGCGCAAGCTGGCGGCGCTGGTCGCCAAACGGCGTCCGTTATTGGTGCTGGATCTGCACGGCAGCCATCCCTACCGGCCTTACGACGTGGACTTCGGCACCCTGAACGGAGCTTCGCTCTTGGGCAAGCCGGATTTGCTGCAAAAGCTGGAGCAAAACCTGAGGCAGCAGGGACTGTTGAACGTCTCCGACAACTACTTCGCCGCGTCCAAGCACCAGACCATCGCCAAGTTCGCCGCGGGCTTGGGCGTTCCCGCCATCCAGCTGGAAATCAGCAGCACCTGGCTCACGCCCTCGGACGGCAACCTGGCCGCGCATCGCTTCGCCCAGCTTTTGCAGGCGCTGGCGCGCTATGCGCGCGAGATAGAGCAATGAGGCGGGGACGCTTCAGGCCTGCTCGTCTTCGTCGCCGTAGTATTTGACGCCGAGGCGGATGGGCGCGCGGCCGGCTTCGCGGCGCTGGCGGTTGCTGTCGCGCAGGGAATAGGCGCAGCCGCAATATTCCTGCTGGTAAAACTGTTCGCGCTTGCTGATTTCTATCATCCGCGCGGAGCCGCCGCCCTTGCGCCAGTTGTATTCCCAATAGATCAGGCCGGGATAGCGCGCGGCCGCGCGCACGCCGCAGTCGTTGATCTGCTGCATATTCTTCCAGCGCGAAATGCCCAGCGAACTGGTAATCACCGGAAAACCATGCTCGTGCGCGTACAGGGCGGTGCGTTCGAAGCGCATGTCGAAGCACATGGTGCAGCGAACGCCGCGCTCCGGTTCGTTTTCCATGCCCTTGGCGCGTTCGAACCAGTTGTCGCGGTCGTAATCCGCGTCCACGAAGGGGATGCCGAACTGTTCGGCGAAACGGATGTTCTCGTTCTTGCGCAGTTCGTACTCTTTCTGCGGGTGGATGTTGGGGTTGTAGAAGAAAATGGTGAAGTCGATGCCGGAAGCCTGCATGGCCTCCATCACTTCGCCGGAGCAGGGTGCGCAGCAGGAGTGCAGCAACACCTTGTCATGGCCGCCGGGCAAGGGCAGGGGCTTGCGCTCTAAGGTCGGCGTCATCCGGATTCGCTCCAATTTATGAAAACGGCAGATTATGTTGCCATCTCAATCTCGAATCAAGACGAAACCGGGGCTGAGATCAGGCGTCGTGCCAGCGGGAGCGGCTTGGGTCGACGCAACCCATGTCGGCCCCTTGCTTGTTTTTAAGCGATGGCGCGTGCACCACCAGCAAGGACGCGTCGTCCAGGATGGCTTCGTTCTGACGATGCCGCTGCAGCGCCTGCAATACAGTATTGCCGATCCGGCCAGGCCAGCCGGTCTCCACCGCCTTGATCACTCCGTCAAGGCCGAACATCTGGCCATTGTCCGCCTGGGCCTCGGTGATGCCGTCCGAGCAGACGACCAGTGCATGCTCCGGTTTCAGCATGCTGGTCTCCAGCGAACGGTCGAACTGCCGCGCCGCCAAAATTCCCAGAGGAGGGTGCTCGGAACGGAATTGCTTGATCTTGCGGCCTTGCGGATCAAACATCAGCGCGCAGGGAATCCCGCCGTTCCAGACCTGCACGCATTGGGCGGCGGCGTCGATCGCGATGAGGATGCCGGCGACGAAGCGGCCGAAGGGCAGCAGGCGATGCAGCTTGTCGTTAATGGCCGCGGCGATGTCGCCCAGCGCCGCCTGAGTCTGCGCCAGGTCGTAAAAGCATTCCACCGCCGGAATTGCGCTGATGGCCGCGGTCAGGCCGTGGCCGGTGCAATCGGCCAGCATCAGGTATTCCCGGTCCCCGGCGCGGGCGTAGCAGACCAGGTCGCCGTTGAACTGAGAGGCGGGGCGCAGATGGCGCCAGACATGGGACGGCAGCTCCAGCTGTTGCCGGTTCAGGCGCTCGATCAATTCCAGCGCGTAGCTTTGCTCGCGCTCGTTGTCGAGGAAGTAACGCTCCAGTCGCACCGCGTCCTGGTTGATCTGCCGCTGCATCTGGGCGATGCGCAGGAACACCTGGATCTTGGCCGTCAATAGATCCGGGCTGACCGGCTTGGTCAGGTAGTCGTCGCCGCCGGCCTTGAGGCCCTCGATCAGGTCTTGCTGCTGGCTCAAGCCGGTCAGGAAGATGATGGGAACCCAGTGCTCGCCGAACAGGGTCCGCAACTCCATCGTGGCTTGCAGCCCGTTCATCACCGGCATGATGATGTCCATCAGGATCAGGTCGTAGCCGACTTCCTTGCACATGGCGACGGCCTCCCGGCCGTTGCCGGCGAGATCGCACCGATAACCCAGGTCTTCAACGAAAGTGCGGACCATCAAGCTATTGGTGGCGCTGTCGTCCACCAACAAAATTTTAGGCTGAGGCATGCGGTTTCCGTAACGTGTCAGGAAAGGGAAAGCAAGCGGAGCATAGGTGCCAATAATCCATTACATTGGCATCTCACTGTGGGTATAGCATATGAGAAGGGGCAATGGCGCACTGCGGCAATAAAAATCAGTCAACGTCGCGGATCGGACTTAGCCCGCGGCGATCAATTTCCGCCAAGGCGCGGGAAACACCGTGCTAGTATGCGGGTTTTGGCGGCGCAACGCGCGCGGCCCGTTTCATCCCAGAGAGCATCAGACCCCCGATCATGAAATTCGCGACGCACACCATTGCGCTGGCTTTGAGCCTGGCGTTGATCAGCCCGGCCAGCCTGGCCGAACCCGAAGACATGCCTCTGCCCGGCGATGTGCAGATGGCGCCGGCGAGCAAGCCCGCGCGCAAGGCCGCTCCGGTCAAAACCATTCAGCAAGCCGAGCCCGTACGCGCCAGCCAGCAAGCCAAGCCGGCGCGCCAAGCCAAGACCAAGGCCAAGACCAAGGCCAAGGCGAAATCCGCCAAGCAGGGCAAGCGCCAAGCCAAGGTCATCAGCGCCAAGCAAGCGCGTCACGGCAAGGCGGCCGTCAAGCCGGCGACTAAAAAATCGGCGCTCAAGAAATCAACGGCCAAAAAGCCCCGCCACGCGGCCAAAGCCGCGAAACGCGCGCCGCATAAGGCAAGCGCCAAAAAATCCAGCAAAAACAAAACGGTAAGCAAACAGGCCAAAAAGACGCATAAAAAAGCGTCGAAAAAGGCGGGTTGACGGCTTGCCAAAGCGATTGAGGCGCGACATAATACGCCTCTCTTCGCCGGTGTAGCTCAGTTGGTAGAGCACCTGACTTGTAATCAGGGGGTCGCGAGTTCGATTCCTGCCGCCGGCACCAATAAAATCAAGGGCTTACAGATTTATTTCTGTAAGCCCTTGATGCTTTTCAGGAAAAATATTAGACAGCAATGTCTAATACATCCCACCTTTATCCCTTACAAAACGCCATCCAGTACCGCGTTTCTAGCATACCCAAAACCCGTCCATTGTTTCGCCAAGCCGTCGTTTACCGTCTTGGATCTCGTCCTGCCGCTCTGTTTAGTCATTTTCATGGATTTTCTTGCAATCGGCATGCCCTAGCGGTTTTGACATCTGCTCAAGCAGGGTTAACTTGAATATGTGCGAATTCAAGAGTTAATATTGTAAATTTTGATCCGGCTGGCCGCATTACTCCAATCAATCATTGCGACTTACTCGGTGACTGACAAATGCTGCGTGCGCAGGGAGTGAGAGAGCGATCCCGGCGTCAGTCCGTAATTCGATATGAAATGACGAGTCAAATGGCTTTGATCCGCGAAGCCCGCGAGGTAAGACGCCTGGAGAAGCGAATGGCCAGTCATGATCAGGCGGCGCGCCATCTGCAGTTGACGCTGAAGACGATAGGCGTGCGGCGGCAGATGCATCGCAGCCTTGAATATGCGAAGAAAGTGGAAACGGCTCAACCCTGCTTCGGCAGCAAGCTCGGCGAGCGAGACAGGGATTTCCGGGTGAGCGTCGATGCGCTCCTTGGCTCTCGACAACTCCTTCGATAGTAGCTCGACATGAGTGGACCGTGCGTCTCCCAAGAGCGGGGGCAAAATCTGAAAGAGCTCCTGTTCCAGGATCTCATGCCATGGTTCCTGACCAGGCCTGGTAAGAGCGGCGTAGAGGCGTCCGAATGCCGTTACGGCTGACGGATGCTGGAGAACTGGGTGGATGAATTCCACACCCACGCTATACCCCATGGCCTTGGCGGTTTGCGCAATCAGTTCAGGGTCCAGATAGAGCATGCGCCACTCACGCGCTTTCCCTGCGACGGGCCTACCGTCGTGAACCTCATTTGGATTGACCGTGATCATGTTGCCGGGCGTGGCGCGCACTTCCCCGCGACCGCTCGCAGAGTCCTGAGCGCCGCGCATGACCACTCCTATGCCGAACTGGTCATGTGTGTGCCGACTGAACGAACGGCTGGAAGTCGCCTCTACTGCAACCACCCCAGATTGTCCGCACACTCCGGCTTTGAACTGCCTCTTGGTGTCTCCTCGGGCCATTGTTTCGATACCTCCCTTCATCGAGGTGCAATGAAGGCGTTTTCTGCACGCGTTTGAACCAGCATTATCGACTTGATGCAGATCATCTCCTACGCACCATCGTGTTCCAAGAGTATTGCATTTCTATACGACACATGGCGATTTTCGGAAAGCGCTATGGAGCAATAACGTTCAAGACTATTTTTCCGAGTTCCTTTTAAATACGGGGATTATATGTATTGACCTACGTCGGAAGGGGGAGGGGTGACAAGCCGCACGCTCGGATACTTGTTAATGTCGTTGGCCATGATGACCGTCGGCTCGACCGTGATCGCCTCCAAACTCATAGCGGGAAGCATGCCGCCGTTCCTGGCGACCGCGCTTCGCTTTGCCTTCGCTTTGCCCGTGTTGCTATTGCTGATCTTCCTGCAGCGCGAGCGCTGGCCAAAGCTTGCTCGTTGCGATTGGGGGTTGATATTGCTTCAGGCGGGTGCTGGCAGCGTTGGCTATACGACCCTGCTTATCACTGGCCTCTCTTATCTTCCTGCGGCTGATGCGGGCGTGATCATTGGCACGCTGCCGGCAGTCTCCGCGCTCTTCTCGGTGATAGTGCTTGGCGAACGACCGGGACTACGCTTGCTGATCAGCGTATTGTTCGCCACCCTCGGGGTGATGGCAGTAGGGTGGAAAGGCGGTAGGGCATCGTCGTTGACCGGCATGCTCTACATCCTGGGAGCTGTCGTGTGCGAGAGTGCGTTCATTCTGCTCAACAAGCGCATGCCGGTGCCACTCAAGCCATTGCTGCAGGCCACGACGATGACGGGATTGGGCCTGCTGGTGTCGCTGCCCGTTGCCTTCCTCGAACTGCCGGTTGCCGCACCCAGCGCCGCAGCGATCGCAGCAGTCGTCTGGTACGCACTGGTGCCCACGGTCGGCGGCTTTTTGTTGTGGTACGGCGGAGTTGCGCGGGTGAGCGGGAGTGAGGCTGCGACATTTACCGCGGTCGCACCGCTGACGGCGGTTGTGCTTGCCGCGCTGGTACTCGGCGAACAGATCAGATTGGTGCAGGCCCTTGGCGTGGCCGCCGTTATTCTCGCCATTCTCGTCCTCACATTCCCGATACAAGCCAAACCGAAGTCGCTGGCTTGACGGCGAGTCATTGCCCCTGGCCGCCGCTCACGCATCTCAGGCACATGACAACACAAAGGCGAATTGCGAAACATGTACTTCAATCACTCCGACGAAGTGTGGGATCGATTCCCGGAATTGGTGGCCCTGGTCCTGGTCGTTCGACAAGTGCGGTCTGCTGAGCGTAAGGTCGGCGTTCTCGACGACACGCTTGCGAAGGTTGCCGCTGCGCTGGGAGCGAAGCCGGAGGGCGAGTTGCCGTCCATCCAGGCATGGCGCCAGGCCTATGCTGAGATGGGCATGAAGCCCACACAGTATCGCTGCGCAGCCGAGGCGCTCTTGCGTCGCTTTCGCAAGGATCGGGATCTGCCGAGCTTCCACCCGCTTGTGGACGCGCTCAACGCGGAGTCCATGCATGCTGCCATTCCGATTGCGGCTTTTGACTGTACCCGTATTTCCGGCGGCATCGTCGTACGGCCCGCAAGCGGGCTGGAAGCCCACCGAACCTGTCAAGGCGAGATCGAGCGACCCGCGGCGGGCGAGATTATTTTCGCTGACGAGGGCAACCACGCCCACTCTCGCCGCTGGGTATTCCGGCAAGGGGCGGAAGCGGTGGTCTCCAACGCCTCGGACACGGTGCTGATTGTTGCCGAAGCTCTCCACTGCCAGGCATGGGAAGACCTGCGGGCTTTGCGAGAGCGCATCGCTGCCCGGGCAACGGAGCTGGGAGTCACGATCACGGAAGAAGACATGTTGACGAGCTCCCGTCGACGTTTTGAGTTCACGCACGGTTTTTAGAAAGAAGGTATGGAACTCTCACTTGCGGCGAACATTGAGCGGATCAAGAAGGATATTTGGGAAGCGACAATTGCTCATGGTCGAAATCAGGATGCGGTGACGCGGGTCACCGCATCGAAAACTGTGGCAGCAGCCTATATGCAGAGGAGCATTGGTCTGGGGCTGAGCATCTTTGGCGAGAACCGGGTTCAGGAAGCAGCAGCCAAGTGCCCCCCTTTGTGCCGCCAATTTCAGGAGTGGAATTCAACTCGATCGAGGTGTTGCAGCCGAACAAGACGCGCCAAGCCGTCGAGCCATTCAACGCCATCGAGTCCGTGAGGAGAGCGAAGCTGACCCAAGCACTTGCGGAGGAGACGAAAAGGCAAGGTTGCAATCTGGTCGTCTACATCCAGGTCAACATCAGCAATAAGCACCAGAAAAGCGGTTTTCTTCGGGCTGATGCGCCGCCACGGATTGAGGCATGCCACAATGTTGATCACGGCATATCCACTCCATCGCTAGATATGCCCTTGGACTTCTCGCAGCCGATTACGCATGGAATAACGCATTTCCAGGCTGGTCGCACGACATTTGGCGCTAGTCCATGGGGCCCGCAATGAATACGCTTATCCCGATTGAGCCGCACGTGAGCCGCTATGCACCGCTTTTTGAACCGCTGCGAATCGGGCCTGTCGTGGCTAAGAACCGTTTCTATCAGGTCCCACACTGCAACGGCATGAACCGCATGCATCCAAGCGCAATGGCCCGCATGCGGGGGGTCAAAGCGGAAGGTGGCTGGGGTGTTGTCTGTACAGAGCAGTGCGATATTCACTATTCCAGCTGTCACCCGCGTGAACTCCGGCTTTGGGATGCTCGCGACATCCCCATTCTCGCCAAGGCAGCTGACCAAATTCACAAATATGGGGCGCTGGCTGGTGTTGAGTTGGCGCACAACGGCTTTCATGTCACCAATCTGGAAACGCGAGCGATTCCATTTGCGCCCTCTCTTACTCCAACTAGGGGAACCGCTCCTGTGACTGCGCGGGAGATGGGCAAAAGCGACATTCGGGATGTCCGCCGTTGGCACCGCAAGGCAGCGCTGAACGCCAGGCTAGCCGGGTTCGACATCATCTATATTTATGCCGGCCATGACATGACCCTTCCGGTCCATTTCCTGTCACGACGCCATAATCGCAGAACAGACGAGTACGGAGGCAGCCTCGAAAACAGGGTGCGCCTGTTACGCGAACTAATACTGGACACGAAGGATGCCGTCGGTGACAGCTGCGCAGTTTCCCTGCGGTTTAGTGTGGATGAGCTTGCCGGGCCCTTCGGTCTTTCCTGCGAAGGGGAGGGCCGCGATGTCGTTGAGATGCTGGCGGACTTGCCGGACCTATGGGACGTGAACCTTGGCCCATTTAGTAATGATGGACAAACCTCGCGTTTCAGTGACGAAGGTTTCCAGGATCGCTATGTCAGCTTCGTCAAACAGGTGACTGGCAAGCCGGTGGTCGGCGTAGGCCGGTATACATCGCCCGATCACATGCTCTCCCTGATCTCGACAGGAAAGCTAGACTTTATCGGAGCTGCTCGCCCCTCTATTGCCGACCCATTTCTTCCCGAGAAGATCAGGACTGGGGCGTTTGACGATATTCGTGAATGCATCGGGTGCAATATCTGCGTTGCATCAGACAAGCTTAGCGTTCCATTGCGTTGCACCCAGAATGCATCCATGGGAGAGGAGTGGCGCAGGGACTGGCATCCGGAGGTGATTCTGCCGAAGGACAGCGAGCACAAAGTGCTGGTCGTTGGGGCGGGGCCTGCAGGCCTCGAAGCCGCACTCTGGCTGGGCCGCCGCGGCTACGAGACGATCCTGGCCGAGAAGAGTCGGAATCTTGGCGGGCGGGCGCTGACAGAGGCGAGCCTACCAGGCTTGCATGCATGGCGCCGTGTCGCCGACTGGCGCCTTGGACAGTTACGCAAGAATCCGAACGTTCTCGTGTTGCCGGATAACCCTATTTCGGCAAGTACTGCGCTGGAAACGGGTTGCGATCTGATTGCCATCGCAACGGGAGCACACTGGCGCGTCGATGGTCTGGGCCGCTCGCATTCGACACCCATAGACGGTCTGGGCCGACTACCGGTGTTTACACCGGACGAAGTGATGGCCGGGAGGGTGCCTGGCGGGCGCGTGGTCATCTTTGATGACGATCACAATTACATGGGCGGGGTTATCGGCGAGTTGATTGTCGCTCAAGGAGGCATAGTGGATTTCGTGACACCAGAGAGTCTCGTCTCGGCGTTCACGCTCAACACGGGGGAACAACCTCGAATCCAGAAAAGACTGATCGAGCTTTGCGGAAGCGTACACGTGTCGCATCGGCTGGATCACATCTCGTCTGATGGCGTCGTAATCTCCTGTGTCTTCACGGAACGAAAGCGGACCCTACCGGCTGACGCGGTCGTTTTGGTGACGTCGCAAATGCCGAATGATGATCTGTATCGCGAGATTGAAGCGCAGCTTCCGGCCAGGAATGAAATGGACGGTGTTAAGCGCCGCGTAGTACGAATTGGTGATTGCTATGCACCCGGCACGATCGCCGCAGCGGTCTTTTCTGGTCACCTGTTTGCCCGGACTCTCGACAACCGCCTGTACGACGGTCCTCCATTCCGGCGGGAAAGTGTTGCTCTGGACTGGGACCAGCAGATCGCCACGGCGCCAGGTCAATGGGAGAGGCCTACGCGGGAAATTTCGGATGTTACCTGACAAAAACAGGGAGGTCGATTGCCAAATCACACCACAAAAGAAGCCATTACGCGTGATCTAAAGTTGAAGATCAGTCATCTCGCTTCTTGGGGCACTTTAAGTCGGTACGAGACAATTGCCGTGATCGACAGCATTGTGTCTGGAGAGGCAAGCCATGCTCAGATCGGGGCAATGCTGATTGCATTGCGCATGCGGGGCGAGACGATTGAGGAAATCGTTGGCGCGGCTTTGGCGATGCGGGCTCACATGGTAAGGCTGAGCGCACCGGCTGGGACGATGGACATACTAGGCACAGGTGGTGACAACGCGGGGACCTACAACGTTTCCACCTGCGCGTCGCTTATCGTGGCAGGCGCGGGAGTCCGGGTGGCCAAACAGGGTAACCGGGCATTCTCTTCGCAATCAGGTGCCGCCGATGTCTTACAGTCGCTTGGTGTCAATCTGGACCTAGCGCCGGAAGATATTGAGCGCTGCATTACCGAGGCCGGCATTGGTTTCATGTTCGCACCAGCGCACCACCCTGCTCTCAAACGAGTGATGTCGGTCCGCGTGGATCTTGGAACGAGAACCATCTTCAATATTCTCGGCCCATTGCTTAATCCGGCGGGTGTCAAACGTCATCTGGTCGGGGTCTATTCCCGAAGCTGGGTTCGTCCTCTGGCACAGGCACTGGCCGAGCTTGGGTCTGAGCGGGTTCTCGTTGTCCATGGTGCCGATGGACTTGACGAAATCACCACAACCGGCCCAACTTTCGCATCGATGGTCGTCAACGGCCGGCTCAGCGACTTCATAATCACCCCCGAGATGGCCGGCTTGTCACGAGAGAGGCCCGAGGCATTGAAAGGTGGCGACCCACAAGTTAATGCCGATGCGCTGCGGGATGTACTTGAGGGGAAGCCTGGCCCCTATCGAGATATAGCACTGCTCAATGCAGCTGGGGCGTTGATTGCAGCAGGGGAGGCCGAGGATTGGCTTGATGCCATGAGTTTGGCTTGCACATCGATTGATGAGGGCAAAGCGCTTCTGTGCCTGCAGCGCCTGATTGAAGTTTCTCACCGGAGGGAGCCTGTCCACCAGGCGCTCTCTTCGTAGCCCGGTGATATGGATATCGCTGAATGCGATATTTCTTAGAGATGCAAGCGATGAATGCCGGCTGCATTCTACTTGATATTGGCGATGCTTGTAGGCGACCTACCGGCTCTGGAGTTAGTAGCGATCGCTATCCAGCTCGCAATGAGAGTATTGGTCAAAGCTCGTGACGAGCGAGGCCGAGCGTGTCGTGGCCATGAACGCCCGACTGGTTGGCGTTAACAATCGCAAACTCTTCGACTTCACAGTTGAGCGGGTGTTTGAGCGGCGGTTCAGGACGCTTCACCCACATTGCGTCGTTGTGAGCGAGGGTCGTACTTCCAGCGAGATTGAGGACTCCTGTGTGGGTTCAAAGGTTTTCTCATCGGCGAGCGGCTGATGCGGGCATCTGACACTGGGCAAACCATCCGATCAATCACTTCTCCATAGCCCAACACCCTTCTTTCCAAACAACTTTGATTTCTTTGTCATTATGCGGGAGGAGAGCCATGCCAACATGCACGGTAACAGGGAGCAACTCAGCGCACCCGAATATACATTTGGCCCATCATTGGATTTCAACCGTCAACTTGGCCGAAATTTGCGCGCGAGCCGGGACCCCCGTCTTCATCTACAGCGAAGCCCAGCTTATCAAGAACATTAGGCGGGTCAAAGCAGCCTATCGAGCAGCTGGCCTAAATGGTCGTGTTTCCATATTCGTTCCGTTCTTCCCTAACGCGAATCCACATGTGGTGAAGCCGCTTTACGATGAGGGCGCGGGGATTCTGCTTCAAATGCCTAATGAGTATAAATTGGTAAAGAAATACGGGCTAGACAGGTTTATCATTTCGCCCGGCCATGTATCCAACCAGGAGTTGAGCTATTGGAGCTCCAAGGGATATCCGGTGTTTCTCGCCAGCCTGGATGAAATAGCTTTTGCCATTCAGCAAAACGTACCTACCATAAGCGCTCGGATTGACAGCCTGCGCTCTGACAAGCCGGGAATCAAGGTCGAGCAGTTGGGGGCGCTCGCTGAAATGCTGTCCGCGAGCGGCCGAACACTGGAGTGTTTCGAGGTCTACTGTGGTAGCGGGAATTCGCTTCAGGATATGATCAATATCGTGCGGCGAATATTCCAGATATTCGTTGAACACTTCCCGACGGCCAAGTCCATCAACTTCGCGGGTGGTCATGGATTCGACTACGATCTGTGGACCGAAACTGAGAAGCATTTCGACTGGGAAACATATTTCTCGGCCATCCGCGATCTTGCCGTCGAGATGCGGATATCCGAGACGGTCAAGTTTCTGTTCGAGCCAGCCCGTGACATACTGGCGGATGCGGGTGTCCTGCTTACAGGCATCAAGCGAAATATTGTGAACCACTCGAATGGCGATATCGTTGTGACGGATGGCTCTCGCATGCTCATGCCATCTGCCCAGCTACGCAAGCGAGCCCACAACACGGCATTTCTGGATGCCAGTTTCCAAGAAATTGCCGACTATTCAGGCTCCGGTAGTGCGAAGATTCGGGGGCGCACGCTCCTGCGAAACGACTACATCCTGCCGGGTGAGGTGGCCGTTCCCGCAACGGTAAAAGAGGGAGATTATTTACTAATCCTCGATGTGGGGGCCTATTGTGCCACCCAACACATGGAGTTCCTGAATGTGCCACCGGCTGGCGAAGTTCTGGTGGCACAGGATCGTCACGCGTACCTGGTGACCAAACCGGGCGAAGAATCGGACAAGTGGCGAAATCTGCTGCCCGAGCGTCAACCACTCTCTGCCATGTAGGATATCGCTCCATCCCGGAGACCTTGACTCTGGCGTGGCGACGCTCGTGGCTGTCGCCATTCTAAGAACCTGCTCAACAATGTCTGCTGCGTTTTGGCGAGAGGGATAGAAAGGGGCGCACTCCGCTTTTTCGCTAGTTTTCGCCTTGTCTCGCCCTTGCCCGCGAGACTTTGAACAGGCACAAGGAAATAAAAAGCCCCCAGCCAAGCCTGGCCGGGGGTCATGGTCATAACAGGAGGCTGACATGAGGGTGCCAGCTACTGCCTGTTATAGGCGGGCAGTCCGCTCGCTCGCTCTGACCAAAAGGCCGGCGACGCAGGTCGCTGTCCTTTTAGAGCCCTGGCCTTGCCCCCTTGGCCAGTCATCCATGTCATTGCGCCGAGATCTTGCCTTGTTTGAGAAAGCGTAAACGGCCTTTCAGTGATAGCTCAACTCATCCGCCGCCTTGCCGCGAAAGAGGTGGTAGACAAAGCCGGTGTAAGCCAGCACCAGGGGCAAGACCACGATGGCGACCGCCAGAATCGCCCATAGCGCTTCGGCGTCGCTGGCGGCCTGCCAGATCGACATCCGCCCGATGACGATGTCCGGAAACACGCTGTAAGCCAGCCCCCAGAACGACAGCAGGACGATGCCGACGCACAGGGCGAAGGGAAGCCAGCAGTAGCGGTCGTCGCCTCGCGCCTGCCTGGCCGCAAGCCTAGGCAACAGCCAGCAGAGCAGGCCGAACAGGAAGGCGGTGCCGAGCGGCAGGGGCAGCAGCATCAGCGTACGGGGCAGGGCGAACCATTTTGCGCAGATGGCGGGGCTGGCCAGCGGCGTGGCGATGGAAACCAGCGCCACCGAGCCGGCGGCGCCGAACAGCGCGCTGCGGGCCCAGGCGTAGGCGCGCGCCTGCAGGCTTCCGCCGGTTTTGAGAATGAGCCAGCTGGCGCCCAGCAGCACATAGGCGCAACACAGGCCGACGGCGCTCAAGCAGGCGAAGGCCCAGGCCTCGACGCCGGCGGCGAAACCGGTCAGATAGCGGCCCAGCATCAGGCCTTGCATGGCCGAGGCCAGCAAGGAGCCGGCGAAAAAGGCCGCATCCCACCAGGGCTGGTGCGGGTCATGCGCCTTGACGCGGAAGTCGAAAGCCACGCCGCGCACGATCAGGCCGCCCAGCATTAGCGCCAGGGGCAGGTACAGTTCGGCGGACACCGCTTCGTTGGCAGCGGGAAAGGCGGCCAGCAACAGGCCTATCCCCAGCACCAACCAGGTTTCGTTGGCGTCCCAGAACGGTCCGATGCAGGCGATCATCCGGTTCTTGTCCGGACGCGCGGCCTTGGGCAGCAGCATGCCGATGCCCAGATCGTAGCCGTCCAGAATCACATAAATCAGCATCGCCAGCGTCAACAGTCCGGCAAAGACGATGGGCAGGCAGTAGCTCGCGCTCATATCCGTTTCTCCTCTAAACGCGTTGTCCGGTTAGCGGCGGCGGCCTTGCCCGCCATGTGGAACAGCACGGCCACATAGCTGGCCACCAAGACCGCGTAGAGCGCCAGATACATGCCCAGACTGGACATCAGCATGGCGGAGCTGGCGTGGCCGGCGGCCTGGGAGGTGGTCAGCACGCCGTTGACCAGCCAGGGCTGGCGCCCCATCTCGCTGACGTACCAGCCTGCCAGCGTGGCGACCCAGCCGGAGAAAGTCATGGCGACCAGGACACGCAACAAGGGTTTTGACAGCCTGCCGCGTTTTTTCAAGCGCCAGGCGGCCAGCCAGGCCGTCAATAGCATCAAGACGCCCACGCCGACCATGGCGCGGAAGGACCAGAACACTTTGGCCACCGGCGGGTGCTGGGGAAAGGCGTCCAAGCCCTTGATTTCCCCATCCGGGTGGTGAGTCAGGATCAGGCTGGCCAGATGGGGGATGCCCAGCGCGTAGTCGTTGCTGCGAGTCGCTTCGTTAGGCAGGGCGAACAGCAGCAGCGGCACGGCCTTCTCCGTGCGCCAGACGCCTTCCATGGCCGCCAGCTTGGCCGGCTGGACTTCACGCGTTTTCAGGCCGTGCAGGTCGCCGGCGACAAATTGCAGGGGGATCAGCAGCGCGGTGAGATAGACGCCGGTTTTCAAGGCCAGCCGGTTGCCCGCTCCGTTGTCGCCGCGCAATTTGCGATAGGCGGACAGGCCGGCCAGCAGGAAGGCCGCGGTGAGGCCGGAGGCGATCAGCATGTGGGCGAAACGATAGGGCGCGGAGGGGTTGAAGATGACTTGCAGCCAGCTGGTCACCACCGCGTGGCCGTCCACCATTTTGAAGCCCGCGGGCGTCTGCATCCATGAGTTCAGCGTCAGGATCCAGAAGGTGGACAAGGTGTTGCCGAAGGCCACCAGCAAGGTGGCCGCGGTGTGGGCGCGCTCGGACAGCCGGGGGCGGCCGAACAGCATCACGCCGAGGAAGGTGGCCTCCAGGAAGAAGGCGGTCAGGATTTCATAGGACAGCAACGGCCCGGCGATATTGCCGGCCACGCGCATGAAGCCGGGCCAGTTGGTGCCGAACTGAAAGCTCATGGTGGCGCCGCTGACCACGCCCAAGGCGAAGGACAGCGCGAACACCTTGATCCAGAAGTGGTAGGCGTCCATCCAGCCTTGCCGGCCGCTCGCGGCGTAGCGCAGCTTGAAGAACAGCAGCAGCCAGCCCAGCGCCACATTGATGCTGGGGAAAAGAATGTGAAAGCTGATATTGGCGCCGAATTGCATTCGCGCCAGCGTCAGCGCGTCGAATCCGTTCATGAGAGGCTCCAGAAGAGTTGGGAGGGGCGTTCTGCGGCGATGAAAAAGACTGGGCTCGCCGCCGCGGGACAGGGCGGCGCAACGCGGTCAGTTTCACGGCTGAGGCAAGGCGCGCCGACGCAGGCCACACTTGAGCGCGGCAAGTCGGCGCGGCGCAGGACCAGGGGTTTTGTCAGCGGGTCTAAGCGGCGTAGCGTTTGCGCAGCCAGTAATCCAAGCTGACGTAGCGGCCGCCGCCGTAGAAGAACAGTACCAGCAGCATGACGAAGTAGGTGGCGGCGAACTCCATCCCGTTGTTCAGAATGACCGGGTCGCCCAGCTCGGTGATGTAGTTGTACCGGCCCGGGAAGTTCTCAGCCAGCCAGGACAGGAAGCCGGCCAGCCGCTGGCTGGACTCCATGTCCTTGGCGGCGATGGCCAGCCAGCCGCGCGGCAGGTGCACCATGGCGCTGGCCGCGCTCATCAGCACCATCATCGGGATGGCCATCACGCGGGTGAACAGCCCCAGCGCGATGCAGACCAGGCCCAGCACCTCGGTGGCCGCGGCCAGGAAGGCGAACAGGACAGGGAAGGGCAAGCCCAAGCCGCCCTCGCTGGCCGGCGCGCCGAACCAGTTCACCGCCTCGCTGAAGCCGACCACCTTGGAGTGGGCGCCGACATAGATCACCGGCAGCAGGTAGAGCCGGATCCCCAGCAGGGCGATGAAGTCGTATTGCTTGCAGGCGGCAAGCGCCCGGTCGAAACCATTCATTATCTTGGCAATCATTTTCGTACTCCTTGAATTGGGCGGCCGGCGTCAGGCGCCGTCGGCCGGCGACGACGCGCGGGCGTCGCCTATGTGTATCAAGCCGATGGCGGCGGCTTCGTTCAGCCAGGCCGGCACAGCGTCTGCTGGAGCCTCGGCCCGCAGCGCGGGATAGCGGCAGGGCGTTTGCAGCTTTTCCAGCAGCCAGCGATCGAAACCGGTCAGCGGCTTCTGGATCACCCTATGGCTGGAATCGCGGAAGACGGCGAAGGGGCCAGCCAGCCCGGCGAAATCCAGCCGAACCTCAATGCAGGCCAGCGTGGGGTTGAGCGAGACGACGGAGTGGTCCGTCAACGCGCTTGCGGAGGGCGGCGTCACGACGGCGTCGTCTATTTCCACGCTGAAGAGCAGCCATTCGTATTCCAGGCATTGCCGCAGATCGTCGGGCAGACGCGGTTGGGAGAAGCAGAGAAACTCGGTGGCGATGTGGTGGAATTCCGGGCTGGACGACGCGTGTTCCGTCAGAAACTCGTCGATGCGCCGTTGCAGCTCCGCCGCCGGCAGCCTGGCGCAGAACAGGGGAAAAACGTGGCTCAGCACTTCTTCTATATTGCCGCGTAGAAACTGGCGGTAAAGCTCGATGGAGCGCTCGTCCAAGGCCGCCGGAGCGTCTCGCAGCCGCCGGCAGAAGGTTTCGATGTCCGATGTCGCGTTCATGTTCTTCTCCTTTGCCGCGCTCAGGCGGCCTGGGTCGCCGGCTGGTGAATGCGCCGCCGCAGCTCGGCGGCTTCGGCGCACAGCTCCCGCCACGGCGGCATGCTGTTGTCCCGCTCCAGCAGCAGCGGGTGGGAGCCGTGCCGCGCCACGGTGTAGCGGGCCAGCTCCAGAACCTCCTCGCACACGGCCGCGCCGTGGGTGTCGATCAACATGCCGTCGTCGCGGCGCCAGTGGCCGGCGATGTGGAAGTAGCGGATGGCGCTGGACGGCAAGTCGGCGATGAAGCGCCGCGGGTCGTAGCCGTGATTGCAGGCGTTGACGTAGACGTTGTTGATGTCCAGCAGCAATTGGCAGCCGCTTTGTTCCACGACGGCGCGGATGAAGTCCGCCTCCGCCATCTGGCCGGGGTGGGCGTGGTAATAACTGATGTTTTCCAGGATCAGCGTCCGTTCCAGCGTGTCCTGAACCTGGCGGATCTTGGCGGCGATGCGCGTTGCGGCCGCCTCGTCGCGCGGAATCGGCAGCAATTCGTACAGATAGCCTTGCCGGTCGCGGGAGTAGCTGAGGTGGTCGCTGTGCAGGCGGATGCGATAGCGGTCGAGAAAGCGTTTGGCGCGCTGGAGATAGTCCGCGTCCAGCGGCAGTTCGTCGCCTATAGACAGGCTGAGCCCGTGCGCGATCAGCGGGTATTTCTCCGCCAGACGGTCCAACTGCTCGCGTTTGCGGCCGCCGACATCCATCCAGTTTTCCAGCGTGATTTCCAGGAAGTCGATTTCAGGCTGCGGGTCGTGATCGGCCAGCCATTGAGCATGTTCGGCGCGCAGCCCCACGCCGACGGCTCGCTGATTCATTGTCCGCATACCCCCTCCACCATTTTGCTGTTGCCGGCTTTGTCGGCATGGACGCCCTGGCCGGTCTTGCCGCACTTGCCGTCGCGGGCGCGCACCAGCTGGTCTTGCGGGTCGTGCTTGAGATGGGCTTTTTCATACATCTTCACCGTGCCGCACTTGCCGCTGGCGCATTTGCCGCCGTGGCCGCTTTGGCTTTTCACCGCTTGCGCCGGCTGGCTGGCTTCCGCCGCCAGCGCGGTTTCGGCGCTCAGGCCGAGCAAGGATGTCATGGCGATGGAAAGAATGATCTGTTTTTTCATGACGGGTCTCCTTCGGGGTGACGGCGCTCAATGCACCGGGAAACATGAAAGGTCGCGGCTGGCGTGGATCGGGCCTTTGTAGTAGCGGCGGACGATGGAGATTGATTGCTCCTTGAGCCGCAGGCCCTTGCCCATGAAATGGTTGAGCACCAGCTGCTTGGGCTTCACCGCGGCGGCGATGCGGCCGACGGCGGACGGTTTGGCGTGCAGGAAGGCGGAGGCGGGGTCCGCCTGCTCGTCGATGGCGAGCGGCATCACCAGGATGTCCGCGTTCTTGGCGAAGTCGAGGAAGTGCGGGTTGCTGCCGTTCTGGTCGGCGGAGACGACGATGCTGCCGTCCTTGGTGTCGATGCGATAAGCCAGGCAGGGCACGTCGCCGTGCGGAATGCCGAGCGCGCTGATGCTGACGCCGTCTTTTTCATAGACCTTGGTCGGCGTGGTCTTGCGGTAGTCCACATTGGACAGCGACACCTTCAGCGGAATGTCGCCCTGGCCGGAGTAGATGCCCGACAGATAGGCGTAAGCGCCGCTCTTGGCGTTGAACTGGGCGTTCATGAAACCGCTCAGGCTGGGAAAGCCGGCTCCGGCGCTTGGGCCGGACATCTCGATGGCGCGGGGCGAGCTGAAAAAGTAGCTGCCCTTGAGCAGCGCCGGCAGATCGGATACATGGTCGGTGTGGAAGTGGGTGAGGCCGATGAAGCGCACGTCTTCCAGGCGCGCGCCGGATTGGCCGAAGCGCAGGAAGGCGCCGCCGCCGGCGTCTATCATCGCCACCGGCTTGTTTTTCCACCAGATCAGCGAGGCCGACGAGGCGCGGCCGTCATCGGAGATCGGCCCGCCAGAGCCCAGCAATTGCAACGAGTAGTCCTTGTTTTCGCATTGGGTCGGACTGGCGAGGGCGGCGCCTGCGGCGCAGGCCAGCATGAGGGATAAGGCAAGCATGCGGATTTTCATTTTGCACTCCTTGTGCGGCGCGGCGATTCGACCTGAGGGAGGAGGCCATTTGCGTTATCGGCGCCGTATTTCATTGAATTTGCGAAATCTCCAGCCATTGGGAGAGATTGGGTCGCTTTGTCTGTAGCAATGACCCTAGCTTATCACCGCTCGAATATCAGTATTACTTTTTGTATTTATGTATATGAGTAGAAAAATTTATATAAAGAGACGGACGTCAGCGCGGCGCTTGAGGATATGAAGACAGGAGAAAAAGAGGAGGGCGGCGTCGCCAAGGCGATGCCTTGGCGCGCAGCGGGCGAGCGACCGAGGGGCCGCTTGCGAAGCAGGGGTTTGCTTCGATAGAGGCAAGAAGCCGGCTGCCAGACGGCTTCCGGCTATCTTAATTTGGCGCTAGATCTAGACAAGACCGGGTCGCGGCAGATCATCCTGCTCGCGCAACCAGGCCACGGTGTGATTCAGCAATTGATAGGCGATGGAAATGGGCGTCGGCGTTAGCGGCAGGGCGTCGATGTCGAACCAGCCGGCGTCTTCGATCTCGCCTTCCTGCGGCAGAATCTCGCCGCTGTCGTACTCGGCGGTAAAGCCCAGCATCAGCGAATGAGGGAAGGGCCAGGATTGCGAGCAGACATAACGCAGGTTCTTGATGCGCACGCCCACTTCTTCGAAGGCTTCGCGGTGCACGCACTCCTCCAGCGTTTCTCCGGGCTCGACAAAGCCGGCCAGCGCGCTGTAGACGCCGGGGGCAAAATGGGGGCTGCGCGCCAGCAACAGCTGGCGGCCGCGGTGGATCGCCACCATCATCGCCGGCGACAGCTTGGGATAATAGAGCTGTCCGCAGCTGGAGCAACGTTTGCCGCTGTCGTCCGGCCGTTGCACCAAGGGTCCGGCGCAACGGCCGCAATAACGATGAGTGCGCTGGAATTGGCGGATCTGCGCGGCGCGGGCGATGGCGGGGGTCAGCCCGGAAGGCAGGCTGAGCAGGGCCGGCCGCAGGGCCAGCCAGTCGCAGCCGGCTGGCGGCGCGCCCACCAGTTCCGCCAGATAGAGATTGTGGCCGTCGTGAACGCCGATGAACAGTTGCTGGGACAAGGGCCAGCCGCGCGCGCGCTCGTCCGGCAAGGCCTGGTCCAGCAACAGGATCTTTGGCCCTTCGAAAATGCAGTAGCGGGCAGGCAGCGCGGGGTCGGGCAGGACGGGCAGGTCGAATGGCATGGCGGCTTGGCTGAGGTTTGAGCCGCTCAGTTTACGCCCACTCCCGGCGCCGCGTACATCCAGTGTTCGCTTTGCCGCCGCACAACTTCGGACAAAGAGCCGCTGTCGTCGAACACCTGGCGCAGCCAGGCGCTGTCCGATTGCCGCTTCAGCACCCGCTGGCGCAGGGCGGCCAGCTGCGCCTGATTGCCCAGCGCCTCGGCCTGCGGCTCCAGTTGATTCAGCGTATTGAGCAAGTCCTCCTGCAGCCCGATCTGGCTATTGTTGCCGGCATCCACCAACATGCCGTCAAAACCGAAGCGGCAGGCCTGAAAGCGGTTGTAGCTATAGGTCAGGTAATGTTCCTGGCACACCTCGTCCTGGCGTTCGCCCAGGCAGCGGTGCGCCAGCATCTGCGCGTAAGCCGCCAGCAACACCGGGGTTTCCACCGACAGCGGCGTGTCGCAGATGCGGATTTCCACCGTGCCGTATTCCGGCTTGGGACGGATGTCCCAGTAGAAGTCCTTCATGCTGGCGACAATGCCCAGATTGGCCATGCGCCGGAAATAGTCGTTGAATTGCGCCCAGTTGTTGACGCAAGGCATGCAGCCGGACAGCGGGAAGGCGTTGACGCTGGTCAGCCTCGAGGTCTGGAACAGCGTGTCCACCCCCTGGTAGAACGGCGAGGACGCGGACAGCGCGATGAAGTGCGGTATATAGCGCGCCAGATAATGGGTCAGCCGCACCGCGCTGTCGCCGTCCGGGCAGCCGATGTGGATGTGCTGGCCGTAAACGGTGAACTGCTTGGCCAGATAGCCGTACAGCTCGGACACCAGGTGGTAGCGCTCCTTGGGATAGATGCGCTGCTCGTCCCAGTGCTGAAACGGATGCGAGCCGCCGCCGGCCAGGCCCAGGTTCAATTTGCGCGCGCTGCTGACCAGCAGCTCGCGGATGGCCAGAATCTCCTCCAGCATCTTGTTGACGTCGCTGTGCACGGCGGTGCCGATTTCTATCATGCCCTGGGTGATTTCCGGCTTGATGTCGAAACCGTGCTGTTGGCGATTCACCTGCAACAGCAAATCGTCCGAGCCGCGGGTCAAATCGTAATCGCGCCGATTGAGAATCATCAGCTCCAGCTCCACCCCCAAGGTCAGCGGCTGACTGCGGTTGAATTCCAGCATCGTCTCACTCCTGCGGCCGGGTTTCGCCGGCCAGCTTCAAGGCCAGGCGGGTCAGCACCGGCGCGCACAATTCATTGATCACCAGGACCGCCATCATCACCCCGCTGAAGTCGCCCGCGGCCGTGCCCAGGGAAATGGCGCCCAGGCTCATCAGCAGCGAGGTGCCGCCGGACCAGGAGTTAAGCGCCAGCCCCAGGCAGGCGCCGTGGCGTTTGGGCAGGCCGTTGGCGCCGGCCGCCAGCCACCAGATCAGCACGGCGACGCCGGTGCGCAACAGCAGGCAGGCCACGGCCACCGGCCAGAACTGCGCCAGCGACTGCGGCGCCAGTTGCGCGCCGGCGGCCACGAAGAAGGCCACGGTAAAGATATGGGCGGACGACATGATGCCGCGTTCGGTCACGGTATGGCCGTGCTTGAGGTTGCGCGTGGCCAGGCCAGCCGTCAGCAAGGCCAGCGACGGCAAGACCTGCAGCATGTCCGCCACCCCGACCACCAGCGCGATCAAGCCGAACAGCATGACTTTCTGCGCTTCGCGCTGCCTGCCGCCCAGCCAGCGGTTCAGCTGGATCGCCGCCAGGCCGGCCAGCAGGCCCAAGGCACAGGAGGCCAGCGTCAGCCAGCCCGGCAGCAGGATGCCGCTTTCCACCCCGTTGTTGCCGGACAAGTGTCCGTAAGACAAGGCCAGCGCGAAGCAGGGCAGCGCCAGCAGATTGGACAAAGCGGTGGCCACCAGCAGGCGTTCGCTGACCTGGCCGTCCGCGTTCGATTCCCGCACGATCTCCAGCGTGACCACCGGCGAAGTGGCCACTCCCAGCGCCGCCAGCATCAGGCTGGCCGCCAGACCCAGGCCGAACAGCTGCAAGGCGGCGAACAGGCCGAGCAAGGTCAACAGGCAATAGAACAGCGTGGTCAGCAGCAGGGTGCGCTCCACCCGCAGCCAGCGCAGATCCACGCGGCGCCCGGCCTCAAACAGCGCGATGCCCAAGGCCAGGTGCACGAAAATGGACGCTTGCTGCAAGAGTTGCTCGTCCAGCAGGCGCAGGCTGTGCGGGCCGATCAGCAAGCCGGTCAGCACATAGCCGACGATGGCGGGCAGCCGCGCCACCCGCACCGCGATCTGGCCGCCTATCACCCCCAGCGACAACAGCACGCCGAATGCCGCCAAAGGATTGAGCGCCAGCGTTTGCCAAGGCAGGCTCATGATGATTCCCCCGTTTATTTTATGATTTTGACTGTCGCGCCGGCTTGGGCCGGCGCAGCGAAAGCGGAATGTTGACGTCTTGCGACGGATCGGAAAGGGCGCGCATTGAAATGCGCAAAATCGCCCTCAGAGTATGAGAGACGATAAAACGGGACGAGAGTTCATGGTGATTGAGTGGATTCGCCGCGCGCTGTCCGGCAAAACCGCTCCGGAAACGATGGCCGCGCTGCGGGAGCAGGCCGCGCGCATGCCGCTGCTGGCCGGGCTGAACGAAGCGGAGTTGGCGCGCTTGATCGAACTGGCGGCCTGGGTGTTGCGCAGCAAAAGCTTTTCCGGTCAGGACGGGGTAAGGCTAGGCGCCCGCGCCTGCGCCAGCGTGGCTTTGCAAATGGCGCTGCCCGCGATGAATCTGGGCAAGGCCGCCTTGAGCGGCTGGAACGACGTGGTGCTGTACCCGTCGCCGTTTGTCGCGCGCGACATCTGGATGGACGGCATAGGCTTGCAGCATGAAAGCGAGAGCGTGCTGATCGGCCAGGCGCGTCAGGACGGCCCGGTGGTGCTGTCGCTGCCGGACGCGCGCGCCTCCGAGCAATTGGACGGTTGGAATGTGGTGATCCATGAAGTGGCGCACAAGCTGGACATGCTCAACGGTCCGGCCAACGGCTCGCCGCCCTTGCACAAGGGCATGAAGCAGGCGCAATGGAGCCGCGTCTGGTCCCAGGGTTATCGTCTATTGTGCCGCATGCTGGACCGCGGCATCGATCCCGGCTGGCTGGACCCGTACGCGGCGGAGAACCCCGCGGAGTTCTTCGCCGTGTTGAGCGAAGCCTTTTTCGAACTGCCGCACCATCTCAAGCTGGATTGCCCTGAGTTGTACGAGCAGCTTGTCTTGTTTTACCGCCAGGACCCGGCGCAAAGGCTGCCCGAACCCGAAGCGGAGACCGCCCCGGGTCCGGAGTCCTGATCATCAGCCGGCGCGCGGCGCCGGCAGTTTCTCCAGGTCATCCAGCAGGCCCAGCAATTGCGTCAGTTTTTCCTGACCCAGATGGCTTTCAATCTGCCGATAACAGTCTTCCGCCAGCGGGGAGATTTGTTGAATCAGTTCGCGTCCGTCCCGCGACATTGAAATGATCAGGCGCCGGCTGTCCACATGATCGCGCTGGCGATGAATCAGCCCCGCCTTTTCCATGCGAACCAGAATGCCGGTCAGGCTTGGCGGCAAGATGCAGGCCCGGTCCGCAATGACGCCAGCCTCCTGGTCGCCGAAGTCCTCCAGCACTCGCAGAATGCGCCATTGTTGCTCTGTCACCCCGTAACGGTTGAGGATCGGGCGGAAGTAGGCCATCACCGATTCCCTGGCCCGCAGCAGGTGCTGGGGCAGCCGTTGATTATGTAGTTTTATGTTTTTGTTGGTCATTTAGATCGTTGCTTCCGGCTGCGCGCAGCCAGTGTTGCTGGTTATCGCCCGAGCGGGCGAACTCGACAAATAAAATGCCATGCAAATACCTGTCACATATTTACTTTATTCCAAATTTTAATCCAAAAACAAAAAAAATAGCATCTCAATACCATATCTACTTCGAATTTATTATGCATCCAGGGCGAAATGCCGGGCACAAGCGGCCAGCGGAAGGGCGCTTGCACGGGCAATTATCGTTATGGTGACGATAATTTTGAATTTCCGTCACGGTAACGCATAATGAACTCAGACCAGCAGAGGAGGGCATCCGATGAGCGCAGACCCGTTGCAAGAAACCGCGACCGCGGCAAGCAAGAAACGCGGTCGTCCGGTCACCGGCCTGGCGATGTCCGGAGCCGAACGGCAACGCAAGTACCGGGCAAATACCGTCACCGTAACGTTAAATGACAAGGAGTGGGCGCACCTCACCAATATGCTGGAGCAAGCGCTGAAGGCCGATCCGGCGCGTTACGGCGAGTCCGACTTCGCGCTGGCCAGAAAAATCTACAGCGCCGCCATCAAAGGCAATCCGCCGCCCAGCTGCTTTCACAAGCCCGCGGCCAGGCCTCAGAACAGCGGCGAGAATGCGCACGACTGAAACGCAACCCTCCCATTGGCCACTGCGCGAGATTTCGCCTGGCTTATGCTGATGAGTGTTGTTTCTGCGCGGAGCTTGAAATGAGCGACTCAACCATCTCTTACAAACAGAACGGCGCTTGCGTGGCGGCCGCGCCGACCGGCGCGCATGGCTTTGACGCGGACACGCCGTTGTCGCTGGAGCTTGCCCGACAATTCGCCGCCTCCGGCTACCGGTTTTGCGTGCGTTATCTGACGCTGGGCCCCAATGCCTACGCGGCGGACTTGTCCGCCGGCGAAGCTCAGGACATTCTTGGCGCGGGCCTGGCCTTGATGGCCGTGCAACATGTCAGAGACCCCGGTTGGTCGCCCAATGCCGCCATGGGAAAGAGCGACGGCCAGAACACCGTCGCGCATGCGCAGGCCGCAGGGCTGTTGCCCGGCGTAAACGTCTGGTGCGATCTGGAAGGCGTGGCGGACGACGCATCCGGGCAGGATGTCGCCGATTACTGCACTCAATGGTTCGAAGCGGTGTCCAGCGCGGCTTATGCGCCAGGCCTGTATGTGGGGTCCGCGGCGGGCTTGAGCGGAACGCAGCTGTATGAATTGCCTTTTCAGCATTATTGGCAGTCTTGCAGCAGCGTGCCGAACATCCCGCAGCGAGGTTATCAAATGGTGCAGACGCTAGTGCCTCAAACGGTGAACGGAATCGGCATCGACGCCGACTTGACGCAAACCGATCAGCTGGGCGGCACGGTGAAATGGCAGATTTTGGAAGAGCAGGGCTGACGACAAAGACTTCGGCAACCGACCGTTCAATTTCGCAGCCTTATTCCTTGTTCTCCGTTTCCGAATCTATTACCCGGTGCGTCGTCTTTGGATTTGGTTTCTTGCCAGTGATCTCCTCATAGAGAACACCAAGAAACGCGGCGCCCGCACCAAAGATAACCCAAAGTGGAACGCCAATGGCTGTGCCAAGTGCGGCGATGCCAGCTCCTTGCCCACCAAAAAGCGCCAATCCGACCGTGGCTCCACCAAGTCCCAGTCTACCTGTGAGCCCGCGATCATCCCATGCGAGGCGCTTCGCTTCACAAGCGATCATCTTGACCGCTGGAAGAACAATGTTGCTGCTGCCAGTGACCGATATGGCTTGCTTTGCTTTCTGTGCGGCAGGGAGATCGGAGGCTTTGATTTCCAGTAGCCGTTCGATCCAGAGGAGCAGCGCTTCCTTCTCAGCAGCATTCGCTGTTGATGCGATGCGAACTGCTAGCTGCTTTTGCATTTCCGGATGGGGATCAGTCATGATCTTTCCTTATTGAGCTGCACAATCTGAATATCCTTTATTTGACATAATATACATTATGCGAACATTAGCGTATAGCGAGATCAGCCACGGCGCTTGCCTTGCTCCCACGCTTCCCACCACGGCAACACCTTGGCCGCCGGCATCGGCTTGGCAATGCTGTAGCCCTGGCCCAAGTTGCAGCCAAGCCGCGTCAGTACAGGCCAGTATTCCTTGCGCTCAACGCCTTCCACGATGAAGTCGATGGCGCGGCTCTGGCAAAACACCGCCATGCACTGTATCAGAGAGGCGTTGAAGGAACCCGGCTCCAGTTCCTGCGCAAACGCCTTGTCCAACTTGATTTCGGTGATTGGGCAGCTCTTCAGATAGGTAAATGAGGTGAAGCCCGCGCCGAAGTCGTCTATCGACAAGGACACGCCCTGGGCGTGCAGCTGTTCAATCATCTCCTTGGCCTTGACCGGGTTGATGACCAGCGCGGTTTCCGTCAGTTCCAGCACCAGCAGGCTGGACGGAATCTTGTAGCTGGCCAGCCGCGCCATCACCTCTTCGACGAAGCGATCGTCTTCCAGCATGCGGGCGGAAATGTTCACAGCCACCTTGAACGGCTTGCGCAGCTGGCCGATCCAGCACTGCTGTTGGGACAGCACCAGTTCCAGCGTCAGATAAGTGAAACGGCTCAGTAGATTGCAGGACTCCAGCGTGGGCATGAAGTCGTCTGGGTTCACCCGCCCTTGCGCCGGACTGTTCCACCTGACCAGGGCTTCGAAGCCGACCACTTCCTCGGTATCCAGCCGGACTTTGGGCTGGTAATGCATTTCCAGTTCGTCGTGCTGGATCGCCCGGGTCAATTGGGTGATCAAGGCCTGGGTGGTTTGTCCCGCCTTGGGCCAGGGTTTGTCGTGCTCGCCCGCGTACAAGGCGACGGCGCCGAGATTGCTTTTGGCCTGGTACATCGCGATATCGGCGCAGGACAACAGCTGCGCGGGATCGCAGCCATGCTGCGGGCACATCGCCACGCCGAAGGAGGCGCCTATCGACAAGGCGTGCTCGCCCACCAGGATGGGCGCGTCCAGCGTGTGCCCCACTTTCTCCGCCAAGGCCAACGCGCACTCCGCGTCGTCCACTTCCAGCAGCAAGGCGGCGAATTCGTCGCCGCCC
Organism: Chromobacterium sp. LK11; assembly: GCF_001043705.1. Lineage (NCBI taxonomy): Bacteria > Pseudomonadati > Pseudomonadota > Betaproteobacteria > Neisseriales > Chromobacteriaceae > Chromobacterium > Chromobacterium sp. LK11. Next base: position 94,806 of record NZ_LDUR01000029.1, read on the forward strand.
AGCCGCGCGATGGTGTCCGAGCCGCGCAGCAGGCTGGAGAAGCGCGCGCCCACCTCCCTCAGCACCAGGTCTCCGGCCTGATGGCCCAGCTTGTCGTTGACCTCTTTGAAGCGGTCCAGGTCTATCATCAGCACGGCGAACGGCAGCTGATTGCGGGCGTGCAAGGCGCACAGCTGATCCAGGCGGTCCAGGAACAGATTGCGGTTGGGCAACTCGGTCAAGGAGTCGTACAGGCTGCGGTGCTGCAGCAACTGCTCGGTTTCGCGCAGCTTGGCCTGTATCGCCGCCACCCGCACGCCGTCGCTGATGGTCTGGCGCAGCCGGTCTTCGGTCAATTCGAACTTGGGCAGGTATTCGTACACGCCCAGCTTGATCGCCTCGGCGGCGATGCGCTCATTGCCGGTGCCGGTGACCGCCACGATCAGACAGGATTGATTGCGCTGCTGGATGGACGGCACCAGTTCGCGGCCGTCGCCGTCGTCCAGCTTGAAGTCCAGGAACACGAAATCGAACAATTCCCGGCCCAACAGGCTCAAGGCGCTGGCCTTGGAGTCCGCTTCGAGAATCTGCGAACACAAGGCGTTCCGATGCAGCAGGCGGATGATGCGTTCGCGGTCGACGTCGTCGTCGTCGACCACCAGCACGCTGACTTGCTGCGGCGCGTCCGCCAGGCATTCGACATCGTCGATCATTGCGATTACCGGGCCGGCAAAACCACGGACTGGGCGTAAGAATGCAGCAGATCCATCAGCTTCACGAACTGCGGGCCCACCGAGGATTTCATCATGTAGCCGGCCACGTTTTCCTCGTAAGCGCGCATGCGGTCCGCGTCGCGCGACGAGGTGGTGAGCACGAAGATCACGGAATTGCGCAGCTGGCTGTCGGCGCGGACAGCCTCAAGAAATTGAAAACCGTCCATGCGCGGCATATTGAGGTCCAGCAGAATCAGGAAGGGACTGTTGATCTGCTTGCTGTCGTGCGTGCCGCGCAGGATCTGCAAGGCCTCCAGGCCGTCGCAGGCGGTCACCATCTTGCAATCCAGTCCCTGACGGCGCACGCCGCGCAGTACGCCCTCGATGGCCACGTCATCGTCATCCACTAGCAAAACCGTGATGTCGCTCGATATCGTCGCGCTCGTCATCATTCCACCTCCTTGAGCGGAAACCGCGGCCAGCGGATGCGGAAACAGGCGCCGCCCAGCACGCCGCTCCTGTCCAGAACCACGGTGCCGCCGTTGCTGTTGACCATGCGGCGGGTCACCGCCAGCCCTACGCCGTGTCCCTCCGCCTGGCTGCTGGCACGGTGGAACAATTTGAAAATGCGCTCTTCCGAGCCCTCGGGCACGCCAACGCCGTCGTCCTCCACCGTGAACAGATTGAAGCGCCCCTCCTCCACCACCGTGATGCGGATCACGCCCTTGCCGCGCCCATGGTGCTTGCAGGCGTTGGACAGCAAATTGCGGATCGCCAGCGACAAGGGAGTGCGCGCGGCGGGAAACGGCCTGGCCTTGATCTCCACTTCCAGCCGGAAGTCCGGCGAGATGTCGAGAAGCTCCAGCGCCTCGCTCACCAGTTGGCCGGGGTCCACCTCTTCCACGCGTTCCTCCTGGCGCCCTGCCCGCGCGTACTCCAGCAAGTCTTCTATCATGCGTTCGGCGCGGGCGATGCGCTCCTCGGCGCGGACGAAGTTTCTCTCGATGTCGGCGCTGAGCTGGGCCGGGTCCAGATCTTCGCGTATCCACGAAATCAAATCGGCAATGCCGCGCAAGGGCGAGCGCAAGTCGTGCGAGGCCACATAGGTGAACTCTTCCAGCTGCGCATTGGCTTGCTGCAAGGTTTCCTCAAATTTCTTGCGCATGGAGATGTCGGTGATCGCGGCCAGCACCTGCCGCTCCCCGTCGGTTTCCAGCGGCGTCAGCCCCACTTCCACCGGGAACTCGCTGCCGTTTCTGCGCTGGGCCAGCAGATCGCGGCCCGAACCCATGGAGCGCACTTCCGGCGCCCTGGCGAAGGCGGCTCGCAAGGCCGGGTGGCCTTCGCGTATGCGCGGCGGCAGCAAAACCTCCACCGGCTGGCCGACCAGTTCGCCGGGCGGGTAGCCGAACATCGCGTCCAGCGTCGGATTGGTCATGGAGATTTTGCCGTCAGAGCCCGCCATCAGCAGGCCGATGGGCAGCGACGCCACCACCTTGGCGAAACGGTGTTCCAGCCGGCGCCGCGGCGTGATGTCGCTGACAAAGGCGACGGCGCAGATTTCATCGCCGTGCGGCATCGAACCCAGGCCGATTTCGATCGGAAACTGGCGGCCGTCGGCATGCTGGGCGAACAGCTCGCGGCCGCTGCCCATGGTTCTTGAGGTGGGATTGGAGAAAAACAGCTGGCGAAAATCGAGATGGCGGCCGCGAATCTCCGCCGGCAACAGCATCTCCACCGCCTGTCCCAGCAATTGCTCCTTGCTGTAGCCAAACATGTTTTCCAGCGCGCTGTTGACGTAAAGCATGCGGCCGTCGGCCGCCACCACCAGCACGCCCACCGGGGCGGCCTCGACTACCGAAGCCAGTCCGGCGTTGCCGGAAGCGCCGGTCTCGGGCGCCCTTTCCGGAAATTTGAACGACATGACACCCTGCTTTCGCCTATGTCTTGTTGCTGTAGGTTTAGCATAGGGTTTTCCCGCGCGCTGTTAATTCTGATGTCCTATCTGCGCCAAGGGCAAAGCTTTCCTCAGCCCGCCAGCAAGGCAAGTTCCGCCGCCGCCTCGCGCAGCACCGGCAAGATGCGCAGCAGCAGATCCTCGCGGCTGACCCGCGCCGCCTGCACGCCCACGTTGATCGCCGCCGCGGCGCGGCCGTCGGCGCCGATGATGGGCACGGCGATGGAACGCAGGCCGATTTCCAGCTCCTGATCGATCAAGGCATAGCCCTGCTCCGCCACCCGCGCCAGCTCCGCCTCCAGCGCCGGGCGCTCAACAATGGTGTGCGGCGTGTGCTGGACCAGCCGCGCGCGGTCCAGCAACTGGGCCAGCTCGGCGGCGGGCAGCCGGCTCAGCATCGCCCGGCCCATCGAGGTGCAGGCCGCCGGCAGGCGGCTGCCGATGTCCAGGTCCACCGTCATGATGCGGCTGGTGAAGGCGCGCGCGATATAAAGAATGTCGTCGCCGTCCAGGATGGCGATGGAGCTGGACTCGTTGACGCTGCTGCTGACGTGGCGCAACACCGGCTGGCCGGCGCGCGCCAGCGGCGTCGAGCCCAGATAGGCGTGGCCCAGCGCCAGGATGCGCGGGCGCAGGGAGAAATGGCGGCCGTCCTCGCTGTCCACGAAGCCCAGCTTGTTCAGCGTGTATAGGCAGCGCCGCACCGCCGCGCGCGGAATGCCGGTGCGCTGGCTGATCTGCGAGGTGGACAGCAGGCGCCGCTGCGCCGAAAACGCCTGAATCACCGCCAGCCCGCGCGCCAGCGAGGCCATGTAGTTGGGGTCGCCGCTGAACGTCTCCTCCACGCCCTCCTCGTCCGCCGCCTCTTGCCACTGTTGCATCTTGACTCCTTTTTTCCGTCTTGAGCGATTACCGCACACTATTGCGATCATCGTATTGACCGCGCGTCCGACGGGCAAGCATGCTGAATGCGCGATTAAAGATAACTTGTTCGATAATCGCACAAAATCCTTTCCATTCACGGCTGCTCGCAGCCTGCAAAGGACAGTCGATGATAGATAAAACGGTAAGTTCAGCCGCCGCCGCCATTGCCGACATCCACGACGACGCCACGGTGATGATCGGCGGCTTCGGCGTCGCCGGCCAGCCGGCGGAGTTGATAGACGCGCTGATAGACCACGGCGCGCGCAACCTCACCATCGTCAACAACAACGCCGGCAACGGCGAGACCGGCCTGGCCGCGCTGCTGCGCGCGCGCCGGGTGCGCAAGATCGTCTGCTCGTTTCCGCGCCAGGCGGACTCCCAGGTGTTCGACGCGCTCTATCGCGCCGGCGACATCGAGCTGGAACTGGTGCCGCAGGGCAATCTGGCCGCGCGCATCCAGGCCGCCGGCGCCGGCCTGGGCGCCATCTTCACGCCCACCGGCTACGGCACCCTGCTGGCGGAGGGCAAGGAAACCCGCCGCATCCATGGCCGCGACTACGTGCTGGAATACCCCATCCACGCCGATTTCGCGCTGATCAAGGCCTGTCGCGGCGACCGCTGGGGCAATCTGCAATACCGCAAGGCGGCGCGCAACTTCGGCCCCATCATGGCCGCCGCCGCGCGCCAGACCATCGCCCAGGTGGGACAAGTGCTGCCCTTGGGCGAGATGGATCCGGAAACCGTGGTGACGCCGGGCATCTTCGTTCACAAGCTGGTCTGCGTCGCCGACCGGAACGCGCCAGGAGGCCGGCATGCTTAATCGACTGAACCGCGAACAGATGGCGGCGCGGGTGGCGCGCGACATCCCGGAAGGCGCTTACGTCAATCTGGGCATAGGCCTGCCCACCCGGGTGGCCGATTACCTGCCGCCGGAGCTGGACATCTTCCTGCACAGCGAAAACGGCCTGCTGGGCATGGGGCCGGCGCCTGCGCCCGGCCAGGCGGACCCGGACCTGATCAACGCCGGCAAGGAGCCGGTCACGCTATTGCCCGGCGGCTGTTTCTTCCACCACGGTGACTCCTTCGCCATGATGCGCGGCGGCCATCTGGACATCTGCGTGCTGGGCGCCTTCCAGGTGTCGCGGCGCGGCGACCTGGCCAACTGGCACACCGGCGCGCCGGACGCCATCCCGGCGGTGGGCGGCGCAATGGACCTAGCCATAGGCGCCAAGCAGGTGTTCGTGATGATGGAGCACCTGAGCAAGCAAGGCGAATGCAAGCTGGTGGAAGCCTGCAGCTATCCGCTGACCGGCGTCGGCTGCGTCCACCGCGTCTACACCGACCTGGCGGTGATAGATCTCAGCGACGGCGAGCTGCTGCTGCGCGAATGCGTGCCCGGCCTGGATTTCAACGAATTGCAGCGGCTGACGCCGGTCAGTCTGACCGACGCCCGCCAAGGAGAGAGACCATGAACCACGCCTATCTCTGCGACGCCATCCGCACCCCTTTCGGCCGTTACGGCGGCGGCCTGTCCGCCTTGCGCGCCGACGATCTGGCCGCCCTGCCGCTGACAGCGCTGCAGCAGCGCAACCCGGGCGTGGACTGGGAGCGGCTGGACGATGTGCTCTACGGCTGCGCCAACCAGGCCGGCGAAGACAACCGCAACGTGGCGCGCATGGCCGCGCTGCTGGCCGGCCTGCCGCCGTCCACGCCGGCCAGCACCGTCAACCGCCTGTGCGGCTCCAGCCTGGACGCCATCGGCCAGGCCGCGCGCGCGATCAAGAGCGGCGAGGCCGAGCTGATCATCGCCGGCGGCGTGGAGAGCATGAGCCGCGCGCCCTATGTGATGGGCAAGGCGGACAGCGCCTTCGCCCGCAATCTGCGCATCGAGGACAGCACCATGGGCTGGCGCTTCGTCAACCCGCTGCTGCGCGAGCGCTACGGCGTGGACAGCATGCCGGAGACGGCGGAAAACGTGGCCGAGCAATTCCGCGTTTCGCGCGAGGACCAGGACGCCTTCGCGCTGCGCAGCCAGCTGCGCGCCGCCGCCGCCCAGGAGGCCGGCAGGCTGGACGATGAATTGATGGAAGCGCTGATTCCGCAAGCCAGGGGCGAGGCGCTGCGCTTTAGCCGCGACGAGCACCCGCGCGCCACCTCGCTGGAGGCCTTGGCCCGACTCAAGGGCGTGGTGCGGCCCGACGGCAGCGTCACCGCCGGCAACGCCTCCGGCATCAACGACGGCGCGGCGGCGCTGCTGCTGGCCGGCGAAGCCGCCTTGCAACGCCACGGTCTGACGCCGCGCGCGCGAGTGCTGGCGATGGCCTGCGCCGGCGTGGAGCCGCGCATCATGGGCTTCGGCCCGGCGCCGGCGATGCGCAAGGCCCTGGCCCTGGCCGGGCTGCGGCTGGAGCAGATGGACGTGATCGAGCTGAACGAGGCCTTCGCCTCCCAGGCGCTGGCGGTGCTGCGCGAGCTGGGGCTGCCGGACGACGCCCCGCACGTCAACCCCAACGGCGGCGCCATCGCCCTCGGTCACCCGCTGGGCGCCAGCGGCGCGCGGCTGGCCGCCACCGCCATGTACCAGCTGCAACGCACCGGCGGCCGCTACGCGCTGTGCAGCATGTGCATAGGCGTGGGGCAAGGCATCGCGTTGATCATCGAGCGCGTCTGAGAAACTGTTCAAGGTTCGCCGCGCTCTGGACCGTGAGACCTTGAACGGTCTCTGAGAGTCTGTTTACGATCTCGCGAGCTAAGGCGAGACAAGGCGAAAACAAGCGAAAAAGCGGAGTGTACATACGGTACATGAGCATTTTGAGTTTGTTTTTAACGCCCCTTTCTACTCGTCCCGCCGACGCGCAGCAGATCGTAAACAGGCTCTGAGAACCGGCTTACCATCAAGCGCGCGTCGGCAAGGCGCGACGCGGCGAGCACCGCCCGCGCGCCCTCTTTCCTCAGGAGGCTCCCATGCAGGACAAGCCCATGGACATCAGCGAATTCATCGACGACAGCCCGCTGTCCCGCTACCAGATCATGGTGTTGACGCTGTGTTTTCTGATCGTGCTGCTGGACGGTTTCGACACCGCCGCCATCGGCTACATCGCGCCCGAGCTGATCGGCCAGTGGGGCATTTCCCGCGGCCAGCTGGCTCCGGCTTTCGGCGCCGGCCTGTTCGGCATGCTGATAGGCAATTTCGCCTTCGGCCCGGTGGCGGACCGCCTGGGCCGCAAGCGGGTGCTGCTGCTGTGCACGCTGATCTTCGGCCTGGGCACGCTGGCCTCGGCGTGGTCGGATTCCATAGAAACGCTGGCGCTGCTGCGCTTTCTCACCGGCATCGGCCTGGGCGGCGTGCTGCCCAATTGCATCACCCTGAGCTCGGAATACTCGCCGGCGCGCCACCGCATGCTGCTGGTCACCCTCAGTTACGCCGGCTTCACCGCCGGCCTGGCGCTGGGCGGCGGCGTCGCCAGCCAGATCATCCCGTTGTGGGGCTGGCAAGGCGTGCTGACGGCCGGCGGCCTGGCGCCCCTGCTCTTGCTGCCCTTCATGATCTGGCTGTTGCCGGAATCGGTATGCTATCTCGCCGGCCGGCCGGAGCAGGCCGCCGCGCTGCGCCGCATCGTCGCCCGCATCAATCCGGACCCGCGCTGGCAGGGCCAGGCCTTCCGCCACGAAAACGCCGCCGCGGCCGGCCGCTCCTCGGCCAGCCTGCTATTCGTCGCCGGCGCGCGCGCCCGCACCCTGCTGCTGTGGCTGACTTTTTTCTGCTGCCTGTTCGTGTTCTACCTGTTGACCAACTGGATGCCCACCATTCTGCGAGACCACGGCTACAGCACCGCGCAGGCGGCGCGCATCAGCGCGATGGTGCCGCTGGGCGGCGCGGTGGGCGGCGTGGTCATGGCCATGTTGATGGACAGGATGGGCGCGCGCAGAGTGCTGCCCTGGCTGTGCCTGCTGGCGGCGCTGGCGCTGTCCGCCGTGGGCGCGGCGCTGGGCGACGGCGGCTGGCTGTTCGCCACCGTGTTCCTGGTGGGCTTCAGCCTGACCGGCGCCTTGAACAATCTGAGCATACTCGCCGCCACCCTCTACCCCACCCAGGCGCGCGCCACCGGGGTAAGCTGGGCGCTGGCCGCCGGCCGCGCCGGCTCCATTATCGGTGCTATGACCGGCGCCCTGCTGTTTGCCGCGGCCGGATCGGCGCACGGCTTTTTCGCCTGGGCCGCCGCGCCGGTGCTGGCCGGCGCGCTGGCCTTGTTCGCGATGGCGCGGCTGGACGCCGCGCCCGCGGTTTTGAAGTCCCAGGCATAGAGAGGAGCCCCCATGCCCATATTGAAACTGGCCAGCCATTCTCTGCACTACCAACAGGACGGCCCGGCCGACGCGCCGGCGCTGCTGCTGTCCAACTCCCTGGGCACCACGCTGGAGATGTGGCGGCCGCAGCTGGCGGCGCTGAGCCGGCGTTACCGCGTGCTGCGTTACGACGCCCGCGGCCATGGCGGCAGCGAAGCCGGACCGGCGACACCGCGGCTGGCGGACCTCGCCGGCGACGCGCTGTCGCTGCTGGACGCGCTGGACATCGAGCGCGCCCACTTCTGCGGCATTTCGATGGGCGGCCTCACCGGCCTGTGGCTGGGCGTTCACGCGCCGGAACGGCTGCGGAGCCTGACCGTCGGCAACAGCGCCGCCAAGATAGGCGAAACCGAGGCCTGGCGGCAGCGCGCAGCCCAAGTGCGCGCCGAGGGCATGGCCGAGCTGGCCGCCAACGCGCATCTGCGCTGGTTCAGCGCCGGATTTTGCGCCCAGGCGCCGGACACGGTGGAACAGGCGCGCGCCTGGCTGGCGGCCACCCCGCCGGACGGCTACGCCGCCTGCTGCGAGGCGCTGGCCGACGCCGACCTGCGCGCGGACTTGCCGCGCATCGCCGCGCCCACGCTGCTGATCGCCGGCCGGCAGGACCCGGTCACCACTGCCGCGCAGGCGGAAGCCATGGCCGCGGCGATGCCTGACGCCCGCCTGGCGCTGCTGCCGGCCTCCCACCTGTCCAATCTGGAAGCGCCGTTCGCCTTCGAACAGGCGCTGCTGGCCTTTCTGGACGCTCACTGAGGCGACGAAACCGATGGAACTGCTCAATCCGCTGTTCCGCCCCGGCCCCGCCGCCGAGACCTTCGCCCCCCGCGCCGCCATCCAGGCCATGCTGGACGTCGAGGCCGCGCTGGCGCTGGCCGAAGCGGACGCCGGCGTGATTCCGCCGGCCGCGGCGGAGAGCATCGCCGCGCACTGCCGCGCCGAACGGTTCGATCAGCCCCGGCTGGCGGCGGACGCCGCGCTGGCCGGCAATCTGGCGATTCCGCTGGTCCGGCAGCTGACGGCGCTGGTCGCCGCCGCTGATGCCGACGCCGCCCGCTTCGTCCACTGGGGCGCCACCAGCCAGGACGTGCTGGACACCGCCTTGGTGCTGCAATTGCGGCAGGCGCTGCGAGGCATCGGCGCCGATCTCGACGCGCTGATCGACGACTGCGCCGAGCGCTGCGCCCGCCATCGCGGCGAAATCATGGCCGGCCGCACCTGGCTGCAACAGGCGCCGCCCACCACCTTGGGGCTGAAGTTCGCCAGCCTGCTGGACGCGCTGCTGCGCCAGCGCGAGCGGCTGCGTCAATTGCGGCCGCGCTTGCTGACGCTGCAATTGGGCGGGGCCGCCGGCACGCTGGCCGCGCTGGAGCCGCATGGGTTGGCGGTGGCCGAGCATCTGGCGCGGCGGCTGGACCTCGCCGCGCCGGACCTGCCCTGGCACAGCCAGCGCGATCGTCTGGCCGAGCTGGCCTGCTGGTGCGCGCTCTTGTGCGGCACGCTGGGCAAACTGGGCCGCGACGTGTCCTTGTCCATGCAAACCGAAATCGCAGAACTGAGCGAGCCGGAGCAGCCGGGCCGCGGCGGCTCGTCCAGCATGCCGCACAAGCGCAACCCGGTGGCCTCGGCGGTATTGCTGGCCGCCGCCGCGCGCGCGCCGGGGCTGGCCGCCACCCTGTTGGCCGCCCAGGCGCAGGAACAGGAGCGCGGCCTGGGCGGCTGGCAGGCGGAGTGGGAAACGCTGCCGGAGCTGCTGTGCCTGTGCGCCGGCGCTTTGCGTCAAGCGGTGGATCTGCTGCGCGGGCTGGAAGTCCACCCCGGCGCGATGCGTCGCAATCTCGAAGCCAGCGGCGGCCTGATCATGGCGGAAGCCGTGACCATGGCGCTGGCGGAACGGCTGGGGCACGCGCAAGCGCATCGCTTGGTGGCGGAATGCTGCCGCCGGGCGCGCCGGCAAGGAGAAAGCCTGGCCGACGCGCTGCGCGGCCATCCGGAATTGTCGGCTTTGCTCAGCGGGGAGGAATTGCAGGCGCTATTGGACCCTTCCAACAACCTGGGCGCGGCCGACGCCCTGGTGGAACGGGTGTTGAACCACTACCGGGAGCAAGGGAATGGATGAGCAAGAACGCCGTCGTCGCGGCGAAACAATACGCAGGGAAGTGCTGGGCGACGCCCATGTGGACCGCAGCCTGGCCGGCCGCACCGATTTCAACGGCGACTTCCTGGATCTGATCACCCGCTACGCCTGGGGCGATATCTGGGAGCGCCCGGGCCTGGCGCGCCGGGAGCGCAGTCTGATCACCATCGCCATGCTGGCGGCGCTGGGCCGGGAGGCGGAACTGAAGCTGCACTTGGGCGCCGCGCGCAACAACGGCGTCAGCCGGGACGAATTGAAGGAAACCCTGCTGCAAGTGGCGGTGTATGGCGGCGTGCCGGCGGCGAACACCGCCTTCCAGCTGGCGGAAGAAGCCTTGGCCGCCACGTCCTGTGACGGCGGCGACGGCTCAGGCTCTTAGCCGCAAACCCTCCAGCAGCGGCTCCAGCGCGTCCAGCGTCTGAGCCAGCGCCTCCGCCGGCCGTTCTGCGCCGGCAGCCCAGCAGGCGCCCTCCACCAGCGCGCCGTGGATCAGCCGCGCCAGCGCCCGCGGGTCGGCGCGGCGGATCAGGCCGGCCTCCATCAAGGCGCTCAGGCGCTCGGCGATGGCGCCGACGCACTGTCGCTGGCCGGCCTGCACGTAGTCCGCGCCCAAAACCGCCGGCGCGTCGCGCAACAGGATGCGCTGCGCCTCCGGCGTCGTCACCGCCTGCAGATAGGCGCGGCAGCGTTGCTTGAAGGCTGGCCACCGCTCCGGCGTTTCGCCTTCCGCCCTGGCGATTTCGGCGTCGATTTCAGCGTCCAATGCCTGGGCCACCGCCAGCAACAGCCCTTTCTTGTCGCCAAAATGGTGATAAAGCGCGCCGCGGGTCACGCCGGCGGCGGCGGTCAGCTCGTCCATCACCGCCGCCGCATAACCGTCGGAGCCGAAGCTGAGGCGCGCCGACAGCAATAGCCGGGCCCGGGTTTCCTCCATGGTTTCGCTGCGTGTCTTGCTCTTCATTCCGTTCCCCTGCTTCCGCATTGCCCATCGCTTCGTATTTGACATACGCGGCGTATCTCGATTAGTTTAACATACGTCGCGTATATTAAAACAGCGGGCCGCATAGCTCGTAGAATCGTAAGAGCCCGTTCAAAGGCTCGCGAGCAAGAGCGAGACAAGGCGAAAACTGCTGAGAAAGCGGAATGTACGAGTGGTACATGAGCATTTCGAAGTGGGCACTCATCGCACAATGTCTCTACCGACGCGCAGCAGATCGTAAGCAGGTTCTAAGGTCCGTCCACAAGGAAACCCGATGGCTAACCCCTATCTCAGCTTGTTCTCCCATCCCGGCAGCCTGGCCTTCTCCGCCGCCGCCTGGGTGGCGCGGATGCCTATTTCGATGACCGGCATCGGCATCATCACCATGTTGTCGCAAACCTCGGGCTCCTACTGGCTGGCCGGCGCCGTCGCCGCCACCTTCACCTTCTCGATGGCGCTGCTGGCGCCGCAGGTGTCGCGGGCGGTGGACCGCTACGGCCAACGCCGGGTGCTGCCCGCGGCCACCGCGCTCAGCGTGACGGCGATGTTGTCCTTATTGTTCTGCAGCTGGGCGCAATGGCCGGCCTGGACCTTGTTCGTTTCGGCCGCCTTCGCCGGCTTCATGCCCAGCATGTCGGCGATGGCCCGCGCGCGCTGGACCGAGATCTACCGCGGCTCGCCGCGCTTGCACACCGCGTTTTCGCTGGAGTCGGTGCTGGACGAGGTCTGCTTCATCGTCGGCCCGCCCATCGCCGTCGGCCTGAGCGTGGCCGCGTTTCCGCAGGCCGGCCCGCTGCTGGCCGCGTTGCTGCTGGCCGGCGGCGTCGCCGCCTTCTGCGCGCAAACCGGCACCGAGCCGCCGGTGCACCCCGGCGCGCGGGAACGCCGCGGCTCGGTGGCGGCCTTGGCCGGCATGCGGGTGCTGATCCTGGCCCTGGTGGCGCTGGGCGCCATCGCCGGCGCGGTGGACGTGATCAGCGTCGCCTTCGCCCAGCAGCAGGGACAGCCGGCGGCGGCCAGCATCGTGTTGTCGGTGTACGCGATAGGCTCCTGCCTGGCCGGCCTGCTGTTCGGCGCGCGCAAGGCAAGCATGCCGCTGGCGCGGCTCTTTGTCTGGGCCGCCGCCGCCACCGCGCTGGCCACCCTGCCCTTGCTGCTGGTTTCCAATCTATGGCTGCTGACCGCCGGCGTCTTGCTGGCCGGCGTGTTCTTCGCGCCCACCATGATCGTGGCGATGGGTTTGGTGGAGGAAATGGTGCCGCCGGCCCAGTTGACCGAAGGCCTGACCTGGCTGATCACCGGTCTCGCCAGCGGCGTGGCCTTGGGCGCGGCGGTGACCGGCTGGGTGGTGGACCATGCCGGCGTGCGCGCCGGTTTCGGCGTGACCTTGGCCGCCAGCACGTCTATGGTCTTGATCGCCTGGGCCGGCAGGAGGCGCTTGAAAGCGCAGGCCCTCGAACCCGCCCTGGACGGCTGATTGCGCCCATCCTTCGCTGCCTTTAGAACCTGTTCACAGCCTCGGGAGCAAGGGCGAGACAAGGCGAAAACGAGCGAAAAGCGAAATGTACGAGGGGTACATGAGCATTTTGAGCTGGTACTCGCCGTGCAAGGCTTCGCGAAACGCCGCAGACCTTGGACAGGTTCTCAGCCCGCCGTCGCCGCGACGGCGGCCCGCGCCGACGGCGTATGGCGGCCGACAATGGCCGGAGCCTGGCGCAGCATGGCCTCGTCCTCCAGCGCCGCCACCATGAAGAGGGCGAAGTCTATGCGGCGGGTGAGATTGCTTTTCAACACCGCATCGCCCACATGCTCGCTCCAGATCGGCAGCCCCTCGCTGACGCCCTCTGTCAGATTGCTGCCGCGCACCACGGTCCAGCGGGCGTCGCTGGCGAAGATCAGTCGACAAGCCCGCACCTGATCCTCGATTTCGCCGACGCGGAACAGACGCAGCAGCCAGCCGCCTGCCGACACCGCCAGCCGGATGGACAGCGGATAGACATCCTGGCCGTCTCGACTGATATGCCAGCCGCAGGAAAAGATCAGCCGCGCGCCTGCCGGCGCGAAGTCCAGCACCGCCTGCGCGGTGCCGGAGGAATAGCGCCGCATGCCCCAGGGCACCAGCACGGTCAGCACGCCGTCGCAGCCGGCCACCGCCCGCTGTATCAGCGAGCGATCGTCGCTGGCGCCGGGCATGATGGCGATGCGGTCTTTGAAACGCTCCAGTTTGGCCACGCTGACGGCGCGGCAGACCGCGACCACCTCGTAGCCCCGGTCCAGCGCATGCTGAACCATGTATTGGCCCAGCTTGCCGGACGCGCCGATGATGCAGATTTTCTTCATGGCCATACCTGTATTGAACGGGGAAGACAGCGCCGCACACGCTGTGCCTGCCGAAAAGTTTATCGCGGATCGCGGCGCCGTCACAGTTCGAAGAACACCGTCTCCCGTTCGCCCTGCAAATGAATGTCAAACCGGTACACCCACTCATCGCCGGCACCCTCGGGCCGCGCCAGCAGCGTCTGCAGCCTCCCCTCCCCGTCGATCAGGCTCAGCACCGGGTCCACGGCGTTGGCCTCGGCCTCGTCGGCGAAGTAAATCCGGGTATGGAGGCCGAGATTGATGCCGCGCGCCACCAGCCAGACATTGATGTGCGGCGCCATCCAGCGGCCGTCCCGGCCCATCACCCGGCCCGGCTTGATCGTGTCGATGCGGTAACTCCCCTTGTCGAAATCGGTGCAGGCGCGCGCCCAGCCGCGAAAACCGGCGGCTTCCGGGCCGGCATAGCGGCCATGGGCGTCCGCCTGCCAGATCTCCAGCAGCGCGTCGCGCACCGGCGCGCCGGCGCCGTCCAGCACCAGGCCAGACAAGACGATGGGCTGGCCTTCCAGGCCGTCCGCGAGCAGGCTGGCGCCGATAGGGTTTCGGTACACATCAAAACCCGCCTGTTGCGGCGCCAGGCCGATATGCACATAGGGCCCGGCGGTCTGGGACGCGGTTTCGCGCAGCATGTGCGGTGGGTGCGGGAATGGGAACGGGTTCATGAGGCCTCCTGCGGAGTTTGCACGCGGTTTTCAAACAAGGTGGCGCGCCGGCCGCGCAGAACGATGTCGAAACGATAGGCCAGGCTGTCGAACGGCACCGTGGTCCGCCGGTCCAGCTGCGCGATCAAACCCCGCAGCTGCTCCTCGTCCTGGATGGACCTCGCAATCGGGCAGCCGGCGATCAGGGGATCGCCCTCGAAATACATCTGGGTGATCAAGCGCTGGGCGTAAGCCGCGCCGGATAGGGAAAAATGGATGTGGGCCGGCCGCCAGTCGTTGGCGCGGTTGCGCCATGGATAGGGTCCGGGCTTGACGGTGCGGAAGAAGTAATAGCCGTTTTCGTCGGTCAAGGCGCGGCCGCAGCCGCCAAAATTGGGATCGATGGGCGCCAGATACTGGTCCTGGCGATGCCGGTAGCGGCCGCCGGCGTTGGCCTGCCATATTTCCATCAGCGTATTGGCCGCCGGCCGGCCGTTCTGGTCGCGGACGAAACCGTGGACGATCAGGCGCTCGCCTATCGGCGAACCCTGGCGCGCGTAATTGCGCGTCAGGTCGTGATCCAGCGAGCCCAGCTCCTCGCCATGGAACACCGGCCCGGTGATTTCCGACAGCGAGTGTTGCAAGGCGACCAGCGCATGGCGCGGCGCGCGCAGCAGGCTGCTCTTGTAGTCCGGCGCCAAGGCCGGCGGATGGTCGCGAGGGTCTCGCGGGTAAAATTCATCCACGGCTTGAACTCGTATCGACATGGGATTTCTCCTGTGGGTTTGCGGGGGACGGCGGCGAGGCTGGCGCCGGAACGGCGTCGAAAGGCTTGAGCGCGGCGGCGAAGCGCTGCTTGCACAGCAGGGCCGCGGCCGCCAGCGCCGCCGGAATCGCCAGCAGGGCGAAGATGAGCTCCAGCTCCAGCTGCCGGCGCAGCAACTCGCCGCCCAGCAAGGCGCCGGCGATGCCGCCGAAGCGGCCGATGCCCAGCATCCAGGCCACGCCGGTGGCGCGGCCATGGGTGGGATAGAAGCCGGCGGCCAGCGCCGGCATCGACGACTGGGCGCCGTTCATTGCGGTGCCGGCCAGAAAGATCAAGCCGCCCAGGCTGAGCATCGTCGCCGTGCCCTGCCCAACGGCGAAGATCAGCGCCGCGGTCAAGGCATAACCCAGCGCCACCACCCGGTTGGGATTGAAGCGGTCCATCAGATAACCCGCGGCCAGGGTGCCGATGCCGCCGCCCAGCGGAAACAGGGCCGTCATCAGCGCGGCCTGGCTGATGGTGAAGCCGGCGTCCTTGATCAGGATGGGCAGCCAGCTGGTCAGCAGATAAAAAATCAGCAGCCCCATGAAGTAAGCCAGCCACAGCATCAGCGAACCCAGCCGGTAGTCCCGCGCCAGAATGACGCCCACCGCCGAACGCGCGCCGACGACGGGTTCGGCGGCGACGAAGCCCGCCGCGGCGGACAAGTCGCGCCCGGCGATGCGTTCCAGCACGCGGCGGATCTCGGCCGCCGGCGCGCCGCGGGCGGCCAGATGGCGCACCGATTCCGGCAAGTGGCGCCATAACAGCGCGGCCAGGAGCAGCGGCGCGACGCCGCCTAGCAAGAGCACGCTGCGCCAGCCGTAATGCGGAATCAGCCAGGAGGCCAGCAAACCGCCGGCGGAGGAGCCCAGCGGAAAGCCGCAGAACATCGCGTTCACCAGCGCCGCCCGGTAACGCGCCGGCGCGAATTCCGACATCAGCGTCACCGCATTGGGCATGGCCGCGCCCAGCCCCAGGCCGGTCAGGAAACGTAAGGCGGTCAATTGTTCCAGCGTGGCGGCGAAAGCGCTGGCCAGGCTGCCGGCGCCGAAGAACAGCACCGAGCCCAGCAGCACGATTCTGCGGCCGTGGCGGTCCGCCAGCGGCCCGGCGGTCAGCGCGCCTATCGCCAGGCCGAACAAGGCCGCGCTCAACACCGGCCCCAGCGCGGCGCGCGGCACGCCCCATTCTTGAACCAGGGCCGGCGCGATATAGCCGACGGCGGCGGTGTCGAAGCCGTCCACCGCCACCACCAGGAAACACAGCGCCAGCAGCAGGCGCTGATAAGGGCTGAAACGCTCGTCGATGACGGTCTGCACATCCAATGGCGCTTTGTTGGTCATGCGGGGTCTCCTCTCGTTCTTGTTTGAATATCCGGCTGGCTAGCCCCAGTCCCAGCCCATGCCGACATAGTTCTCGGCCAACACGGTGGCCGCCGCCGGCGAGGACGACAGGTAGTCGAGTTCGGCGCGCTGCATCTGGCGCATGAAGGGACTGGCGTCGGGAAAGGCGTGCAGCAAGCCGGTCATCCACCAGGAGAAATGCTCGGCGCGCCAGACGCGGCGCAAGGCGCGGCGGCTGTAATCGAGCAGCGCCGTTTCGCCGCCGTCCCGAAAGTAAGCGGCCAGGGCCGAGGCCAGCAAGCGCACGTCGGCCGCGGCCAGATTGAGGCCTTTGGCGCCGGTGGGCGGCACGATGTGGGCGGCGTCGCCGGCCAGAAACAGCCGGCCGCGCCGCAGGCTGCGCGCCACGAAACTGCGCATCGCGATGATGTTTTTCTGCAGGATCTCCCCCTGTCGCAGGCTCTGCCCATCCACCGCCGGCACCCTGGCCTGCAACTCGTCCCAGATTCTGGCGTCCGGCCAGGCGTCCACGCTGTCGTCCGGCGCGCACTGAAAGTAGAGCCGCTGCAGCGTGGGCGAGCGGGTGCTGAGCAGGGCGAAGCCGCGTTCATGGCAGGCGTAGATCAGCTCGGACGCGGACGGCGGCGACGCCGCCAGGATGCCGAACCAGGCAAACGGATACTGGCGTTGCCACGGCGGCTCGCGCTCGCCCAGCGCCTGGCGGGCGATGCCGTGGAAGCCATCGCAGCCGACGATGAAGTCGCACTCCAGCACTCGTTCGCCGCCGGCGTCGCGGTAATGGACGCGCGCGGGTCCGCCGCCGTCGAAGGATTCCAGCGCGGTGACCGGGCTGTCGAAGACCAGCCCGCCGCCGGCCTCCAGCCGCGCGGCGATCAAGTCCTTCAGCAACTCGTGCTGGGCGTAAACGGTGATGGCGCGCCCGGTCAGCGCGTATAGATCGATGCGGTGGCGGCTGCCGCCGAAAGCCAGTTCGATGCCGCGGTGCGTCTGCCCCTGGCTCTGCAGCCGCTCTCCCGCGCCGGCCTCCGTCAGCAGCTCCACCGTGCCGGGCTCCAGCACCCCGGCGCGCACGGTGGATTCGATCTCGGCGCGTCCCCGCGCCTCCAGCACCACGGAATCGACGCCTTGCCGCTGCAGCAATTGCGCCAGCAGCAGGCCGGCCGGGCCGGCGCCGATGATGCCAACGGATGTACGCATGGGAAGCCTCCATCAACAAGAAACGTGACAACGCTTGCACGATTGCGGCGACGCCGGCTCGCCGCCTATTGCGCCGCGGCAATGCCGGAAGAAAGCGCCGCGGCTGAAAGTCTTGATTTGCTTGGGAAATCCTAGCCGCAGTCGGCGCCGCGCCAAATGGAGCAAGCTGACAAAGGCTTGTACTATTTGCACAGTCTGGATTCGGGAGAACAAGATGGGACGCGCGCCGGAATTCACCTTGTACGGCGACGACAGCTGCGTGATGGATGCGGAGTTCCTGCATCTTGAATTGCTGGGCTCGCGCAGCCGGCGTTTCGGTTGGGAAATCGCCGACCATTGCCATCGCGGCCTGTTTCAATTGCTGTGCCTGCTGGACGGCGAGGTCAAGGCGCGGATAGACGACCGCGAGTACCGGTTGAGCGGGCCGGCCGCCATTTGCCTGCCGCCGGGGACGGTGCATGGCTACAGCTTTGTGGAAGAGGCGCAGGGCTTCGTCTTGACCGCGGCCGAGCGTTTGTTGACCCGCGGCCCGGATCAGGCCGGCGCGCTGCTGCGGCCCTTGCTGCGAACGCCCAGATTGCTTGACCTGCGGCGGGACTGGCCGGCCAGGGAGCGCATAGAGTCGCTGTTCGGACAACTGCTGGCGGAGCTATGCTGGCCGCAGCGCGGCCAGGATTTGATGGTGGGCTGGCTGCTCAAGGCCATTCTGCTGATGCTGGCGCGCTTGATCGACGAGCCGGACGGCGCCGGCGCCGCTCAAGCGGCCGAGCGCGAACTGCTGGCCCGCTTCCACGCCTTGCTGGAAGAGCGCTACCGCGAGCATTGGGACATTCCGCGTTATGCGGACGCTTTGTGCGTGGCCGCCAGCAGGCTCAACCGCGCCTGCCTCAAGCTGAGCCGGAAAACCGCCTTCGCCGTGACCCAGGAGCGCCTGATGCTGGAGGCGCGCCGCATGCTGGCCTACAGCGCCTGGCCGATCAGCCGCGTGGCCTATGACCTGGGCTTCAACGACCCCGCTTATTTCTGCCGGCGCTTCAAGCGCCAGATCGGACTGTCGCCAAGCGAGTTCCGCGCCAGGATCTGAACCCGCGCCAGGCCGCGCGGCGACGCCCTACTCCTCCGTCTCCTCGCGCGGCAACAGCTCGCGCAACAGCCGCCGGATCAGGCTCAGCTCCTCGGAACGGTCCCCGCGCCGCGCGCTCATGATCAGCGGCGACGCCAGGCCCTCGTCCGTCAGCGGCCGGTAGATCACGTCGTCGCGGCGCAGCCGCAGCACGCTGGCCGGCACCACGCACACCCCCATGCCGGCGGCCACCAGGCCCAGCGCGGTTTGCAGTTCGCGCACCTCCAGCGCGTAGGCCGGTTCCAGCGCGCGCTGGCGGAAGGCAGCCAGCACCTGGTCGGCGTAGCTGGGCCGCGGCTGGCGCGGATAGATCAACACCGTCTCCTCCGCCGCGTCGCGCAAGCGCAGCGGGCCTTCGCGCCGCGCCAGCGGATGCTCCAGCGGCAGCGCCAGCCACAAGGGCTCCTCGGCCAGCACCTCGCGCTCCACCGCCGGGTCGTCGAACAGCAGCCGGCCGAAACCGACGTCGATGCGGCCGGCCTTCAAGGCCTCCACCTGCTCCAGCGAAGTCATTTCCAGCAAGGACAGCTCGGTGTCGGCGTGGATGGCGCGAAAGCGGCGTATCACCTCCGGCAGCGGCCGGTACAGCGTGGAGCCGACATAGCCGATCACCAGTTGACGGCGCGCCAGCGCGATCTTGCGCGTCATCGCGCGCATGCCCTGGGCCTGGGCCAGCAGATTGCGCGCCTGGGCGTAGAAGAAGCGGCCGGCCTCGGTCAGCTGCAGCGGCCGCGCGCCGCGGTCCAGCAGCAACAGGCCCAGCTCTTCCTCCAGTTGCTGGATCTGCCGGCTCAGCGGCGGCTGGGCGATGTGCAGCCTTTCCGCCGCGCGGGTGAAGTTGAGCTCCTCGGCGACGGCGACGAAGTAGCGCAGATGGCGCAATTCCATTCAATACCTCACAGGTATGGAAGCAGACGAAAACGGTGTTGGACCCGCGGTTCCACAGGCTTGCATGATATCCGAAACCACGGGAGCGCAATCTTGATACCTGATACCGCGATAGACACGGTGGAGACCATTCTGGTCGATCTGCCCACCATCCGTCCGCACCAGCTGTCGGTGGCCACCATGCGCAGCCAGACGCTGGCCCTGGTCCGCATACGCTGCCGCGACGGACAAGAAGGCTGGGGCGAGGCCACCACCATAGGCGGGCTGCAGTACGGCGAGGAAAGCCCGGAAAGCGTCAAGACCAATATCGACCGCCACCTGGCCCCGCTGCTGCTGGGCGAGGACGCCCGCGACGTCGGCCGCCTGCTGCTCAAGCTGCGCCGCGGCGCCCGCGGCAACCGCTTCGCCAAATGCGCGCTGGAAACCGCGCTGCTGGACATTCAGGCGCGGCGGCTGGGCGTGCCGCTGAGCGACTTGCTGGGCGGCCGGGTGCGCGACAGCCTGCCGGTGGCCTGGACCCTGGCCAGCGGCGACACCGGCCGCGACATCGCCGAGGCCGAGGTCATGCTGGAGCGGCGCCGCCACCGCGTGTTCAAGCTGAAGATAGGCCTGCGCGCGCCGGAGGACGACGTCGCCCACGCGCTGGCCATCCGCCGCGCGCTGGACGGCCGCGCCGGCGTGCGCGTCGACGTCAACCAGGCCTGGAGCGAGATGCAGGCCGAACGCGCGATCGCCCGGCTGCAGGACGGCGGCGTCGAGCTGATCGAACAGCCGGTGCCGCGCGAACACGCCGCCGCGCTGGCGCGGCTGGCGCGCCGCTTCGAAGTGCCCATCATGGCCGACGAAGCGCTGCACGGCCCGGCCGACGCCAACCAGCTGGCGCGCCAGGACGCCGCCGACGTGTTCGCGGTGAAGATCGCGCAGTCCGGCGGCCTGTTCGCCGCGCGCCAGGTGGCCGAGATCGCCGCCGTCAACGGCCTGGGCGTCTACGGCGGCACCATGCTGGAAGGCGGCGTCGGCACCATCGCCTCGGCCCAATTGTTCGCCACCTTCGAGCGGCTGGACTGGGGCAGCGAGCTGTTCGGCCCGCTGCTGCTGACCGAGGAATTGCTGACCGAGCCGCTCTGCTACCGCGATTTCGAACTGCGGCTGCCGTCCGGCCCCGGCCTGGGCGTGCGGCCGGACCCGGACAAGCTGGCGGCCCTGCGCCGCGACCGGACCGCGCCGCGCTTGCACGCGGTCTGAAACCCGACATCCCAAGGAGACCACCATGCTGTTTCATGTGGAAATGCAAGTCAGCCTGCCGCACGACCTGGACCCGGAGCGGGCGGCGGCCTTGAAGCTGGACGAGCGCGAACGCGCCCAGGCGCTGCAGCGCAGCGGCCAGTGGCGGCACCTGTGGCGGCTCAGCGGCCAGTACGCCAACATCAGCGTGTTCGACGTCGCCGACGCCGAAGAACTGCATCAGCTGTTGTCCAGCCTGCCCTTATTTCCCTTCATGCGCATCGAGGTGCGGCCCTTGAACCGGCATCCGTCCAGCATCCACGCCGACGACCGCTAGGCTCGCGCCTGTTCGGTCCACCGCGGCGGAATCAAAACACAAGACCCCCGCCCCGCCCGTCAACAAAGGAGAAACACCATGGAACGCGCCGAAATCGACGCCCTGCTGCAACGCTTTGACCAACCGGCCACCGACAAGGCCAACCCGCGCACCCGCGCCATCGTCAACCGCCTGATGCGCGAGCTGTGCTACGCGATCGAGGATTTCGACATCCAGCCGTCGGAATTCTGGAGCGCGGTGGGCCTGCTGGCCGACGCCGGCCGCAACGGCGAAATGGGCCTGATCGTGCCCGGGCTCGGGCTGGAACACTTCCTGGACCTGCGCGCCGACGAGGCCGAGCGCAAGGCCGGCCTGCTCGGCGGCACGCCGCGCACCATAGAAGGGCCGCTCTACGTGGCCGGCGCGCCGCTGTGCGAATGCGAGGCGCGGCTGGACGACGGCAAGGACGAGGGCGAGCCCCTGTTCATGCGCGGCCAGGTGCGGGACAGCGCCGGCCAGCCGGTGCCGCACGCGCTGGTGGAGGTATGGCACGCCGACAGTCTGGGCAATTACTCCTACTTCGATCAGAGCCAGAGCGACTTCAACCTGCGCCGCAGCATCCGCACCGACGACCAGGGCCGCTACCGCTTCCGCAGCATCATGCCCTGTGGCTACAGCGTGCCGCCGGACGGCCCCACCGACCGGCTGCTGCGACAGCTGGGCCGCCACGGCAACCGCCCGGCCCACGTGCATTTCTTCGTGTCCGCGCCCGGATTCCGCAAGCTGACCACCCAGATCAACATCCAGGACGATCCGTATCTGTGGGACGACTTCGCCTTCGGCTCGCGCGAAGGGCTGGTGCCGGAGATCCAGCACGTCAGCGCGCCGGAGGAACTGCGCCAGAGCGGCGTCGGCAAACCCTTCGCCCGCATCGAGTTCAACTTCACCCTGCACCGCGAAGCGGCGCCGGCCCCCTCCACCGAGGTGAGCCGCGCCCGCGCCCAGGGCTAGGTCTGAAACGGACGGCAAGCGCGGCCCGCCGCCCGGCGCGGCGGGCCCGCCGGAACGCAGAACCTGTTCAAGGACATTACGATGAGCACAACCTTCCGCACCACCGAGCAATGGCGCAGCTATGTCGGCGGCTGCCTGGACTTCCGCCCGGACGACGGCGTCTACCGCATCGCCCGCGACATGTTCACCGACGCGCAGCTGTTCGACCTGGAGATGGAGCTGATCTTCGAGAAAGTCTGGATCTACGCCTGTCACGAAAGCGAAATCGCCGCGCCCAACGACTTCATCACCATGCAGGGCGGCCGCCAGCCGCTGATCATCAGCCGCGACGGCAACGGCGCCCTGCACGCGCTGGTCAACGCCTGCCAGCACCGCGGCGCCACCCTGGTGCGCCAGTGCAAGGGCAATCAATCCACCTTCACCTGCCCGTTTCACGCCTGGTGCTACAAGAACGACGGCCGCCTGCTCAAGGTCAAGGCGCCGGGCGAATACCCGGCGGACTTCGACAAGGCCGCCCGTTCGCTGAAACCGGCGCGCGTGGCCAGCTACAAGGGCTTCGTCTTCGTCAGCCTGGACCCGGACGGCGCGGACTCGCTGGAAGACTATCTGGGCGACGCCAAGGTCTTCTTCGACATGATGGTGGCGCAATCCCCCAGCGGCGAACTGGAAGTGCTGCCCGGCAAATCCAGCTACACCTACGACGGCAACTGGAAGCTGCAAAACGAGAACGGCCTGGACGGCTACCACGTCAGCACCGTGCACTACAACTACGTGGCCACGGTGCAGCACCGCCAGGAAGTCAGCCGCCAGCAAGGCGAGGCGCAGGCCTCGACGCTGGACTACAGCAAGCTGGGCGCCGGCGACGCCGCCACCGACGACGGCTGGTTCTCCTTCCCCAACGGCCACAGCGTGCTGTTCAGCGACATGCCCAACCCGGCGGTGCGGCCCGGCTACGCCGGCATCATGCCGCGGCTGGTGGCCGAGCACGGCCAGGCCAAGGCGGAATGGATGATGCACCGGCTGCGCAACCTCAACATCTATCCCAGCCTGTTCTTCATCGACCAGATCAGCTCCCAGCTGCGCATCATCCGCCCGCTGGCCTGGAACAAGACCCTGGTGCAGAGCCAGTGCCTGGGCGTCAAGGGCGAATCCGCCGCCGACCGCGAAAACCGCATCCGCCAGTTCGAGGACTTCTTCAATGTGTCCGGCATGGGCACGCCGGACGATCTGACCGAATTCCGCGAAGCCCAGCGCGGTTTCCAGGCGCGGCTGGAGCGCTGGAGCGACATCTCGCGCGGCCACCCGCGCTGGCGGACCGGGGCCACGCCCAATAGCGAGACCCTGGGCATTTCTCCCTGCCTGACCGGGACCGAAATCACCCATGAGGGCCTGTACGTCAACCAGCACAGCGCCTGGCGGCAATTCCTGCTGCAAGGACTGGAACGGCGCGCCGCCGCCGAGGGAGCCGAGCGATGAACATCGAACTGCATTACCAGGTGGAACAGTTCCTCTACCGCCACGCCGAGCTGTGCGACGGCCAGGACTGGGACGCTTACCTGGCCGATTACGCGCCGGACTGCGAATACCACGTGCCGCAATGGGACGCCGAGCACGTCTACACCACCGACCCCAAGCGCGAGATGTCGCTGATCTACTACGCCAGCCGCGCCGGGTTGGAGGACAGGGTGTTCCGCATCCGCACCGGCAAATCCGCCGCCTGCAACCCGATGCCGCGCACCTTGCATCAGTTGGCCAATATCCGCGTGGAACGCGGCGCGGACGGCCTGGTGGAAGCCCGCGTCAACTGGACCACCTTCTACACCCGCTTCGGCGAGACCAGTTATTTCTACGGCCGCGCCGCTTACACGCTGGCGCGCAACGGCGACGGCTGGCTGATCCGGCGTCAGCATGTGTTGTTGCTGAACGATACCGTCAACGCGGTGTTGGACTTCTATCACCTCTAAGAGTCTATTTACGATCTCGCGAGCTAAGGCGAGACAAGGCGAAAACAAGTGAAAAAGCAGCGTGTACATACGGTACATGAGCATTTTGAGTTTGTTTTTAACGCCCCTTTCTACTCGTCCCGCCGACGCGCAGCAGATCGTAAACAGGCTCCAAACCTGAAAGCGCCGACATGCATCAAGTGGCTTTGAATTTTCTCGACGGCCGCACCCTGTTCCTGGAGGCGCAGCCGGGGGAGCGGCTGCTGGACGCCGCGCTGCGCCAGGGCATCAAGATCCCGATGGATTGCCGAGAAGGCGTGTGCGCCACCTGCCGCGGCCGTTGCGACCGCGGCGACTACAGCCAGGACTATGTCGACTCCGAGGCGCTGTCCGCGGCGGAGCTGGCGGAGCGCGCCGTCCTGTCCTGCCAGACCCGAGTGCTGTCCGACGCCGCCTTTTCCTTCGACTTCGACTCCAGCCTGTGCCGCGGCGCGCCGGCCGCCCGCCTCGCCGCCGTGGTCAGCCGGGTGGAGCCGGTGTCGGACAGCTGCGCCGTGCTGTGCCTGGACGCCTCCGCCGCCGAGAGCGCCTTGTCCTTCCTGCCCGGCCAGTATGCGCGGCTGCGGGTGCCCGGCGGCGAGCAGTGGCGCGCCTACTCCTTCGCCCACGCGCCTTCGGGAGACAAGCAGTTGCGCTTCCTGGTGCGGCTGCTGCCGGACGGCGCGATGAGCAATTATCTGCGCAACGGCTGGCGGGCCGGCGACCGCATCGAACTGGAAGCGCCGCTGGGCAGCTTCTATCTGCGCCACATCGACAAACCGGTGCTGATGCTGGCCGGCGGCACCGGCCTGTCCGCCTTTCTCGGCATGCTGGAACAATTGGCCGAGCAAGGCGGCTGCGGCCAGCCGGTGACGCTGTACTACGGCGTCAACCGCGAAGGCGATCTGTGCGAGCTGCCGCGCCTGCGCGGCCTGGCCGAACGGCTGCCCGGTTTTGCCTGGCATCCGGTGGTAATGACGCCGGGCGAGAGCTGGAGCGGCAAGCGCGGGCTGATTCCCGAGCATCTGGACGCGGACGCGCTGCGCGCGCTGGCTGCCGACATCTATCTCTGCGGCCCGCCGCCCATGGTGGACGCGATGCGCGACTGGCTGCGCCGCCACGGCTGCGAGCATCTGAAGCTGTATCTGGAGAAGTTCGCCGACAGCGGCGCTTGAACGGCCGATGCAAACGCCAGGACGCGCGCGCGCCGGACGTTTGCCTGTCCGCCGCGCCTATTTCTTCATGAAAGGCGCGAAGAAGGCTTCCGGCATTTCGGTGGGGAAGCCTTTGGCGTCGCTAGGGCGCAGATCGGACATGTCCGGCTGGAAGTCGTAGGTCTTCTGCCGGCGCTGCTGGTCCTGGTGCACCGCCACCTGCTTGTCCACCGCGGACTTGATCGCGGTCATGTGGTCCAGCATCTGGCGGCCCACGTCCTGCACATTGCCTATCAGATTGCTGGCGTTGCTGCCGGAGGCGATGTTCATGCCCGGCACCGAGTTCATGAAGGGCTCGGCCATGGAACCGCCGGCGCTCTGGCCGTACTGGTGGGCGGCGCTGCACGCCTTGAGGATTTCCGCCGGGTTGATCATGTTTTCTGCGGCCTTGGTCATGGTGTTTCCTTTCAGTGGGTAATGGAACGAAACAAACAGCGGAAAACCCGCCTGGAGCCCGTTCAAAATTTGCTGTGCTGAACGGGATCCATCTTGTCGGGGCCGGCGCCGCCGGCCCCTGAACCTTCGTCAGCCGCCTTGCGGGCAACGGAAAGACTGGATCAGCCCGGACCACAGCGGCGACGGCGAGGACAGCGACTGCCACTCGATGCGTACCGAACCCAGGCTGCCCTGGTACAAGCGTTCGCGGCGGTCCGCGGCGCCGCCCACGCCGCGGCCGGCGTCGAAGAAGCGGAACAGCGCCCACGGCCCGTCGTATTGCAGGGTGTTGACGCGGCCGTCCACCGACTTCATCTGCAGCCGTATCGCCAGCTTCTGGCTCTGGCCGTTCCAGTCGACGCGCTGCGGCGTGGTGGCGCCGTGGGCGAAGCGCAGGGTCTGGCCGGCCAGGTCCAGCTGCACCTCGGCCAGCTGCGGGTCCATGTCCAGGAAGCGCAACACCGTGGGCACCCGCAAGCGGCCGCCGTCGTCCAGCATCGCGTCGCGAATACGGCTGGCGCTCTCGTAAGCGCCTATCACTTCCGGGCTCAGCAGCGCCTGCTTGCCGCCGTCCACGCTGCGCGCCTTCCACGGCGTGACCGAGGTGTCGACATAGGCGGCCAGATGCTCGCGGAAATACACCGCCATCGCCCCCTGCGGCGCGAACAGCCGTTCGAAGCCCTCCACGCTGGCGTCCGCGCCGGCGCCGCGGCGGAACGGGTAGCGGCCGGTCAGGCCCTGGTCGCAAGCGCTGCGGGTGGCGCCGGCCGCGCCCTTGTTGAGCACCGCCTGGGTCTGGCTGGAGGTGGCGGCGCTGCCGTTGTTGATCAGGTCCAGCATGATGCCGCGCACCGGCTCCGGCTGCAGGCCGGCGTCGCCGCGCAGCTTGGTGAACACATCGTATTGCGTCGGCAGCACCTGGCCGGTTTGCAGCGCGCCGTTGACCAGGCCCAGCTGGCGGTACAGCGAATCGAACAGCCGCGCCAGCGGATTGCCGCCGCTGTTGTCGTTTTTCTCCAATTGCTTGGCGATCTGGCGCAAGGACTGGAAGTGCTCCTCCACCGCGTGTTCCGGCAGCAAGGTGGTGCGGTAGCGCTCGCCGTTGATTTCGCCCACCAGCGAACGGCGGCTTTTCTCCAGCCGCGCCTTCTGGCGGTCTATCCAGCTGTCCATGCCGCCGTCGTAGTTGCCGGTCAGCATGGTTTCGCGCCCGGCGAAACGCAGCAGATTGGCCAGCGGCGACTGCGAGTTCATCATCGACGCCGCCAGCTGCGCGGCGTCGTCCAGGCCGGTGACGGAGCGCACGCTGACATTGGCCAGGAAGCTTTGCCAGGCGGTGATGTAATCCTGCAGATACTGGTTGCGGGCGCTGTCGGCCAGCTTCTGCACCAGGCTGTCGATTTCAAAGCCGTTGCCGCGCAGCGGCTCGTTGCGCAGCACCCAGCTCTGCTCTTCCAGCATGGCGCGGGCGCTGGTCTCCAGCCGCGGCAGGAAGGCGTCGACATAGCCGGCGCGGGTGTACCAGCCGGAAACGGCGCTGTCGGTGTCCGGCACGTTGTTGCGCATGCGCAAGCTCATCGCCGAGCCGAAGCCGGCCGCGCGCGCCAGCGAGATGTCCTGGATCTGCGACGGCAGGCCCTGCTCCCGCACATGGTTGAGCACCCGGGTCACCACCGGAATCTGCGAGGCGCGCGCGCGCGCGGTTTGCACCAGGTTGGCGTCTTCCGGCGCCGCCGGCAGGCCGGGCAGCGCGATCAGGGTGCGCGCGTCGGCGATCAGCATGCGCCGGTCTTCGTCGTTGTACTGCCCTTCGGACAGCGCCTCCCAGCGGCCGGAGATCCAGCGCTCCACCGCGTCGGCGGAGCGGTATTGCGGCCGGCACAGCATCAGATAGACCTTGAGCGTCAGGAAAATGTCGCCGGGGCTGCCCTCGGTCTGCGCCAGCAAGGTGCGCTTCACCTCGTTGTACAGCTCCGGCATCAGCGTTTTCTGCAGATGGCGGTGATAGGTGGCGGTGGCGGTCTCGGCCACGCGGCGGTGCTCGAAATACGGGGTCCTCATCCCGCGCTCGGCGCTTTCCGCCTGGGCCTGGGCGTAGCGCATCTGCGCCGCCACCGCCAGCAGCGGCGATCCGGCGCTGGGCGCGCTGCCGGCCTGTTCCCGCGCCAGCGTCTTGCCCTCGCTGAACTGGGCCCAGACGTATTCCAGATAGTTGCGCTCGGCGAAATAGCCCCAGGCCACCCAGACCAGCAAGCCCAGCGCCAAGACCGGCAAAGCCGCCCAGCGCAGCGCGTTCAGCAGCCGGCGCTTGCGCGACGGCGGCGCGGGCGGCGCCGGCCTCTCCCGCGCCTGGCGCTCGGCCGCGCTCAGGTTCTGCTCCATCAGCTGCCGTTCCACCGCCACCTGGCGCAGCAAGGGCGTCCACAACTCGCCCAGCGGCCGCGTCGCCGGCTCGGGGCCGTCGACCTCGATGTCCGCCACCTCCGCCACCGAGCCCAGCCACAGGCCGCGCAAATGGGCGGCGTCCTCGTCGCCGTCGCGGGCGAACAAGGGCGGCAGCAAGCCCTGCAAGGCCTGCCGCAGCCGGCCCAGCGCCTCGACGAAGCGCAGCTGGGCGTGATTGGCCTCCACCTCGCCGGCCAAGGGCGCGGCGAACAGCACCTGACGCTGCACCCGCTGTTCCAGGCCGCGCATGGCCGGCGCCCAGGCCCCGGCGGCGTCCGCGCCGGCTTCCAGCGGCAGCGGGAAGCCGATGCCGCGCGCCCAGCGCTCCGGCCGCATCTGGTTCAGCGTCGCCAGCGCGCCGTCCAGCCGGTCCGTCCCGGTCAAGGCCAGATAGACGTTGGGGGTGCGGCCCAGGCCGTCGCGCAGCTTGAGCAGGCGCTGGCGCAAGGTGGCGGCCATTTGCTGGCGGCGTTTGGACGCCATCGCGATCAAATCGTCGCCGCCCACGCACAACACCACGCCGCTGACGCTGACTTTGTCGCGCAAGGCAGCCAAGCCGGCCAGCAGCTTGTCCCAGGCCGCCGCGGCCTCCTGGTCGTAGCCTTCGCCTACGTTCCAGCGGCCCTGGGTGTCCAGCCACACCGCGTCCGAGGACAGGCGGAAATCCAGGCCCAGACCCTGCCCTATCGCCGCCGCCGGCTCCGCGCCGTCGCGCAGGGTCCAGCTCAGCAGGCTGCTTTTGCCGCTGCCGGCGGCGCCCAAGAGCAGATAGCAAGGCAGCGGCGCGCCGCCGCGGCGGCTCAGCTGCCGTTCCAGTTGCTGCAAGGTGTCGCTGACGTAGTCCGGCGGGCCGGGGTCCGGTTCAGGCTCGGGCGCCGGCTTGGGCGCGCGGCGGAAGGAGCGCGGCGCGGCGGTCAGCCGGCCCCACAGCCAGCACAGCTGCGGCCAGAAGCCCCAGATCAGCGCCGCGGCCACCAGGACGTGCCGCAGCAGCGCCCAGCCCAGCGGCCGGTAGACGCCGATGGAGATCAGCGGGCCTATCCACCAGATCGCCAGCGCGATCAACAGCGCGATCAAGATGCGCATGCTTTGCCGAATCATGGTTGTTGCTCCTTATAGCCGGACTCCAGCGGGCTGGGCCCGTTGCCGATGCCGACGCCGGGCGCCAGCGCCAGCGGGGCCTGAGTCTGGGGGACGGACGGCTGGGGAGCGGACAGCTGGCCCGGGCCGCCCTTGGCGGCGTCCGCCACTTTCCACAACACGTCGACGCGGCGGTTGCGCTCATAGGCGGCCGGGGTCTGCGCCGCGTCCAGCGGCGCGCTGTCGCCGCGGCCGGAGGAATCGATGCGGCGCGCCACCGCATTGTCGGGCGCTTGCGCGCCGCCGGGAATCGCGGTCTGGCGCAGCGTGTCCGCCACCGAGCGCGCGCGCGCCTCGGACAAGCGCTGATTGCTGGGGAAGACGCTGGTCTGTATCGGTTGGCGGTCGGTGTGGCCTATCACCTCCAGATCGCCCGGCCACGGCGCGAAGGCCTGACCCAGCCGTTCGATGTTTTTCTGGAAGGACGCTCTCACCTCGGCCTTGCCGACGTCGAAGGCGCCGTCGCTGCGGAAAACCAGCAGCCAGCCCTGCGGGTGCTTGTAGGCCACCAGCCAGCCTTCGGACAGCAGCTGCGGCAACGGCGGCGGCAAGGTGGTGGCCAGGTTGATGGTCCGCAGCGGCGGGGTCCAGGCCGCCAGCGCCTCGCGTATCGGCCGGCCCAGCAGGTCCAGGCTGATATTGGCCGCGCCGTAGGCCAGCGCCACCACGCCCAGCGCGATGGCGCCGCCGCGCAGCGGCGTCAGCCAGCGCTGGCGCGGCGGCGCCTCGGGTTCCGGCGGCGGCGGGGGCGGCGGCGGCGCGATCAATTCCGCGCCCAGCGGCTCCGGCTCCCGCTGACGCCAGATCGCGGCGTGCAGCTGCGAGCGCAAATCCTGCAGCAGCGCCTCGCCGCGCTCCAATACCCGGTAGCGGCCTTGCCAGCCCAAGGCCAGCACCAGCTCGTACAGTTCCAGCAAGGGAACGGGGGACGGTTCGTGGCGCAGCCAGCGCTGCAGATCGGCGAAGGCGTCCTCCCCGCCCCAGGCGTCGTCGTGGAACTCCACCAGCAGGCTGCGCTCGCCGTCGTAGGGTTGCTGGCCGGCGCCGCGCGCCGCGTCGTTGCAGACTTCGTCCAGGTAGGTGCACAGCAGATAGGAGGCGTCCTGGGCCTGTTGCCACTCGCAGCCGGACGCCGCCAGGCGTTCGCGGTAAAGCTTGAGTTCCAGGCCCAGCTGGGCGCGGATCTGCGCCTGGCTTTCCGCTGCCCCGCCCTGCAGCCGCTGCAATTGCAGCACCGCCGGCAGAGCGTGGGAGATGAAGGGATTGTCCCATTGCGCCTGTTGCAGCCCGGCCTTGAGCAGGCCGCCGCGCGCGCCGGAGCGCTGATAGATCACCGGCGCGTCGTCGGTCTCGGCCTGCGGCCCGCCCGCGCCCATCGTCGGCGGCGCGGCGGGCGGGAGGGCCGGCGGCAAGGCGTCCAGCGCGTCCGCCTCCGGTTCGACGTCCAGCGTGGACACTTGCTGGCCCGGCATCAGCAGCGGCAGGTTTTCCAGCCGGCTGCGCATCGCCCCTTCCAGCATGCCGCTGTTCAGGTGCGCGGCGGAGGCCCGGCGGAAGATGGAGGAAAAATTATGCAGCAGATTCATCGCGGTTCACTCTCTTTGCTTTCTTTCGATCAGGCGACCTTGCCTTCGCGCAGCCCCCAGGCCTCGAACCTCAAGTCCTGGAAGTCCCCGACGATGCGCAGCGCCAGCGCCGAGCCGGCGAAGGCCTGCGCCCAGAACGGGTCGCTGGACTCCACTTCGAAATACACGCTCTGCGCGTAGTACGGCACCTGGCGCGGCGGATTGGGCGCCGGGATCAGTCGCGCGCCCGGCAATTGCAGGTCCACCAGTTTCTGGATCTGCTCCACCGCGCCCAGCTTGGCCTGCTGCGGCAGCAACTGGCGCAGCTTGTCCGCCGGCATCGCCGCGGAGAAGGCAAACACCATCTTCTGCAGCTTCCACTGGCGGTCCACCACGCAGACGTGGACCTGGTCGCCGCGGTCTTCGAACTTCAGCGGCAGCACCGGGGTTTCGATCACCCTGGCCAGCGCGTAGCGCAAGGTGGCCGCCAGCGGCTCGAAGCTGGCCTGCAATTCCTCGTGCCGATAGGCGAACTGCCGCTCGGCCAAGGCCTCGTCGACGCCGGGCAGCACGCTGAGCCGGCCCAGCAGGCCGATCAGCTCCTGGAACAGCAAGGCCGGCGGCAGCGGGTCGAAGGCGTCCAGGTGGGCCAATCGCATCCGGTATTCGGCGATGCCCTGGCGCAGCATCAGCTCCACCAGGTCCGCCAGGCCGCCGCCGGCGGACAGCAGCCGCAAGCCGGCGCTGCCGGCCAGCCGCACTTGCAGCGTGCTTTGCAGCTCCTCGATCAGCGCGCGCAGCGTCTGGTGGGCGCGGCTGTCCAGCAGCGGCGGGATGAAGCGCGGGTCCAGCAGCAGGGTCAGCGCGCTGCTGCGCCCGGCCACCCGAGCGAAGGGCAAGGCGGTTTCGTCGGCGCGCAGCTGCGATTGCCAGCACAGCCGCGTCATCATGCGGCCGGTTTCCAGCGTCAGCCGCCGCGGCGAGCCCGGCGCGTCCAGGCCCACGCTGAGGTCGGGCACCTCGGTGGCGGCGGCGTGGTAGCGCGCGGCGGCCGGCGCGTCGCCGAAGGCCATTTCCGGGCCGCCGCAACCGGAGGCCGGCAGCGCCAGGCAGGCGATGTCGCCGGCCTGGGCGTCCGAGGTGTCCAGCGGCGCCGGCAAGGGGTCGTGCGCCGGCAGCGCGAACGGGGTGCCGTCCGGCAGCACGCCTTCGGCGGCGCGCAGGCCCAGCCGGCCCAGGCCCAGGCCGTCGCTGTCCACGTCCAGCCGGAAAAAGCCCCAGCCGTGATTGGAGGTCTGGCGCAGCCGCAGGCCGAACTGATGGGCCAGATGGCGTTCCTGCTGCTGAAAATGCTGGGTTTCTATCAACATGCCGTCGCTCCAGGCGACGGGTCCTACCGGCAAAGCGCTCATGGGCTTTCCTCCAGATGGGCGATGGGCGCCTTGCGCGTTTTGCGCCAAGGCTTGCGGCCGGGTTTGGCCGGCGAAGGCGGCGCGGCCTGGGCCGCCGCCGCTGCGGCTTCCGCCAGCGGCGCGGCGGCGGGCCGCAGCGCGTCGGTGATGCGGTTGCGTTCCAGCAGCACCGCCAGATGGATCAGTTGGCGGCCGTCAACCCGAAGACGCAGCGGCGCGTAACCGGGCGGCTTGCTGGCGAAGTCCGCGTCCGCCAACAGCCAGACCGG
This sequence comes from Chromobacterium sp. LK11, assembly GCF_001043705.1. Classification (NCBI taxonomy): domain Bacteria; kingdom Pseudomonadati; phylum Pseudomonadota; class Betaproteobacteria; order Neisseriales; family Chromobacteriaceae; genus Chromobacterium; species Chromobacterium sp. LK11. The sequence goes on from NZ_LDUR01000029.1 coordinate 127,252, forward strand.
GTCCGAGCCGGAGGCCGGCAGCAGCACTTGCTGCACCTGGTTGGGCGCCACCACGTGGCGGGATTCGGCCGCCACCTCGCGGCCGCGCTGGGCGCAGCTGGAATCTTCCAGCCCGGCAGGCGGCAGCCAGTTGGCCTCGCGCACCACGTACAGGCAGACCTGCACCGGCCGCGGGCCGCCGCCGCTGTTGTTGAGCTGGCCGCCGCCCACCAGGGTCACGTGCAGCTGGCGCGGTCCCTCGTCGCCGCGCGAGGAGAACAGCGAGGAGCAGCCTGCCAGGCCGGCCAGCGCGCACAGCAGCAGCGCGCGCCGGACAAAGGGAAAGGACGTCATTAGCTCAAGGTCATGGTGATGGTCTGGGAAGGCGCCACCGTCTGCCCGGCGGTGTTCTGGTTATTGGGCAGATTGGTGTCGGTCAGCCGCGTCTGCGGCGCGCCCTGGATCAGCACCTTGCCGGAGCCGGTCACATGGCGGGACAACGCCGCCACCGTGCCGGAGGCCACCCCGCCCATCGAACCGCCCTCGTCGCCGTGGGTCATCGGAATGATGGTGTTGAGGTTGTGCACCGGGCCGCCGGCGTAAATGATGGTCGGCACGTTCGGCACCGCCTCCGGCTTGTTGGCGGTATTGGCGTAGGTGGACGGAATCCCCAGCGGCGGGGTCTTGCAGACATCGGAGGCCGCCAGGGCCATGCCGCCGGCGGAACAATTGGCGAACATCGCGTTTCTCCTCAAGCTACGTGGATCTGGCCGGCGTCCAGCTTCAACAGCGAAGCTGAACTCAGCGCCGTGCTCTTGGCGTGCAGCCCCATGTGGCGGTCCGCGTGCAACAGCAGGCTGCCGCTGTGCGCGGCGTCGGTGCCGCCGATATGGGTCTGCCGCTCCTCCGCCGCGGTGGAGATGGCCTGGGCGCGGCTGTTGAGCTGCCGGCCGCTCAGGCTCAGTTCGCCGTCGGCGCACAGATGCAATTCCGCGGCGTGCAGCTGCACGCTGGCCGCGCCCAACTCCAGCCGGCAGACGCCGGCCGGCTGCGGCCGCTCCAGAATGGCCAGCACCCAGCACGCTTCGTCCGCCGCCGCCAGCTGCACCAGGTCGCCGCGCTGCGGCCGCACCAGGCAGCTGAAGGCGGCGCGCGCCCGGCGCAGCGCGCCGGACGGCAGGCGGACCAGCCATTCGCCTTCCCCCTCGCCTTGCGCGCACACCCTCGCCGGCAGCCATTCCTGGCTGGGGCGCGGGGTTTTCGCGCCCACGCGCAGCGCGCGCAGCACCGGATCGGATTCGGCCGGGGTTTCCGCCCAGGCCAGGGCGCTCTCTTGCATCCATGTCATCATGCGGCTCCTCTAGGTCCGGGCTGCGCCTGTTGCCGCCAGGCCCGGTCTTGCTCAAGTTTGCTATCGTCGAACAGCGCGCCGGCGGTGTCCGCCGCGCTCCATGCGCCGCGCGGCTGGCCTATCAGCCTGCCGCCGCGGCAATCGCAGCCGGACAGCTTCACCGACTGCAGCGCGGCGCCGCTGGCGTCCAGCCCGCGCAGATTGGCGCCGGACAGATTGACCTGTTCCAGCCGCGCCTGCCGCAGCGACAGCCGCGGCGCGTTCAATTGCTCGAAGGCGCAATCCTCCAGCCGCGCGCCGTCGAACATGGCCTGTTCCAGATCGGTCTCGCGCGCCTGCACCCGCCGCAGCCGCGCCTGGTCGAAACTGGCGCCGGCGAGCCGGCTGGCGCGGATGGCGCCGCCGTTCCAGACGCTGTGCGACCAGGCCGCCTGCCGCAGCTCGCAGTGGTCCAGCGCCATATGCTCCAGTTCGCAATCTATCCAGCGCGCGTTCAGGCCGCGGCAGGCGCTCAGCGCCACGCGCCGGGCCTGGCTCTGGCCGTGGATGAAGTTGTGCAGCTGGGCGCCTTCCACGCTGAAGCCGTCCAGCTGGTTGCGGATCCAGGCGCAGTCGGACCAGCGCCCGCCCTGCAGCTGCCACTCCCGCAAGCGGCAGTCGACGAAGGAACCGTGAGCGCTGTGAACCTCGCTCAAGCGCCAGCCGGCGGCGTCCAGCTCCACGCAGGAAAAGTCCCGCTGCCGGCCGCCGCGCCACTCAGCCCCGGACGCGCTCACCCGCTGCCAGCCCACCCGCTCCAGTTCGCACTCCTCCCAGACGCAGTCGACGAACTGACTGTCGGCGCAACCCATTTCGCGCCAGACGCAGCGTTCGAAACGGTTGGCCTCGAAGCGGCAATTGACGAAGCGCGTCTCTTCGAAACGGCACTGTCGCCAGTGCACGCGCTCGAAACGGCAGTCGATGTAGACGGTGCGGCTCAGCGTCGCCGCCGGCGGCGCGTCGAAGTGGCGGCCCTCCACCACGGCGGGCAGTTGCCCGGCCAGCTCGCGCAGCGAGTCCTCCCGCGCCGCGCTCATTGCGCCCTCCTCGGCCAGTCCTGGCGGCCGGTTTCCAGATTGCCGCGCCAGCCGCCGCCGGCCGGCGGCCGCATCCAGGCGGTTTTGGCGTCGATCAGATTGCAGCCCTCCATCCGGCTGTCGCTCAAGGTCGCGCCGTAGAACAGCGCGTCCTTCAAGGCGCAGGCTTCGAAGCGCGCGCGCGACAGCTCGGCGTGGGTGGCGTTGAGGCCGTCCAGCGCGCAGCCCCGCCACAGCGAGTCCGGCGCGCTCAGCCTTTGCGCGTGCAGCTGCGGGCAGGCGCAGTGCTCGATCCGCAGCTGAGCCGCGTCCAGTTCCTGCCAGCTGCAAGACAGCAGCTCGCAATCCTCCAGCCGCGCCTGGCGCAGCGAGCTGCCGTGCGACATCACGCCGAAGCGCTGCTGGCAGCGCTGCCAGACGCTGGCGGACAAATCGGTGTCCAGCGCGCTGAACTTCAGCAGCCGGCACTGCCGCCAGCCGCTGCGCGGCAGCTGGCATTCCACCAGGCCCAGGCCGTCGGCCTGCACCCCGGTGAAGCGCCAGTCCTCGGCGCGCACCCGGCACCAGTTGACCTGGTCCCAGCGCAGCTGGCCTACCCAGCCGCCGGCGCCGCCCTCGCCCTGCACCGTGACCGCGCGCCAGGCGCCGCCGTTGACCGCGATGTCGTCCAGCCGGCAATCCTCTATGCCCAGCTGCGCCAGTTCCACGCCGTTCCAGACGCTGGCGCCCAGATTGCAGCGGTTCAGGCCGCCGCCGCTCCAGCGCACCGCGTCCAGCACGGTGCCGGCCAGCGAGCAATCGACGAACTGCACCTGCTCCAGCCGGCATTGCCGCCAGCGGCCGTGGTCCAGCTTGCAGCGCTCGAAACGGATCTGGCTCAGCTCGCGGCCGTCGAAGACCAGGCCGCTCAGATCGGCGTCGCGTATGGTCAGCTCGCTCCAGGGGCCGCGCTCGCTTTGCAGCCGCGCGCGCCAGTCCTCGCCGTCGGACGCCGCTTGCGGCAGGCCGGCCAAGGCGTTTTCATTGGCGCGGACGAAGGACTGCAGCCGAGTCTGCGCCGCCTGCGCCTCGCGCAAGTCCTCGTGGCTCCGCTCCAGCCGCGCGCGGATTTCGGCGCGATCGCGCGGCGGCGGCGCGAAGCGCGGGTGGTCGGCGGAATCGAGTATCTGTTCCCAGACCCAGCCGCGCGCCGGGTCCGGCATCAGCGCGTGATCGGCCAGCAGCAGCGGGTCCTGGTCGTCCAGCCGCGCGCGGCGTTCGGCGAAGGCGACCAGCGCCTCCGGCCGCTCCGCTTCGGCGGCGTCCTTGAAACCCAGCGCCAGCCGGCCTACGCCGTCGTCCAGCACATAGTCCAAGGGCAGGAAGCCGTTCCACCACATCACGCCCAGGTCCGCGTCCGGCAGCAGCCACACCGTCTGCAGCGCCAGTTCCGGCCGCTCGTCCAGCGGGCCGTCGCCGCGACCGGCCAGCAACAGCGGCCGCAAGGCCGGCAGCCGGCCCTGGATCTCGCCGCCGTGAAAACCATTGAGCAGATACGGCGCTTGCTCCGGCCAGCACGCCTGATCCGACCATTGATCCGGCGCCGCCTGCTGGAAAAAACGCAGGTCGGTGGCCGCCGGCCAGCCCATATGGCTGCCGTCGTCCGCCATCGCCTGCGGCGAGCCGGCGAAGCGCGGCTGCCATTGGCGGCGCTCCGGCCAATCGCTGCCCAGCGGCCCCATCGCCGCCAGCGGCGCCGGGCTCACGCTCAAACCGCGGACCCGCTGCAAGGGCGGCGCCGCGTGGCGCTGGCCGAAAGGGTTTTCGCCTTGCAGGCCGGCGGCGGCCTGGCGCGGGTCCAGCGCCAGGCTGGCCTCGGCGCGGCCGCCGTCCAGCCGCGGCCGCGCCCGGCAGCTGGCGATCTTGCGCACGCCGCCCAGCTCGGCTTCGGCCAGCCAGTCCAGCGCGCCGGCGCCGGCCGCCGGCCCGCGATAATGCGCGCTGCCCAGCAGCAGCCATTCCGCGCGCAGCTTGGGCATCGCCGGTTCGAACAGCGGCAGCGCCGGGTCCGCGGCCTTGATCGCCTCCCAGCACGCGGCCTCGTGCGCCAGGATGAAGGGATCGCTCAGGCGGAAGCCGATGCCGACGCCGACGCGCAACATGGCTTGAGCGCCGATCTGGGTGCGCGACGAGGACACGAGCGCCGCCTGGGGTTTGATATGACGCAAGGGCATCAGCTTTTGACCTCCATGCCGACTTTTTTCAGATCCACGCCGGTGTCCGAGTAGGACGCGCCGGTGCAGGAATAATCGAATCCGGTGGTGGAGCTGCTGAAGCCCTTGCTGCTGACTTCCGAGCCCACCGAACTGAGGCTGGAACCGGTGGATGACATGCTGCTACCCACCGCCTTGGTTTCGGAACCGGTCAGCGAGGTGTCGCTGCCTGTCAAGGACACCGATACGCCGGTAGTGGACGCCGAGCAGCCGGTGACGCTGACATCGGCCCCGGTGGTGGACATCTTGCTGCCGGTCACGCTGGTGGCGCTGCCGGTGGTCGACATATCGGTGCCAGTCACGCTGATCGAGGTGCCGGTGTCCGACATCGAGGTGCCGGTCACACTCTTGGAGCTGCCGGTGACCGAGCAACTATTGCCGGTGACGCTGCTGTCCGTGCCGGTGTAGGACGAGGACACTCCGGTCATGCTTTGCGACATGCCGGTGGCCGACACGCTGGTGCCGGTCATCGAGCAAGAAATGCCGGTCATGCCCTGCGAGGTGCCGGTCACCGAAGTGCTGGTGCCGGTCAGGCTGGTGGACACGCCGGTAAAGCTGGTGGACACCCCGGTGAAACTGGTATCCACGCCAGTGAAGCTGGTGGACACGCCGGTAAAGCCGGTGGATACCCCGGTGAAGCCAGTGGAGACACCGGTAAAGCTGGTCGATACCCCGGTGAAGCTGGTGGACAGACCGGTAAAGCTGGTATCCACCCCTGTGAAGCTGGCCGACAGGCCGGTAAAGGACACCGATACGCCGGTGTAACTGATCGACGCGCCGGTGACCGAAGTCGAAGTACCTTCCACCGATATGTTTTTATCCTGCCCTACCGCCTCCGAGCTGTTGCGCTCGGTGGTCTGCTGCATGTCGCGCTCGGCGTGCACCATCACCCGCTCGGCGCCGCGCTGGTCGTCGAAAGTGATCTGGCTGGCGTTGCTGTAACGGCCCTGCTTCAAGGAACGCGTGACCAGGCCGGTGTAGCGGATGTCTTTCGGCAAGTCGTAAGGCGTCGGGTTGTCGCCGTTGTAGACGATGCCGGTGACCATGGGCCGGTCCAGATCGCCATCGACATAGGTGACCAGCACTTCCTGGCCCACCCGCGGCATCGCCAGCACGCCCCAACCCTTGCCGGCCCAGGCCTGAGACACCCGGATCCAGCACGAGGCGTCCTCCTCCTGGGTCTTGTAACGGTCCCAGTGGAAGTGCACGCGGATGCGGCCCAGCTTGTCGGTGTGCACCTCCGCGTTCACCGGCCCCACCACCGTCGCGCTCTGGATGCCGGGCAGAACCGGCTTGGGCGTCAGCCGCAGCGGCCGGAACGGCCGGTCGTCCCGCATCGCGCGGAACACGACCATCACATTGCGGCCCTGCCCGCTGCTGTCCGGCCCGTCCTGCAAGAAGGTCAGCTGGCTGGCGGCCACGTAGTAGCGGCGGTTGCGCGCCGCGTCCGGATGGCCGTCCAGCGTGAAGGCGCCGCCGGTGGCCAGGCCGCGGGCGTTGGCGGTGCCGGTCAGTTGGTGGGAATCCGCCTGCAAGGCCTCCAGCCGCAGCCGCGCCAGCCGGTCGCCGCCGGCCTGGTCGCTGTAGCCGGCGCCGTAGTCGTAATGCTCCAGCCGGATGCCGTCCAGGCTGGCCTGGGTTTCCTGGGCGTCGCTGTCCAGCCGGTTGGACGGCGCGTGGTAGTCGAAGTCGCGCAGCGCGACATTGGTCGGCCGCACCCGCCGCGTGCGTTGCAGCCGCTGCACGCCTTCGCGGCCCGGCACCGGGCGGAATTCGTCGCCGTCCGGCAGGAAGCGCAGCTGGCCGTAGCCGGCGGACAGATCGTCGAAGCGCTGGGTGTCGGACAGCACCACCACGTGGCGCTCCGGCTGATGCTCGATCCAGAAGTAAATGCCCTCGTCTTCCAGCAGGCGCTTGACGAAGTCGAGGTCGGACTCCAGGAACTGCACGCAGTATTCTCGCGGCTCGTAGGCGTGTTCCAGTTCGAAGCGGAAGTCCGGCCGCTGATGCTCGCCGAAGACCTGCTCGACGATCTGCGGCACCGTCAGCTGCTGGAACACGCGGCAGTTCTGGTTCTCGGCCAGGAAGGACAGCCAGCTGCCCAGTTCCAGCGTATAGGTGTAGCTGTCCTGGGTCTGGCCGCTGTCGTAGCCGCCCAGCACCTGGCAGTGGAAGGGCCGGACGCCCTCGTCGCCCAGGTCAATGTCCACCGTCAGCTGCGAGCCCAGCAGGCCGTCCAGGTCCAGCGCCGGATCGGCGCAGGCGATGTCGAGCTGGTAGCTGGGCTCTTGCGACAGGCGCTCGTCCGCCTTGAAGCTCAAGGCGACGCTGTCGGCGTCCAGCAAGGGGCTGTGCAATTCGATCAAGCGCATGCCTGTCCTCCTTTCCCGTGTCCGAACCTTGGCCGCGTCATCAGCTTTTCACCTGCATGCCCAGCTTCTTCAGATCCACGCCGGTGTCCGAATAGGACGCGCCGGTGTAGGAATAGCTGACCCCGGTGGTGGAGCAACTGGAGCCGGTGCTGGACACGCTGGAGCCGGTGCTGCTGACCGAGGAGCCGGTGGTGGACATGCTGGAGCCGGTGACGCCGGTGGACGAACCTGTGACCGAGATCGACGAGCCGGTGACGCTGGCGGAGGCGCCGGTGGTGGACACCGAGCAACCGGTGACGCTGGCGGACGAACCGGTGGTGGACATCGAGCAACCGGTGACGCTGGTGGACGAACCGGTGGTGGACATCGAGGTGCCGGTGATGCTGGTGGACGATCCTGTATCCGACATCGAGGTGCCGGTCACGCTCTTGGAGGTGCCGGTGACCGAGCAACTATTGCCGGTGACGCTGCTGGAGGTGCCGGTATAAGAGGACGACACCCCGGTCATGCTTTGCGACATGCCGGTGGCCGACACGCTGGTGCCGGTCATCGAGGTGGACACGCCGGTCATGCTCTGCGAAGTGCCGGTCACCGAGGTGCTGGTGCCGGTCAGGCTGGTGGACACCCCGGTGAAGCTGGTGGACACCCCGGTGAACCCGGTCGAGATCCCGGTAAAGCTGGTGGACACGCCGGTAAAGCCGGTGGACACCCCGGTGAAGCCGGTGGAGACGCCGGTAAAGCTGGTCGATACCCCGGTGAAGCTGGTGGACAGGCCGGTGAAGCTGGTCGACACCCCGGTGAAGCTGGCCGACAGGCCGGTAAAGGACACCGACACCCCGGTGAAGCTGATCGAGGCGCCGGTGACCGAAGTGGAGGTGCCCTTGACCGAGGTGTTCTTGTCCTGCCCCACCGCCTCCGAGCTATTGCGCTCGGTGGTCTGCTGCATGTCGCGCTCGGCGTGCACCATCACCCGCTCGGCGCCGCGTTGGTCGTCGAAAGTGATCTGGCTGGCGTTGCTGTAACGGCCCTGCTTTAGCGAACGCGTGACCAGGCCGGTGTAGCGGATGTCTTTCGGCAAGTCGTAAGGCGTCGGGTTGTCGCCGTTGTAGACGATGCCGGTGACCATGGGCCGGTCCAGATCGCCGTCGACATAGGTGACCAGCACTTCCTGGCCCACCCGCGGCATCGCCAGCACGCCCCAGCCCTTGCCGGCCCAGGCCTGCGATACCCGAATCCAGCACGAGGCGTCCTCCTCCTGGGTCTTGTAACGGTCCCAGTGGAAGTGGACGCGGATGCGGCCCAGCTTGTCGGTGTGCACCTCCGCGTTCACCGGCCCCACCACCGTCGCGCTCTGAATGCCCGGCAGAACCGGCTTGGGCGTCAGCCGCAGCGGCCGGAACGGCCGGTCGTCCCGCATCGCGCGGAACACGACCATCACATTGCGGCCCTGGCCGCTGCTGTCCGGCCCGTCCTGCAAGAAGGTCAGCTGGCTGGCGGCCACGTAGTAGCGGCGGTTGCGCGCCGCGTCCGGATGGCCGTCCAGCGTGAAGGCGCCGCCGGTGGCCAGGCCGCGGGCGTTGGCGGTGCCGGTCAGCTGGTGGGAATCCGCCTGTAAGGCCTCCAGCCGTAGCCGCGCCAGCCGGTCGCCGCCGGCCTGGTCGCTGTAGCCGGCGCCGTAGTCGTAATGCTCCAGCCGGATGCCGTCCAGGCTGGCCTGGATTTCCTGGGCGTCGCTGTCCAGCCGGTTGGACGGCGCGTGGTAGTCGAAATCGCGCAGCGCGACATTGGTCGGCCGCACCCGCCGCGTGCGTTGCAGCCGCTGCACGCCTTCGCGGCCCGGCACCGGGCGGAATTCGTCGCCGTCCGGCAGGAAGCGCAGCTGGCCGTAGCCGGCGGACAGATCGTCGAAGCGCTGGGTGTCGGACAGCACCACCACGTGGCGCTCCGGCTGGTGCTCGATCCAGAAGTAAATGCCCTCGTCTTCCAGCAGGCGCTTGACGAAGTCGAGGTCGGACTCCAGGAACTGCACGCAGTATTCGCGCGGCTCGTAGGCGTGTTCCAGTTCGAAGCGGAAGTCCGGCCGCTGATGCTCGCCGAACACCTGCTCGACGATCTGCGGCACCGTCAGCTGCTGGAACACGCGGCAGTTCTGGTTCTCGGCCAGGAAGGACAGCCAGCTGCCCAGTTCCAGCGTATAGGTGTAGCTGTCCTGGGTCTGGCCGCTGTCGTAGCCGCCCAGCACCTGGCAATGGAAGGGCCGGACGCCCTCGTCGCCCAGGTCGATGTCCACCGTCAGCTGCGAGCCCAGCAGGCCGTCCAGGTCCAGCGCCGGATCGGCGCAGGCGATGTCGAGCTGGTAGCTGGGCTCTTGCGACAGGCGCTCGTCCGCCTTGAAGCTCAAGGCGACGCTGTCGGCGTCCAGCAAGGGGCTGTTCAGTTCGATCAAACGCATGCGGTTTCTCCCGGGGTGGCGGCTTCGGCCGGCGCGGCAGACGGCAGCGGCACGCCCTCCCCGTCGTCGAAAATCAGTTCCAGCTTGTCGGCGGCGCTCAGGCGCACGCTGCGCAGGGCGCGGTCGGTGGCGCGCGCTTCCAGCACGCCGCGGGCGATGGCCGGCATCACCCGCTGGCGCAGCAGGTCGCCCACCGCGCGGCCGCTGGCCGGGTGCCGGGCCACCGCGCGGGCGATCCAGTCCGCGGCCTCGGCGTCGGCGCGCCAGTCCAGACCGTTGGCGCTCAGGCGCAGGCCGATGTCGTCCAAGGCCTGGCGCGCGATGCCGGCCAAGGCCGGCTCGCCCAGCGGCCGGAAAGCCACCACCCGCATCCGCGCCAGCAAGGCCGGCGCGAAGCGGCGCTGCAAGCGCTCCCGCGCCAAGGCGTCCAGCCGGGACTGCGAGACTTCGGCTTCGGCGGCGCAGGCGGCTTCGATTTCGGCGTCGCCCAGATTGCTGGTCAGCAAAATCAGGCAGTTGCGGAAGTTGATGTGCCGCCCCTCGCCGTCCTCCATCCAGCCCTGGTCGAACACTTGGTAGAACATTTCGTGCACGTCCGGGTGGGCGCGGTCGAATTCGTCCAGCAACAGCACGCTGTAGGGCTTCTTGCGCACCGCCTCGGTCAGCCGGCCTCCGCGGCCGTAGCCGACATAACCCGGCGGCGCGCCCTTCAGCGTGGACACGGTGTGGGCTTCCTGGAATTCGTTCATATTGAAGCGCAACAGATTGCGTTCGCCGCCGAACAGCGCCTGCGCCAGTTCGGCCGCGGTCTGGCTCTTGCCGGTGCCGGTGGGGCCGGCCAGCAGCATCACCGCCAGCGGCCGACGCGGATCGCCCAGGCCGGAGTGCGCCACTTGCAGCGCCTCGACGATGGCGTCCAGCCCGCTTTCCTGGCCCTGGATGCGCTGGTTCAGCCCCTCGCGCAGCGCCATCAGCCGGCGCGCCTCGTCCTGGGCCATCTGGGTGACCGGCACTTGGGTCCATTCCGACAGCACTTCGGCGATGGCGTGGGCGTCCACCCAGGGCCGCACCAGACGCTCGGCGCCGCTCAGCGCCTCGGCCCGCCGCGGATCGGCGCCGTCGGTTTCCAGCGCGTCCAGCCAGGCGCCCACTTCGGCGCGCTGCTCGCGCAGGGCCGCGTCCAGCTCGTCGGCGCTAGCGGCGGCCTCGGCCCGCTCCCGCTCCAGTTCCGCCGCGTCCTCCGTCTCGGCCAGGCCCAGCCGCGCGTCGCTGGCGCGCCAGTTCAGCGCCTGCTCCAGCGTCATGGTGCGGTGGCGCAGCCGGTCCAGCGCCGCCGGCTGGCAGCTCTGGCTCATCGCCACCCGCGCGCAAGCGGTGTCCAGCAGGCCTATCGCCTTGTCCGGCAATTGCCGCGACGGCAGGTAGCGGCGCGACAGCGTCACCGCGGCGCGCAAGGCGGCGTCGACGATGCGCACGCCGTGATGGCCGGCGAAGCGCGGCGCGATCATGCGCAGCATGTCCACCGCGGTGTCGTCGTCCGGCTCGTCCACCGCCACGGTCTGGAAGCGGCGCACCAGCGCGGCGTCCGGTTCGATGAACTGCTTGTATTCCGACCAGGTGGTGGCGGCCACCATGCGCAGCTGGCCGCGCGCCAGCATCGGCTTGATCAGGTTGGCGGCGTCGCCGGTGCCGGCGTTGCCGCCGGCGCCGATCAGGGTGTGGGTTTCGTCGCAAAACAAGATAACGGGCGCCGGCGCGGCGATCACCGCGTCTATCACCGAGCGCAGCCGCTGCTCGAACTCGCCGCGCGCGCCGGCGCCGGCCTGCAGCCTGGCCACGTCCAAGGCCCAGATCTGCGCGCCGCGCAGGCCCGGCGGCACTTCGCCGCGATGGATGCGCTGGGCCAGCGCCTCAGCCACCGCGGTCTTGCCGACGCCGGCCTCGCCCACCAGGATGGGGTTGTTCTGCCGCCGCCGCGACAGCACGTCGATCACCGCGCGCAATTCGGCGTCGCGGCCTATCACCGGGTCCAGCTCGCCGGCGGCCGCCTGCTCGCTCAGGCTCACCGCCCATTGCCGCAGCACCGCGGCCGGATCGGCGGCCTCGCCGGCGGCAGCCTGGGCGGCGGGAGCGTCGGCCGCTTCCGGCCAAGAACCGGCCAGCGCCTCGTAACGCGCGACGATGTCGTCCAACGACAACTTCGCCAGCGCCTGGCCCACCCGGTGCTGCAGCCAGCGCCGCGTCGGCTCCTCGTCCAGCCAAGCCAGCAGCAGGTGCCCGCTGCGCACCTTGGCGGCCGGCGCGGCCACCTGGCTCCAGCTGATGGCCGGCGCCACGCTGCGTTCCAGCGCCGGCGAAATGTCGCGCAGCGATTCGCCGCCGGCCTCGGCGGCGTCCAGCGCCTTGCCCACGCGTTGCAGCGCGGCGGCCGGCTCGCAATCCAGCGCTTCCAGCAAGAGCGCGACGTCGCCGCCGCCGCGGCGCAGCAGGCAAAGCAGCCAATGATCTAGGTCCACCAGCGCGTGCCGGCGCGAGCGCCCCAGCGCGGTGGCTTCCACCAAGGTGTCGTATGCGGTTGGGCCTAAGCGGCCGAAAATGCGTTCTCGGTTCACAGCGGATCCTGGAAAGATTCATACACGGTGAGAGTCCGGAGCGAATCGCCGGGGCGGGACCATGCGTCCACCCCCAGGCGCATGCGCCCCACCTTGCCTGCCAGTTCCGGCCGGGTGCGGATCTGGACCTTGATGACCGGGGCGGCCCGGCCATCGGCGAAATCGGCGGCGACGGCGAACATCGCCAGCACCGCGGGCGCGCCGCGCCGCCAGCGGGAAAACTCGGAGGCGTCGATCGGCCCTATGGTGATGTCCAGCGCGTACTGGGCGTCCCAGATCCGGCTGCCGACGCGCCAGCTGCCCAGCCGGCGCGGCCCGGCGGCGCCGCGCAGCGGAATCCAGCGTCCCTGGCGCGGCGACAGCCGCACCGGCGCGCCGAAATAGCCGGCCAGGATTTTTTGCAGGTCCGCCAGCGAGCGGCGCGGCGCGTGATAAGCGCCGGGGTGGCTGCGCCGGCAGGCGGCGGCGTGGCGGTCCAGCAGCGGCTCGGCCTCCGGCGCGGCGCCGGCCAGCGCGGCGACGCGCTCGGCGAAGGGATGGCGGCCGCGCTCGTAGCCCAGCGCCGGATGCATCGCCGCGCGGGCGGCGTAATGCAGCCAGGCCAGGTCGCCGCAGGCCAGGTTGACGAAGCGTTCGAAGGCCGCGTTGCGCTCCAGCCGGCGCTCGTGCAGCGCGTGCTCGGTGATGTGCAGCGGCAAGGGGCCGTAGGGCGCGAACAGGCCGAAGTGGCGGCACACCACGCTGACGCGCGGCGCGGCGTCTTCCTCCGCCTCTTCCACCTTCACCCCGCTGATCTCGCTGCTGGCGAAATGCATGTCGGCGGCCTGCTCCAGGCCCAGCCAGTCCGGCCGGCGCCGCAGCCGGCTCGCCGCGGCCGCCTCCGGCAGCCGCCATTGCCAGGTTTCGACGCGGCGCATCAGTTCGAAGAAGGTGCGTTGCGGATTCAACTCCCGGATCATCTGCTGCCGTTTCATTGCAGTTCTCCGTCGGCGCGCAGCGTGTTGCCGTGACGGCTGACCAACTCGCCGTCCAGCCGCAGGCTGACCTCGATGCCGTCGTTGAGGGTGACCGCCTGGGCCAACGCCTGCGCCAGCAGCCGGCCGAACAGCCAGCCGCCGCGGTCCGCGTGCATCACGGCGGAGATGTCAATGTCCACCAGGGCGGCGCGCACCAGGGCCTGCGGCGAGCCGCGGCCGGCGGGCAGAAAGCCGGCTTGCAGATGCGCGGCCTTCAGGCTGTCTATGCGCTGCCGGTCCAGCGCCAGTTCCGGCTGGGCGGCCAGCCGCAATTGCTCCGCCAGCCGCGCGACGATGTCCTGGCGGCCCGCGCCGCGCAGGCTGAGCGGGTTCAGGCCGATATGGGCCACCGCCTGCCAGCAGCGCTCCAGGTCCGGGATCGGCCGCGGCGCGCTGGCCGGCCACAGGCATTCCAGCCGCGCCACCGCGCCGCCCTCGGCCCGCAGTTCCGCCGCCGGCAGGTCTTCCGGCCGCCAGCCGCGGTCCGCCACCAGCGCGCGCCCGGTCAGGGTGGCGATGTCGTCCAGGCCGATGTCGCCGGCGCTGGCGGAAATGGTGATCAGATCGTGGCTGCCCAGCGCGTCCGGGCGCGCCTGGCGCGGCCCCTCGCTTTGCAGCGCCGGCTCGCGGCGCAGCGAGTAGCGCGCCGCCGCCGGAGCGCTCTGGTAGCCGCCGGCGTCCAGCGCCGGCCGCGCTTCGCGCGAACGGCCGTTGCTGTCGCAGACATTGATTTCCAGCAAGCGCCACAGGTGGTGCTCGGCCGGCCGCATCCGGTCCACCGGAATCCATTGCTCGGTCTGGTTGGGGTCGTAAGGCACCGGGTCCAGCCGCTTGGGGTAGAGATTGATCGCCGGGGTGGCGAACAGGCGGAACTGGCCGGCGTCGACCTCGCCTATCAGGTCCAGCGGCGCCTGGCGCAAGGCCAGGATCAGTTCGAAGCCGCGCGCCGCCGGCGCCCGCGCCGCCAAGGCCGCCAGCGCGTCCAATTCCACGCTGAGCAGCCGCGCCGGCTGCGCGAAGTACTCGCGCAGCAGCCGCAGACCCGGCAGGCCGCCGGGGTCGGCCGGCAGCAAGGCCTCGTCCTCGTCGGCGGCGGACAGGCGCAGGCCGCTGAGCGGCAATTCCAGCAAAACTTCGCCGCCGCGGCCGTCGTCGGCCGTCGCGTACCAGGCGCCGACGTCGGCCAGCATCGCTCGGTGCAAGGCGTAAGCGCGCGGCAGATCGCCGGCCAGGCTCAGTTGCAGGGGCTTGGCGCCGCCTTCGACGGCGGCCAGCTCGCCCAGCGCCACCGTGCCTTCCAGTTTGAAGCTCAGCCGCAAGGCGGCCTGGGACGAGGCCAGCCGCCGCGCCAGCTCGGCGGACAGCCGGGCCAGGCCGCGGCCGCATTCCGCCCGTTCCAGCCGCAGCGGCAGCAGGGTCACTTCGCGCCCGGTGGCGAAGGTGACCGGCCGGGCGGAACCCGGCAAGGTCGCCTGGATCAGCGTGCCGCGCGGCATGCTGCGGCCGCGGAAGGCTTCCGGCGAGGCGAAGTCGGGATGGAAGGCGAAGCTGCTGATCGCCGGCGTGGCGCTCAGATACAGCGGGCAGACCTGGGCCAGCGCCTGGCGCGCGAATTCCGCGCATTCCAGATCCAGCCGGGTCTGCACCCGGGCCGACAAAAAGGCCACGCCTTCCAGCAGGCGCTCGACGAAGGGATCGGCGACCGAATTCGGCCGCAGGCCGAGCGCCGGGGCGATCTGCGGATGCTCGCGGGCGAAACGCGCGCCGGCTTCGCGCAGATGGCGCAATTCATTATTGTAGTGATCGAGGAAATTCATCCGGCCGCTCCCGCCTCCGCCGCGCGCGGCAGGCCGAAATAGCCGTCCAGATAGTCCAGCGTCAGGCTGAGCCGCAGCGCTTCGCCGCCGTCGCGGGTCACCGCGGCCACGTCGAAATACAGCAGCTGCCGCGTCTGCGGCCCGCTGCCGGCGCGCGCGCTCACTTCCAGCCGCTCCGGGTCCAGCCGCGGCTCAAAGCGGCGGATGGCGTCGCGGATGTGGGCGCTGACGCGCGCCGGGTCGATCCGGCTCGACTTTCTCTCCGCCAGCGGCGGCCGTCCGTAGTTCCACACTGAAGTCTCCAGCTGGCTGCCCGCCGCCAGCGGCAGACGCGCGCCGCGCAGCGCGGCGTTCATCAAGTGCGCCAGATCGCGCGCAATGCTGGCGGCGAGCGTCTCGCGCCCGGCGCGAGCGGACAGTTGGTCGAATAGTCGTGGCGTCATGGCTGCCCGGCACCGCCTTGGCGGCGCCGTCCCGATAGAGAGATAAGAAGGCCGGAAACCCCCGGCGCATGCCTGCTTCAGCGTCTGTTCAAGATCTTGCGGACCTTGAGCCGGCGCTTAAACCGCGGCGTTCAGCTTCAGGTCGTAACCCGCCTTGATCACCGCGCCCATGGTTCCGTCGTTGCGCTGTTCGCGGTATTCGAACTCGATCTTGGCGAAGTTGATCTTGATCTCGTCGGTGGGCAGCACGCTTTCCACGTCGCCGCTGCCGTGGCCCATGATGGCGTAGGGCATATTGCCCAGGGTGCGGAACGAGGACACCAGGCCGCTGGCGAAGGTGATGATCATGAAATCCTGCTGGCCGTTGCCGGACTTGCGGCAGATCAGCTTGGCGCGCGGGATGTGCTCGCCGGTGGCGCACATCAGGAACAGCTTGGGCGAGGCCTTGTTCGAGACCATGCGGAACTCGAAGTCCTTCATTTCCACCTTGCCGGCGCCGCCGCCGCTGCCGAAGCCCCATTTGCCCGAGTTTTCCTCGGCCCATTGCCAGCTCTGAATCTGGATCAGGCCCGTGTACTGCTTGTCAGTTGATTCCCCTTCGACACCTTCGATCTGCAGAAAGTAGTCAACCAATGCATTTGCCATGTTGCGATACTCCGAAAAAAAGTGATGGACATGCCAGACCTGAAACGGAATGCAAGCGCCGGGGCGACTCAGGTCGTTCCCGCCCCGCGCCAAACCAGTCGCCGTCAGACCCGATTCCAGGCCGCATCGCCGAGGCGCTGCGGACAGGAAACCGGTTCTCAGCGGGCGCCCTCCTGCTTGGCCGACGGCAGCTTGGAAACCAGGCGCAGCGACACGGTCAAGCCTTCCAGCTGGAAGTGCGGCCGCAGGAAAAACTGGGCGCGGTAGTAGCCGGGGTTGTCCGGCAGCTCGTCCACCAGCACCTCGGCCGCGGACAGCGGACGCTTGGATTTGGTGATCTCGCTGGAAATGCTCGGATCGCCGTCCACGTAGTTCATCAGCCAGTCGTTGAGCCAGCGCTGGGTGTCTTCCCGCGATTTGAAGGAACCGATCTTGTCGCGGACGATGCACTTGAGGTAATGGGCGAAGCGGCAGGTGGCGAAGATATAGGGCAGCCGCGACGACAGATTGGCGTTGGCGGTGGCGTCGTCGTCCTCGTAGACCGCCGGCCGGTGCACGGTCTTGGCGCCGATGAAGGCCGCCATGTCCGAGTTCTTGCGGTAAACCAGCGGCATCAGGCCGGATTCGGACAGCTCGTGCTCGCGCCGGTCCGAGATGGCGATCTCGGTGGGGCAATGCAACTCCACTTCCTTGTCCTGGGACGGCAGCACGAATTTGGGCAGCACCTCCACCGCGCCGCCGGACTCCACGCCGCGGATCTTGGTGCACCAGCCGTAGGTGCTGAAGGCGCGGGTGATGTTGGCGGCCATCGCGTAGGCGGAATTGGCCCAGCAAAAATCGCTGGCGCGGTTGGGGTCCACCTTCTCCTCGAAGCCGAACTCCTCTATCGGCTGGGTCTTGGGCCCATAAGGCACCCGCGCCAGGAAGCGCGGCAGCGTCAGCGCCAGGTAGCGCGAATCGTTGCTTTCCCGCAGCCGGCGCCAGAACGCGTACTCGGTGGCGGTGAAGATCTTGGACACGTCGCGCGGATTGCCCAGCTCGCTCCAGTCGTCCATCTGCAACAGGCTGGGCGCGGCGGCGGAGATGAAGGGGGTGTGCGCGGCGGCGGCGATCTTGGACATCTCGGTCAGCAAGGCCACGTCCTGGGCGCTGTGGTCGAAGTGGTAGTCGCCCACCAGGCAACCGAAGGGCTCGCCGCCGAACTGGCCGTATTCCTGCTCGTAGATCATCTTGAAGATCGGGCTCTGGTCCCACACCACGCCCTTGTAGCGGCGCAGGGTCTTGCCCAGTTCCTTCTTGGACACGTTCAGGTAGCGGATCTTCAGGTTCTCGGTGGTGTCGGTGTTGGACACTAGGTAGTGCAGGCCGCGCCAGGCGCCTTCCAGCTTCTGGAAATGCTCGTTGTGCAAGACCAGGGTCAGCTGTTCCGATATCTTGCGGTCCAGCTCGGCCACCAATTGCTCCACCGTCTGCGCCACGTCCTCGCGCACCACCACCCGACTGCGGCGCGCATAGGCCAGCAAGGTCTGCACCGCGCTTTGCACCGCCTCGGCGGCTTCATTGGTGCGCGGCCGGAACGAGCGGCGCAGGATGTCCTTCAGGCCGTCGTCAACCGTGGTTTCGGTCTGGCCGGCCGCGGCCGGCGCCAGCATCTCGGCATGGGTGCTCATCTCGCCTCCCCGTCGGCCTGGGCCGCCTCGCCCGCCGCGGCGTCGTCCGCGGGCAGATGCAGGTCCTTCAGCAGCTGCTCGATCAACTCCTCGGCCGCCACTTTGCCGTCCATATAGGTCAACAACTCCTTCAACTGGCTGCGCGCGTCCAGCAGCACCGCCAGCTCGGGAATCTTTTTCACCACCTCGGCCGGCTCGAAGGACTCCATGGAGTCGAAGCTCAAGTCGATCGGGATCAAGGTGCCGTCGTCGGTGATCACGTTCTTCACGTGGTAGCTGAGCTCAGGCGCGATCTGCGCCATCCGCAAGTCGAAGTTCTCCACGTCGATCTCGGTGAAACGGCGGTCTTCCACCGCGCCCAGCGGCTCGGTGTTGTCGCCGGACAAATCCGCCAGCACCCCGGCCACAAAAGGCAGCTCCACCTTTTTCTGCGAACCGTAGACTTCCACGTCGTATTCGATCTGCACGCGGGGCGCACGGCTTTCCCCGATGAATTTCTGCGCATCCTTCTGTCGCGCCATGGCATATGTCCTTTCCCTGATATTGGTTGACTACCCTTGTGAAGGCCGGGGGCGATCCAATTTCGCCACCAGCGCATCCGATTCGGCGAACAGCTCCGCCATCAACTCCTCAAAGCCCGCGCCCAGCATCCGCTTGGCGCGCAACAGAAAGATCGGCGCCGGGTGCCCGGGCTCGTGCTCGCGGAAGTAGGCGACGATCAAGTCCAGCGCCGCCGCCACCTCCTCGCGGCTCTTCAGCGCGCCGGTCGGCGGCGCGCGCGGCGCCGGAGCGGCTTCGGCCAAGGCCGGCGCCTCCGCCGGCGCGGCAAGGGCGGGCGCCAGCGCCGCTTCCAGCTCGTCCAGCAAGGCCTTCAGGCCGGCGCAGTCGAACTGCTCGGCAAAGTCCTCGCGCTCGCTCAGTTCCATCAGGCCGGCCAGGCCGTCGCGCAGCCGCGGCAAGTCACGCCGCGCCCGTTCCCGCGCTTCCGGCGGCGCCGCGGCCGGGTCCTTGGCCAACTGGCCTACGCTGAGCTCGCTGTCCGCGCTCAGCCGGCTGTGCGTCAGCTGATGCAGGAAGGCCGGCCCGCACAGCCAGGCCAGGTGCAAGGCGTGGATTTCGCCCGCCGGCGCGTCCGGCTGTCCGGCCGGACGGATGTTCTCCAGCGGCTGCGCCGCGATCGCCGCCAGCGCCGTCAAGCCCTCCGCCGCACCGGCCAGGCCGCGCTGGGCCATGGTCGCCCGCAGCAGCCAGACGCCCACCCGCACGTCCGCCGCCTTGCGCAGCAAAGCGCGGCTGGCGCTTTCCACGCTGGTCCAGTGAAAAGGCTCCGCGCCCTTGCGCAGCGGGACCTGGCCCACCGCGTCGTATTCGCAGATCGCGGCGTCGACGCGGGCGAAGTCCGCGTCGAAATCCAGCTCTTCCGCGGCCGGGCTGTCCGGCAAAGCGATATCGGCGATGGCGTGGCTCATGGCTTCAGCGTTCATGAAAAATATTGATTCCGGCGGCCGACCGGTTCCAGCCAGCCTCAATGTTTTGAATAAGGCGCCGATAAACGCCTGGCGCGCTTTCACAAAAACTCGAGAACAAAGTTATAAGCAAACGCTTGGGCCTGTCCAAATAAACGGCCGAGGGCAGGTTTACCGGTAAACGCAGGGGAAACGGGGGAAAATTGCACGGCAATACAAATGCATAAATCGGCGTTTCATGACGGGGACGCATGCAAAGAATCGTCGCGCCGCTTGAAAATTTCGCAGCAAAAAAGGCTTGCCGAAGAGGATGACGCAGGCGAAAAAAACAGGAATGGAAGCCGCCGAGGGCTTAATCGGAATCGATTTTCAATGCGGCTCTGAAAAATAAAGCCTTGGTTTGCAAGTGACAGATTTCATTCGCATTTTCAGCCGCGGCTGTCAGGGCCGCGCCGACCTTGCGCGGGAGAATGGGCGCGCCGGTCCGGCGCGCGTCGCGTCCTGTTGTCGCTTGCGCCGGGAAGCGGACAGAAAACCTAGGCATGGCATGGGGCAATGTGTAAAATACATACTTATTAGGATAATTTTGAGAAAAGTTTTTTATATTGCGATTTGCTTAGTGTAAATTGGCATATATGGGTATTGCGCGGAAACTTGCCCTGGGTTTCAGTTTTCTTAAGGCAATCCTTAAAAAAACCAATCTCCCCAAGGCTGGATTCGCCCAAATGCGCAAAGAACACAGCCGCGTTTCGGTCAAACATTGTTGCATTTGATACACAAAACCCTGCCTTTGGGAATTGCGCCGTTTTTGCACGCTAGCATGTTTAGATGATTGCGCACGTCTTGACGCCTTATTTGCATAAATCAAAAACAAGACTAGGGTTATCCCTAATACTCGGCAATAAAATAAACGATTGTTTAATTTGGTAAGCGTTCAATAATTTTTATTAAATATCATGGAAGCGCTAAAAAAAATAAACCCCGTCATTGACGGGGTTTATTCATCGCCTGCGTTTATCGCGCGGAGGGCTTCGCGGCGAATCCGCCGGCGCGGTCAAGCCGGCTAAACCAGTTCGCCGGCCTCCAGCCGTTTGCCCACCAGACGCTCGCGCAGATCGAGGATTTCCTTGACCAGGGCGGCGCGCAGTTCCAGCACCAAGGCCAGCAAGGTGGCCATGCGCCGGCGCGGCTCCAGCTTGGCCAGATCCTTGGGCTTCATTTGCCGGCCCTCCTCCGCCAGCCTGCCCATCCTCTGTTGCGACACCAGGTTTCGCAAGCCGGCGGGCAAGGCCAAAGCGTCTATCGCCTTCAATTTCTCCAGGTTCTGCAACATGCGCAGCAGCGCCGCGCGCGCCTGCAAGACGATGGCCACCAGAGTGGCCATGCGCCGCGGCGGTTCCAGTTCCGCCAGATCGTGGCAGTCCATGCCGTCGCCGGCGCGCGCCAACTCCAGCATCCGTCCGGGTCCCACCAGCTGCGTCAGGTGGGCCGGCAAGGCCAGCGCGTCCACCACGCGCAAGCGCTCCAGCTGCGGCGCCGCGCCGCGGGCGCGCTCCGGATTCAGCCGCAGCCAGGCCAGCGTCGTCAGCTTTCCGCCCTCCCTCAACTCCAGCAAGGCGTCCAGCCGCTCGCGCTGGCAGGCGCTCAAGGCCTCGTTGAGGCGCGCGTAGACTTGGCGCGAACCCAGGGTCAGCGCCGCCGCGCAACTGCGGTCTATCACGCCTATGGCCGGCAGCACGATGCGGCGCTGGCGCAGCCAGGACACCATCGCCTGCGCCAGGGTCAGCGGCTGGTCGGTTTGCGCCGCCAGCCGGGTCAGGTGGCGCAAGGCCGCCTGGCCGTCCTCGGCCCGGTACGGCCTCAGCCCCAGATAGGCGTAAAGCTTGACCAGATGCTCGCGCCGGGTCTGGTCGCGGGTGGCGTAGCGCTCCCAGTCCTCCTCCCGCGCGCCCAGCGCGGCAGCCACCCGTCGCAGCAGCCGCGGCGCCGGCTGGCAGCCCTCGTCCAGAGCGATGCCCGGGTGGCGCAGATAGCACAGCAGCACGGCGACCCCAAGCCGATTGGCGCTGCCGCGGTGTTGCTGGATCAAGGCGAAATCCTGTTCGCTGAAAGCGGTTAACTGATCTAGTTCGTAATCGTCGTTGGGAGGCTCCAGCAAGCTGGCGCGCTCTAGCGACGAGAGCAACGGACGTCTTGGCATGATTCTCTTCCCCTGGCCTTGGCCAATGCGCGAAACGCCGGCGTTTCTGAGGGCCGGCTGCCTCGCTTCGGCTCCATCGCTCAGACCGCGGCGCTGGAACCGGTGACGCCCCAGGCCGGCGCAATGCCCGCCGGCTAAAGGGCTAATTAAAACATTGTGAAGACAAGCTTGCTTCTCTGGTAAGCATTACTTTGTGATGGAGCGTCTTTGCGGTAGTTCCCGCAGATATGCCGATTTCTTAATTTCAGCGATGAATTAGTCACACGACAAAGGTTTTCACCCTCAAAAAATGCCATTGTATTTGATTTGAATGTAATAAATGAGGCTCAAGGAGAGGCCGAGAACCCGCGCCTTGAGAAAACCGGGGAACTTCCGTCATTCCAAACGAATCCCATGCTTCCATAAAGTGCTTAATATTGTCAGTTTCGCCCGCGGCGACGGACCCTCCGTCCCACGCCGTCCGCGCCTTGCAAGGGAGACGCCGATGTTCGAGTCCTGGATCCGCTTTTCCGTGCTCCTGTCGATAGGAGTGACCGTGTTGTCGCTGGCCGTCACCGGCTTTCTGCTGTTCCGCTCCTTCGACTGGACCTCGCAGCTGCGCGGCCTGTCCGGTCCGTGGCAGCGCGAAAGCGTGAAAGACGGCATCCCGCTCAAGGCCGACGTGCTGTCTATCCGGCAAACCGGCTTGCTGGTGAACCAGGTGCCGATGATGCGGCTGGAGTTGCGGGTGTGGCAGGACGGCTTCAGCCGGGAGCTGACGATTGAACAACTGATAGATCTGGGCAATATGCCGCGCGCCGGCGAACGGGTGGAAATCATGGTGGACCGCAATGATCCGTCGCGAGCGTCCTATCTGCGGCTGGCGCCGGCGGGAGATCCGCCGGCGACGCGCTTCCCTTGAAAACCGATTGCGCCCGCGGCTCAAAGGCCATCGAGCAAGGGCGAGACCAGGCGAAAACTAGCGAAAAAGCGGAATGCGCGCATGGCGCATGAGCATTCTGAGCTGGTTTTTAGAGCCGCCAACAAAACCGCGCAGCGTAGCTGAGCCAAGGCGCGCCGACGCAGGCAGTACCCGTAGCACGACAAGGAGGCGCAACGCAGGATCAGGGGGTTTGTCAGCGGGTCTTAACGCCCGGGGCCAAAATCCCGCCGCAGCGCGGCGGAGATCGACAGGCGCTAAGCCCGGGTGGGTTTGCGCGGACGCTTGGCGCGCCGCTGCAGCAACTCCTCCAGTTGGGCGCTGATTTCCAGCGAGGCCTTCACGCCCAGCCCCTGCTGCAGCGCGTCGCGCTGCGGCGGCGCCGCCTGGGCGAACAACAGGGTTTCCCGCAACAAGGCGTTCATCGAATCCAGCCCGCCCTGCGCATGCGTCTGCAGGCGCGCGTTGATGCGGCGCAGGCTGTCGGACACGTCGATGGAGTCGGTGACCGCGCTGTTCAAGCGCATCAGCTGCCCTATCTTCAGATAATCCTGCAGTTTGATCGTGCCGCTTTGGCTCATGGTCAGCACCAGGCCTTCGATGATTCTCTCCAGCGCGGCCTGCCGCGCAACCAGCATCTCCAGAATGTCATCCATATCCACTCCTCAATATCAGGCGCGTCAAAGGCAGACTAACAAGTAAACAGTTTTAAATACATATTAATTTAGACCAGTTTACGCGTCTGACTTATCACGCCGGGTTTTTATCGGCTTATGGCATCAAATATTCAATATGGGAAATGGGTTTGGCAAGCGAAATACCGTTCCATCCGGCCATTGTCGGCGCGTCTGTCGCCAAATTGCGTCGCGGCGGCGAATAAAAAAAGACGGCGGGCAATGCCCGCCGCCGTTTGGAAGCTAAATCATTATTACATGAGATTCTGTTCCGCCACGTTCAGGTTCAGATCTATCATCTGCTCGCTGCCGCCCTGCTCCGCTCCGGGCTTGCCGCCCAGCCGTTCGGCTTCGATCGCGTCCAGATAGGCCGGCGTGATGTCGCCGGTGATGTACTCGCCGTTGAAGCAGGAGGTTTCGTAGCTGCTCAGCTTGGGATTGACGCTGCTGACCGCCTCTTCCAGCGCGGACAGGTCCTGGTAGATCACCGCGTCGGCGCCGATCTCGCGCGCGATCTCGGCCTCATCGCGGCCGGTGGCCAGCAGTTCCGCCCGAGTCGGCATGTCGATGCCGTAGACGTTGGGGAAACGCACCGCCGGGGCGGCCGAGGCGAAATACACCTTCTTGGCGCCGGCGTCGCGCGCCATCTGCACGATTTCCTTGGAGGTGGTGCCGCGCACGATGGAATCGTCCACCAGCAGCACGTTGCGGCCCTTGAATTCGCAGGCCACCGGGTTGAGCTTCTGGCGCACCGATTTCTTGCGCACCGCCTGGCCCGGCATGATGAAGGTGCGGCCGATGTAGCGGTTCTTGATGAAGCCCTCGCGGTACGGCAGGCCCAGGTGATTGGCCAGCTGCAGCGCGCTGGGGCGACTGGTGTCCGGGATCGGCATCACCACGTCGATGTCCAGCTCCGGCAAGGCGCGGCGGATTTTCTCGGCCAGCTTCTCGCCCATCACGATGCGCGCCTGGTAGACCGAGGCGCCGTCTATCACCGAATCCGGCCGCGCGAAGTACACGTATTCGAACAGGCAGGGCGCGTGGCGGGTCTCGCTGGCGCAGCTGCGGGCGTGGAATTCGCCGTCGAAGCCGACGAACACGCCCTCGCCCGGCTGCACGTCGCGCAGCAGGCTGAAGCCGGAACAGTCCAGCGCCACGGACTCGGACGCGAACATGTATTCGGTCTTGCCGTTGTTGACGCAAGTGCCTATCACCAGCGGGCGGATGCCGTTGGGGTCGCGGAAGGCCACCAGGCCGTAGCCGGCTATCATCGCCACCACCGCGTAGGCGCCGCGCACGCGGCGATGCACCGCCTCTACCGCGCCGAACACCGCGTCCACGCTCAGCTCGTTGCCGTCGAGACGCTGGGTCAGCTCGTGGGCGAACACGTTCAACAGCACTTCGGAGTCGGAGTTGGTGTTGATGTGGCGCAGATCGTGGCGGAACATGTCCGCCTTGAGCTCTTCGGTATTGGTCAGGTTGCCGTTGTGCGCCAGCACGATGCCGAACGGCGAATTGACGTAGAACGGCTGCGCCTCGGCCAGGCAGGCGGCGGAGCCGGCGGTGGGATAGCGCACGTGGGCGATGCCGGCGGTGCCCAGCAGGGAGCGCATATTGCGAGTGCGGAACACGTCGCGCACCATGCCGCTGCCCTTGTGCATGTGAAAGGTCTTGCCATTGGCGGTCACGATGCCTGCGGCGTCCTGACCTCGATGTTGCAGCACCTGCAAACCGTCATACAGCAACTGGTTGACCGGAGCCTGACCGACCACGCCTAGAATTCCACACATCTTTTGCTCTCTTCCCTACTACTAAAGAAACGGACAAAAAAACAAGACAAAGAAAAAGGCGGAATCTTGAAGTGAAGATATCAAGATATTCCGCCTTGTTCACCAGCTACCCGGTGTAGTGGAGGTTATCGGCCAGCATCGCCGGTAACCAGGGCCTTAATGATAAGGCCACCGATTCAAATGGCGCCGAGAGCACGGCATTCCTCCACATGGGTTGTCGCGGCAGATCGCTCAAGCCGCCCACCAAAACCAGGGCCGTCACCAGCACCAGCCCGCGAGCCAGGCCGAACACCGCCCCGAACAATCGATTGACTCCGCCCAGGCCCACGCTGTCCAGCATGCCGGTCAAGGTGACCCGCAGCAAGGCCGTCGCCAGCCAGGCCAGGAAAAACACCGCCACGAAGCCCGCCACCAGGCGCAAGCCTTCCGAGCTGAGCTCGCCGGGCAGAAACGCCGACACCACCGGCGAAAACTGCTTGGCGCACCAGAAGGCGATCAGCCAGGAGCCCAGCGACAGCACCTCCGCCACCAGGCCGCGCATCATCGCCACCAGGATGGAGCCGGCGATGATGGCGATGGCAATATAGTCGAAGATGGTCATGACGGCTACTTGGTCACGATAATGCCGTTAACGCCGGCCTTGGCCAGCTTCTGCAAGGTGGCCTGCGCCTCGGCGCGGCTGTTGAACGGGCCGACCCGCACCCGGGTCACCTCGCCCTTGCTGGTCTGCACCTTGCTGAAATGGGCGGCAACGCCTATCGACGACAGCTTGGACTTCAAGGCGTCGGCCTTTTCCGGGTCGGACAGCGCCGCCAGCTGGATCACCGATTTGCCCTCGGCCTTGGCCGCCGGCTCCTCTTTCTTCGCCGCGGGCTTGTCCAGCGAATCGAAGCGTCCTTCCAGGATAGCCGCCGGGTCCGGCTTGCGCGCCGGCTTTTCGTCCAGCTTGATCTCGGGCTTTTTGTGCTCGGGCTTGGCCGGCTTCGGCTCCGGCTTGTGTTCGGGCTTGGGCTTGGCCTCCGCTTTCGGCTCGGGTCTGGCTTCCGGCTTGGGCTCGGGCTTGAGCGCCGGGGCCGGCTGCGCGGCCGGCATCGCCGGCGTCATCGTGGACAGATTGGCCGCCAGCTCGGTGGCGCCTGGCTTGGTCGCGGGCGCCGCCTCGGCCAGCGCGGAAGACGCCGCGGACGGCGCTGAGGCGGGCTGGGCCGGCGGCGGCACGGTGCCCGCCGGCGCTTCGGCGTGATTGGCCGCCGGCGCGGAAGCGCCCGCGCCCAGCACTTCTATCGATTCCGGCTTCATCTGCTGCTCGGGCAAGCGGCCCACTACATTCCACAAAACGACGGTGGCGACGGTAACCAACACGACAGCGCCCACCAGACGGCGTCTGGCGCGCTTGCGCAACAGGATCAACTCCTCGTGGGTGGATAAAGCCATGCTTTCCTCAAGCCGGGTGTTGCCGGGCTTCCATCACCTCGGCAACGGTGTGGAAGGAACCAAAAACGACAATTCTATCACTCTCCTCCGCCTGCGATAAGGCCGCCGACCAGGCTTGCGCCACGGTGGCGAAGGATTGCACCCGCGCGACGCCCATTTCCGCCAGCCTGGCGGCGATGCGCTCGCCGCTCTGGCCGCGCGGCATGTCCAGGCCGCCGACGAACCAGGCGTCGAACTCCTCGCGCGCCAGCGCCGCCACCTGCTCCAGGTCCTTGTCCTCCAGCATGGAGAACACCGCCAGCCGGTTGCGGGCGAAAGGCAGCTGCTTCAGGCTGGCCGTCATCGCCTTGACCGCGTGCGGATTGTGGCCCACGTCCAGCACCACCGCCGGGCGGCCCGGCAGCACCTGGAAACGGCCAGGCCACTCCACCTCCAGCAGGCCGCGCTTGACCGCGCCCAGGCTCACCGGCAGGCGCGGCTTCAAACATTCCAGCGCCGCCAGCGCGGCGGAGGCGTTGATCATCTGGTAGCCGCCGCGCAGCGCCGGCAAGGGCAAGGCGTGGCGGTGGGCGTCGCCCATGTGGAAGGACCACTGATTGTCCATGCGCTGATAGCCGAAATCCGGCCCGTACAGCTTCAGGTCCGCGCCGATGGCGCGGGCGTGCTCGATCAGCCGCCGCGGCGGATTCGGGTCGGCGCACAGGGCCGGCTTGCCGGCGCGGAAAATGCCGGCCTTCTCGAAGCCGATGTCCTCGCGGTTGTCGCCCAGGATGGCCTGGTGGTCGATGTCCACGCTGACCACCACCGACACGTCCGGCTCGAAGATGTTGACTGCGTCCAGGCGGCCGCCCAGGCCCACCTCCAGCACGATCACGTCCACTTTTTCCGCGACGAAGCTGTGCACCGCCGCCAGCGTGCCGAATTCGAAATAAGTCAGCGAGGTGTCGCCGCGCGCGGCGTCTATCGCCTCGAAGCTGGCGACGATGCGCTCGTCGCTGGCCGGGGCCTGATCGATGGCGATGCGCTCGTTGTAGCGCAGGATGTGGGGAGAAGTGTAGGTGCCCACCTTGAAGCCGGCGCGGTGCAGCATCGCGGACAGCATCGCGCAGACCGAGCCCTTGCCGTTGGTGCCGGCCACCATCACCACCGGGCAGGACGGTTGCAGTTTCATCGCGTCGCGCACCCGCTCCACGCGGGCCAGGCCCATATCGATGGCGGTGGCGTGCAGGCTTTCCTGCCAGCTCAGCCACTCGGCCAGAGTCTTGTGTCCAGTCATTTCGTCTCAGTATCGTCCGCGGCGTGGAACCACAGCAAATAAGTCCGCAAGCGGCGGCGGCCGTCCGCCGGCGCCGAATCCGGCCACAACATCAGCGCGCGCCGGCGGCCGCCGACGCTCACGTTCAAAACCGTCAGCCAGGGGGTGACGAAGCAATCGTCCAGCGGCTGCGCCGGCAGCGCGGAATCGCGCCACAAGCGCAAACGCCCCAGGCCGTCCACCTCCAGCCGCCGGAAACGGCCGGCGTCGCCCCAACCGTCGGCGCGCAGCGCCCGCCAGAGCAGGAAAGCCGCGACGGGCAACACGGCCAGCCAGGCCGGCGGCAGGTGGCGGATCACCGCCCAGCTCAGCAGCGCGGCGGCGGTGGCCGTCAGCGCCAGCCAGAGGCGGGAGGGCCTCAGCTCGAAGCCGAAAGGCTCCAGCCGCTGCCGCCCGCTCATGGTTTAGAGATCCAGCGCCGGGGTGTTGCTGATGTCGGCGTCCACGCTGTCAATCACCGTGGAATGGATCTCCACGTCGAACCACTCCCAGAAGGCCTTCAAGGACATGTCCTTGGGCCATGTTTCTTCGTCCTCGTACCAGGACGCCAGTTCCATCTTGAACAATTGTTCGTAAATTTCGTCGATGTAGGCGACGCCCTCTTCCGGCTCGTCGAACTCCGGCAGCAGGATCACGGTGCAATCGGCGCGCAGGCTGTCCAGCGCCAGATCCATGTCGTTGTCCGGGGCCTGGTTCAGCCAATCCA
Source organism: Chromobacterium sp. LK11 (assembly GCF_001043705.1). Lineage (NCBI taxonomy): Bacteria > Pseudomonadati > Pseudomonadota > Betaproteobacteria > Neisseriales > Chromobacteriaceae > Chromobacterium > Chromobacterium sp. LK11. Next base: position 155,441 of record NZ_LDUR01000029.1, read on the forward strand.
GGAACGGTTGTTTCGGTTTGATCACGGCCACCGAGCGGTCAACGAAGTACATAGCATGCCTTTCATTCAAGTTTGGCCGGCATTGTAACAGCACAAACCGCGCCGCGCTAAGCGTGGAAGCGTGACCGGCATGTTACAATCCGTGCATTTTTCCATACAGAAAACAACACGCACCATGGCTCTGATTACCGTCGAAAAAGCCTGCCTGGCTTTTGGTCACCACGCATTGCTGGATAACGTCGACTTCGCGCTGGAGCCGGGCGAAGTGGTCGGCCTGATCGGCCGCAACGGCGCCGGCAAGTCCTCGCTGCTCAAGAGCGTGGCCGGCGCGGTGGCGCTGGACGACGGCCGCATCAACATCAAGGGCGACGTCAGCGTCGCCTATGTGCCGCAAGAGCCGGAGCTGGCGCCGGAGCACACGGTGTTCGAAGCCGTGGCCGAAGGCCTGGGCGATTTGAAAAGCCTGCTCACCGAATACCATCAAGTCACCCATCAGCTGACCCAGGCCGACGCCGACCACGAACAGGCGCTGGCGCGGATGGAGCACATCCAACACGAGCTGGAAAGCCGCGACGGCTGGCAGTTCGACGCGCTGATCTCCTCCACTCTGTCCCACCTGGACCTGAACCCGGACGCGCGGATCAATGAGCTGTCCGGCGGCTGGAAAAAACGCGTGGCGCTGGCGCGCGCGCTGGCGTCCAAGCCGGACGTGCTGCTGCTGGACGAACCCACCAACCATCTGGACGTGTCCGCCATCGAGTGGCTGGAAAACCTGCTCAAGAGCTATGGCGGCAGCGTGCTCTTGATCACCCACGACCGCCGCTTCCTGGACAACGTCGCCACCCGCATCGTGGAGCTGGACCGCGGCATTCTGCGCAGCTATCCAGGCAGCTTCTCCAGCTACCATGTGCGCAAGGCGGAAGAACTGGCCATCGAGGAAGAACAGAACCGCATCTTCGACAAATTCCACGCCCAGGAAGAAGTGTGGATACGCAAGGGCATCGAGGCGCGCCGCACCCGCAACGAAGGCCGCGTGCGCCGGCTGGAAGCCATCCGCCGCGAGCGCTCGGCGCGGCGCGAGCGCGTCGGCCAGGTCAACTTCCAGCTGGACGCCGGCGAGCGCTCCGGCAAGCTGGTGGCGGAGCTGGAGCATGTCAGCAAGGGCTTCGAGGGCAAGACCCTGATCCGCGACTTCACCACCCGCATCCTGCGCGGCGACAAGATCGGCCTGATCGGCCCCAACGGCGCCGGCAAGACCACCCTGCTCAAGCTGATCCTGGGCCAATTGGAGGCCGACAGCGGCAGCGTCAAGCAAGGCAGCAAACTGGAGATCGCTTACTTCGACCAGTTCCGCGAGCAGCTGGACGAGGAAAGCAGCGTCGCCGACATCATCAGCCAGGGCAACGACTTCGTGGAGGTCGGCGGCGTCAAGAAACACGTGATGAGCTATCTGGAAGACTTCCTGTTCTCGCCGCAGCGCGCGCGCAGCCCGGTGCGCTCGCTGTCCGGCGGCGAACGCAACCGCCTGCTGCTGGCCCGGCTGTTCACCCGCCCGGCCAATGTGCTGGTGCTGGACGAGCCCACCAACGATCTGGACATCGACACGCTGGAACTTCTGGAAGACGTGATCGCTCAATACTCGGGAACCGTGTTCCTGGTCAGCCACGACCGGGCCTTCCTCGACAATGTGGTCACCCAGGTGATCGCCTTCGAAGGCGAGGGCCGGCTGGAAGAATATCCGGGCGGCTACCAGGACTGGATCGACACCAAGGCGCGCATGGCGGCGATGAAACCGGCGGAAAAACCCAAGGAAACCGTCGCCCCGCAGGACAAGGCCAAGGACAAGCCCAAATCCGCGCGCAACAAACTGTCCTACAATGAGACGCGAGAACTCGCCGCGCTGCCGGACGAGATCGCCGCGCTGGAAACCGAGCAAGCCAGCCTGAATCAGCAATTGCTGGACCCCAACTGCTACCGCGACACGCCCAAGGAGGCCATCGCCTGGCAGCGCCGGGTGGAGGAAATCGACGAATTGCTGATGGACAAGCTGGCGCGCTGGGAAGAACTGGAGTCAAAGCAACAATGAGCAAAACCTTGCCGCCTTCGCCCTCTTCGCCGCTGGACCGTCGCGCGCTGCTGCGCGGCGCCGCGGCGCTGTCGCTGGCCGGCCTGCTGGCCGCCTGCGGCACCACCTCCAAAGTGGCAGGAGGCCGCAAGCCCCGCCCCTCCGGCGACCTCAGCCTATCCGGGCTGAAGGCCGACGGCGCCAGCCGGGAAATCCTGATCTACACGCTGGGCCTGCTCGGCCTGGACTACAAGTTCGGCGGCACCAATCCCGAGGCCGGCCTGGATTGCAGCGGCATGGTCGGCTACATCTACCAGAACGCCGTCGGCGTCACCCTGCCGCGCACCGCCGCCGAAATCGCCAGCGTGGCGCGGCCGATTCCGGACAGCCGGATGCGGGTGGGCGACCTGGTGTTCTTCAACACCATGAACCGCCCGTTCTCCCATATGGGCATCTTCATCGGCGACGGCAAGTTCGTGCACGCGCCGCGCACCAACAGCTCCATCCGCGTGGCGCGGCTGGACAACAGCTATTTCGCCGCCCGGTATGAGGGCGCGCGTACGCTGTTCAGCTAAGAAGCTGTTCAAAGTCTGCTGCGCTTCGGCGATACGGCGTTGAAAACCAGCTCAAAATGCTCATGTACCACGAGTACATTCCGCTTTTTCGCTAGTTTTCGCCTTGTCTCGCTCTAGCTCGCTAGACTTTGAAAGCCGCATAAAGCCTGCCGCGCTTCGGCGATATGGCGTTGAAACCCGCTTCGAAATGCTCATGTACCACGAGTACATTCCGCTTTTTCGCTTGTTTTCGCCTTGTCTCGCTCTAGCTGGCTAGAGCACCGAGAGCCTCGTCACCCCTCCGCCAAGGCCGGCCTGGCGCCGGATTTTTCCGCCGCGCGTCCGGGCTTCCCCAGCAAGGCCTCCTCCACGCAGTCCAGCGCCCGCGTCGGCTCCGCTTCGGCCTCCATTCGCGCGGCCAGTTCGCGGCAGGCCCGGCCCGCGCCCGGCCCGCTCAGCAAGCGGCCCAGCACGCGTTCCATCCGCCGCGCGGACACGCGCTCCGCCGGCAAGACCTCGGCCACGCCCAGGCGCTTGGCGCGCTGGCCGTTGTCGAACTGGTCGTAGCCGTAAGGCACGATCAATTGCGGAATCCCGGCGCGCATCGCGTCCGCCATGGTGCTGACGCCGCCGTGGTGGACCAGCGCCGCCGCCCGCGGCAACAAGGCGGTGAAAGGCGCGTGCGCCTGCCACAGCACGCCGTCCGGCAAGGCCGGCGGCAGCTGCGCCGCGTGCGGCGTGACGAAGACCCCGCGCCGCCCCAGCCGCCGCAAAGCCCGCAGCGCGGCGTCGAAGAAAGCCGCCGCGTGCCGATGTCCGGTGCCCGGCGTGAACACGATGGGCGCGTCGCCGGCGGCCAGGAAGGCTTCCAGTTCGGCGCACAGGCCAGGCCCGGCCGGCGCGGCGGGCGGCAGAAACCCCCCTTCGAAAAACGGCCGCGGCCAGTCCGGCTGCATGGCGGCGAACCAGCGGGGAAACAGGCTGACCGAGGCGTTGGGCGTCTTCAGCATATGCTCGAAAAAATGCGGCGCCGGCGGCAGGCCGCATTGCGCGCGCGCCGCGTTCAGGCCGGGCAAGGTCAGGCCGTTGAACCAGCGGTGCAACAGCCGCCACAGCAGACCGGCCCCGGCCGGCGGCAGCCAGCCGGGAATCCGCAGCGAGCCCATGGTCAGCAGATCGTAACGGCTGCATAGATTGGACGGCGCGAGATAGGCGGTCACGATGCGCAAATCCGGCCGCGCCGCCCGCGCCAGCGCCGCCATCGGCACCAGGATGGGATGGCACAACACCATGCAGTCCTCGTCTTCCGGCAGCGCTTGCACCGCCTGGCGGATGGCGTCCAGCTGCGGGATCAAGCCGTCCCAGAGCACGCCCCAGCCCTTGCGCTCATGCCAGAGATCGGGATTGTCCAGCACCGCCTGCTCCTGCTCGCGCTCGCCGAACAGCCGGTACGGCAAGCCGGCGGCGCGCGCCATTTCCTCCTGCAGCTCCGGCGCCAGCAGCAATACCCGGCGGCCGCGCGCGGCCAGCCCGCGCGCCAGCGCGATGAAGGGCTGCATGTCCCCGCCGGTGCCGCTGGAGGCGACGATGATCAAAGCTTCGCGCGGCTGATCCGCGCCGGCCTGCGGCGGCAGTTCCTGACTCATGGCGGGCCTTCCTTCCGATATGGCGACAGGTCATGCTACGCCAATGTCATTATTTGGGCAAAAAGAAAACCGCCCCGAGAGGCGGTTGGCCAGCGGACGGCGGCTGCGCGCCGCGCCGCCGATCAAAGCGTGAACTGCTGCACCACGCCGCGCAAAGACACCCCGCGCTCCAGCAGATTGACCACGCCCTGCTGCGCCTCTTCCGCCGCCAGCCGGTTTTCCTCGGCCGAGCTGCTGACCGACTCCACGCTGCCGGCCAGGTGCTGGGAAGCGTTGGCCTGCTCGCGCACCGCCGCCGAAATATCGCCCATGCCGCGCGACACGCCCTGAATCTGCACCGAGAAGCCCTGCAAAGTGTCCTGCGCCTCGCCGGCGTGATTGACGCTGGCGTCCACGCGGTCCACCGCCGCGCGCATGCCGGAGATGGCGGAGGCGGAATCCTGCTGCACCGAATCTATCATCGAGCCGATTTCCACCGTGGCGTTGGCGGTGCGCTCGGACAGCTTGCGCACCTCGTCCGCCACCACCGCGAAGCCGCGGCCCTGCTCGCCGGCGCGCGCCGCCTCGATCGCCGCGTTCAAGGCCAAAAGATTGGTCTGGTCGGCGATGTCCTTGATCACCGCCACGATCATATTGATCTCATTGGTGCGCGAATCCAGCTGATCCAGCTTGCCGGCCAGCTGGGTCACTTCCTGCTGCACCGTGCGCATGCCCTCCACCGCGTTCTGGATGTATTGCACCGTGGTCTGGGTCTGGCCTTCGAAGGAAGACATCAGCTTGGCCGCGTCCTCGGCGATTTCCGAGACATGGGCGATGCTCACCGCCAGCTCCTCCACCGCCGCCGCGCTGCCGCGCACGTCCTCGGCCTGCTGGCCGGAACGCGCGGCCACGCCGCCCACCAATTGATCGATGTGTTGCGACTCGCTCTGCACCGCGTCGGATTCGCCGCGGATCTCCAGCAGACGCTGGCGCAGCGCCGCCATGAAGGTGTTGAACGAGGACGCGATGCGGCCCACTTCGTCGCTGCTGCGCACCGGCATGCTGCGCGCCAGGTTCCAGTCGCCGCCGGCCAGCTGTTGCAAGGCCACGTTCAGCTCGTTCACCGGCTTCACCATGCGGTTGGCCAGCAGCAAGGCCACCAGCTGGGACAGCAGCAGCAGGCCCAGGCCCACCGCGCCGCTTTGCCACAACACCTGGGTGCGCAAGGCCTCCACTTTTTGCAAGGAGGTGTCCACCCCCACCACGTAGCGCATGCCGCTGGCCGAGGTGAAGGGCACGAACACCGAGCGGAACAGGCCGAACTCGCCCTGGTATTCCTCAAACTGGGTGGAGCCGTTACGCAAGGCCGCGGCCAGGCCGGCCGGCACATCCTTGTATTCGGCCAGGAACCACTGCTGGTACTGGCCGGACTTCACCTCGTCCGGGCTGGCGGAAGAACTGGTGTACAACACGCGGCCGCCGCGCTGAATGGTGGAATAAGCGTAAGCCAGGCCGCTGTCGCGCGCGAAATCGGTCAGCTGCTTGGTGGTGGCCTGGCTATTGGGATTGCTGTCCGGCAATTGATCGTGGAAATTCTCGCCCACCATCTGGCGCGCCGCGTAGGCGGCGGTCAGCAGAGTCTGGTCCACGCCCTTCATTTCGGAGTCCACGGTGCTGCGATAGGCGTAGATCGAATAAACCGCCACGATCAGCAAGCTCACCAGAGTAAAAGCGGCGGATAGTTTGGCCCGCAAGCCCCAGTCCTTGTTCAAGACACTCATACGGATGCATTCCCTCGACATTCATTCCAAAAACAACTCCCCGCCGCCGGCGGCGCATCCGGGGCGCGCCGGACCGGCGCCGCAGGTCCAGGCAGTGGATCGGTCGGTAATCGACAAGAGGCGATGACGGCGCCGCGAAACGATGCGGAGCGGGCGGGGAAGAATAGACAGGCGGCGGCGCGGCGGGACCAGCGGCCCGGCGCGGCGGCGTGCTCTGAATATGGAAAGTGATGATAACGCCAATTAAACGCGAATCAATGCGACTGGCTTTGGTAGTTTGCACATAGCAAGTGCATAATCGCTTTCTCTCCAGCTAAAGCGACCCTGCCCCGCTTTGTTTTTAAAGGATTTTTTATAGATAGACCGCGACAAGCACTGGTGTTTACGTAAAAACACCTATCGCATCTGTATCTATCTTGGACGCAGCTTAGAGTCGGTTCAAAGTCTCGCGAGCGAGAGCGAGACGAGGCCTTGCGGCTGAGAAAGCGGAATGCACAGCGGGTGCATGAGTATTTCGAAGCGGGTTTCAACGCCCTGGTCTAAAAACCCGCGACGCGCGGCATAGAACAGGCGCTCAGGCGCGCAAGCCCTGCAACAATCTCGCCAGGCGCTCCAGCGACATCACCTCGTCCACCCCGCCGCGGGCGATGGCCGCCTGCGGCATGCCGAACACCACGCAGGACGCCTCGTCCTGCGCCAGCGTGCGCGCGCCGGCGTCGTGCATCTCGCGCATGCCGCGCGCGCCGTCGTCCCCCATGCCGGTGAGGATCACCCCCACCGCGTTGGCGCCGGCGCTCACCGCCACCGAACGGAACAACACGTCCACCGACGGCCGGTGCCGCGACACCGGCGGCCCGCCCTTGACCTCGGCGACGAACTGCTTCTGCCGGCGATGCAGCAGCAAATGCTGGCCGCCCGGCGCAATCAGCACCGTGCCGGCGCTGACCACGTCGCCGTTCTTCGCCTCCCTCACCTCCACCTGGGCCAGCTGGTTGAGCCGGCCGGCGAAAATGGAGGTGAAGCCCTCCGGCATGTGCTGCACCACCACCATGCCAGGGCAGTGCGGCGGCAGGCGCTGCAACAGAAACTCCAGCGCCTGAGTGCCGCCGGTGGACGCGCCCAGCGCGATGACGCGCTCCGTGCCCTGCGCCGGCCGGCGGCGTTCCGGCGGCGCGTCCAGGATGGCGTCGGCGGTCAGCTTGGGCGCCGGATAAGCGGCCGGCGTCGTCTGCTTCAGCGCCTCCACCCGGACTTTCGCCGCCGCGTACACCTCCTCCACCAGCCGCTTGGCGTTCGCGACGAAATTGGTCTTGGCGTTGGCCAGCGGCTTGAGCAGCACCGACACCGCGCCGGCGCTCATCGCCTCCAGCGACACCAGCGCGCCCTCGGTGGTCAAGGCCGAGCAGATGATCACCGGCGTCGGTCGCTCCGCCATCACCTGGCGCAAAAAGGTCAGTCCGTCCATCCGCGGCATCGCCAGGTCCAGAATGATCACGTCCGGCCAGCGCATCTTCATCCGCGTCATCGCGTAAATCGGGTCCGGCGACGCGCCCAGCAGCTTGATGTCCGGCGCGGTGGCCAGCATCTGGCTCAGCATCTCGCGCGCCACCGCGGAGTCGTCAACTATCAGAACACTGATGCTCATCGATTCTTCCGCCCGCGAGATGGGAATCCAGCCGGTAGCGCGACGGCGCCTCCTGCGCCAGCGGCAGCGCCAGGTGCCGGATGGATTCCGAATGCCCGATGATCAAATGCCCGCCCTGCCGCAATTTGTCGCACAGCGACAGCAAGACCCGCAGCTTGGTGGCCTCGTCGAAGTAAATCAGCACATTGCGCAGGAAAATCACATCGAAGTGGCTGTGAGTGAAATGCGAGGCGTGCAGCAGGTTCAGATTGGAAAAGCTCACCTTCTTCGCCAGCTCCGGCGTCACCTTGACCATGCCGGCGTATTCGTCGCGGCCGCGCAGGAAATAACGCCGCCACAGCTCCGGCGGCGTCCTGCGCGCGCGCTCCACCGAGTAAACCCCGCGCCGGGCCAGATGCGTGACCCGGGTATTGATGTCGGTGGCGTACACCCGCCATTGACCCAGCAGGCCCAGCGCCTCCGCCAGGATCATCGCCACCGTGTACGGCTCCTCGCCAGTGGAGCAGGCCGCCGACCACACCCGGAACTCGCCCTTGCCCTGCAGCCGCGCCGCCTCTTGCCGCAGCCAGGCGAAGTGTTCCGGCTCGCGGAAAAAATAGGTTTCATTGGTGGACAGCAGATTGATCGCGTACTGCCGCTCCGTCACATTGGCCGGGTCCGAGATCAGACGCCAGTAAGCCGCGTAGCTGTTCAGGCGCAAATGGCGGATGCGCTTGGCCAGCCGGGACTGGATCAGCGAGCGCTTGCTCAGCGGCATGGCGATGCCGGCGGTCTGGTAGATGAAACGGCGCAGCTGGAAGAACTCTCCATCCGTCAGCAACGGCCCGGCGGTCAGCGACTCCTCCAGGGCGAACATCTACAAGGCCTCGATATCGTCGCTCAGAAACTGTTGCGTCACCGCCTCCGCCATCTGGCTGAGCTCGGACACCGACAGCGCCTGGCGCACGTTCAGCAAGATGGCGAAGCGCTGATTGATGGTGGCGATGCCCTGGATGAAGTCGCTGCGGATATTGGAGCCGAAGCTGGGCGAGGGATCGATCTCGCTTTGCGGGATCTCCAGCACCTCGCACACCGAATCCAGCAGGATGCCGATGTCGGCGTAGCCGCCCTCCAGGCCCGGCAGCGACAGGATGGCCACGCAGGTGGACGACTTCAGCGCGGTCTGGCCGCGGCCGAAGCGCACCGACAAATCGATCACCGGCACCACCGCGCCGCGCAAATTGATGATGCCACGCACGAAGCTGGGCATCATCGGCACCTCGGTGATGCCGTCGAACTCGATGATCTCCCGGATGAAGTTGATCTGGATGCCGAACAAATCCTCGCCCAGGATGAAAGTGACGCAATGGAATTTCTGGTCGCCGCCGTCCTGGCCGGCCAGCTGTTCGCTGTTTCTCATCGCCGCGCTCCTGTCAATACTTGGAGAACTTGTCCTCGTCCACATTCATATCGAGGTCGTCGTCATCATCCACCGGCGGCGGCGGCGCGGCCCTGCCGGCGTGCAAATGGCCGATGTGCACCATCCGGGACTTGCGGCCGCGGGTATTGCGCAGCTTGAACTGCTGCATCAGCTCCTGCAGCTGCATCGCCGCCGAACTCAACTCCTCCGAGGTGGAACTCAGCTCCTCGGCCGAAGTGGCAGACGACTGCATGCCGCTGCTGATCTGGGTCACCGCGCTATTGATCTGATCGATGCCGGAGCGCTGCTCGCGCGAGGCGGCGGAAATCTCCTGCACCAGGCCGGCGGTCTGGTCTATGCCGGGCAGCATCTCCTGCAACAGCGTGCCGGCCTTCTCCGCCACGCCCACCGAGCGGCTGGCCAGATCGCCTATCTCCTTGGCCGCCACCTGGGAGCGCTCCGCCAGCTTCCTCACCTCCACCGCCACCGTGGCGAAGCCCTTGCCGTGCTCGCCGGCGCGCGCCGCCTCGATCGCCGCGTTGATCGCCAGCAGGTCCGTCTTGTTGGCGATATCGTTGATCACCGTGATCCGCGACGCGATCTCCTTCATCGCGTGCACCATATCGCTGACCGCGCTGCCGCCCTGGGTCGCGCTGGACGCGGATTTGGACGCAATGCTCTCGGTCACCCGCGCATTGTCCGCGTTCTGCGTCACCGTGGCCGCCATCTCCTCCACCGAAGCGCTGGTCTGCTCAATGCTGGACGACAGCTCGGACGAAGTCTGCGCCAGCGAATTGGCGGTGGACGACACCTCTTCGGACGCCGAGCCTATCGCCTCCGACATCGCGCTGACCTCGGACAGGGTTTCGGACAAGCGGTGGGCCATGGACTTGATCGAATACAACAGGCTGGAAGTGTCGTCCGGATGCAGCTTCACCGGCACCGACAAGTCCCCGGCCGCCACCCGGCTCACCACCTGCACCGTGTAGGACGGGTCGCCGCCCAGCTGCTTGAGCAGGCTGCGCGTCACCATCACCCCCAGCGCGATGCTCAGCAGCACCGCTAACACCGCGATCGCCACCAGCGCCCGCAAGGCGTCCGTGCTGATGACCTTGGTTTCCGCCAGAGAATTGTCGGCCAGCTTGGCGTTGAGGTTCACCATCTCGGTCAGCACCCCGTCCACCGCCTGGTAGGCCGGCCAGCCCTTTTCCGCCATCAGCTTCAGCGCCAGCTTATTGTTCTCGCCGTCGCCGCGGTCGGTGTAGGACAGCCGCTTCACCTCGGTGGCGTAGGGCTGGTAAATCGCCCAGGCGGCGTCGAAGCGGCGCAAGGCATCCACCTCCGGCGGCGTCAGATCCGTCTTGCGGTAGGCGTCTATGCTGGCGTTCATGCTCTTCTCGAAGCCGACCATTTCCAGGTCCACCGCGTCCATCGTCTTGGTGTCGGTCTCCGCGATGTAGCGGTACAGCGAACGGTTGCTGGCCATCGCGTTGCGCGCGGCGTTGCCGATATCCTTGATCGGCGTCAGCTGGTTCTCGAACAGATTCACCATCACCGCGCTCATGCGCTCGGTGGCGGTGTAGCTGATAAAGCCCAGGGCCAGCAAAAAGCCCAGCACCACAGTGAACGAAAGACCCAGCTTGGTCTTGACCTGCGCATTGTGAAACCACTGCATGACTACCTCCCGGCGCGCATTCGCGCGCTAAATGACGTCGCTGGCCTGAGCCTCGCTGGACTGACGAATCCGCTTCCGCTCGCGGCGGCAGGCGTGATGGATCAGCTGCGGGATGTCCAGCACCAACGCCGGCTTGCCGTTGCCCAGAATGGTGGAGCCGCTGATGCCGCGCAGCGAGCGGAAAATCTCGCCCAGCGGCTTGATCACCGCCTGCACCTCGCCCATCAGGCGGTCCACCACCACGCCGGCGCGGTTTTCCCCGTAATGCACGATCACCACGTACTCCGGCCGCGTGGCCGGCGGCAGATTGAACAGCTCGCGCAAGGACACGAAGGGCAGCCAGTCGCCGCGCACATTGATCTGGCGCGCGTTCTGCCGCATCGCCTCCTCCGGCATGTCCACGCACTCGATCATCATGTCCAGCGGCATCACCAGCGAGGAATCGTTCACCTCCACCCGGAAGCCGTCGATGATGGCCAGCGTCAGCGGCAGCCGCAGCCGGAAAGTCGTGCCCTGGCCCGGCTGGGAAAAGATTTCGATCTCGCCGCGCAACAGCTCGATATTGCGCTTCACCACGTCCAGGCCCATGCCGCGACCGGACAGATCGCTCAAGGCGTGGGCGGTGGAAAAGCCGGGCAGGAAGATCAGCTGCAAGGTTTCCTGCTCGCTCAATTGCCGGCCCTCGCTCAGCAGGCCGCGCTCCAGCGCCTTGGCCAGCACCTTGTCGCGGTCTATGCCGCGGCCGTCGTCCTTGATCTCCACCACCACCGAGCCGGCGTCGTGGAAGGCGTTCAGCACCACCTTGCCCGTTTCCGACTTGCCGGCCTCCCGCCGCTCCGCCGCCGTCTCCAGCCCGTGGTCCACCGCGTTGCGCACCAGGTGCATCAGCGGGTCGGTCAGCCGCTCCACCATGGATTTGTCTATCTCGGTGTCCGCGCCGTGAATCGCCAGCTGTATCGATTTGCCCAGCTGCCGCGACACCTCGCGCACCATGCGCGGAAAGCGGCAGAACACCTCGTCCACCGGCACCATGCGCAAGGTCAGCGCGTCGTCGCGTATGCTCTCCACCAGGGTGTTGATGATGGCCACCGACTCCAGCAGTTCCGCGTCGCAGCGGTTCTGCGCAATCAATTTGGTGCCGGCGGAGGCGATCACCAGCTCGCCCACCCGGTTGATCAGCCGGTCCAGCTTGCCGGCCTCCACCCGGATATAGTGACTGTCGCCGCGCGTCGGCCGTCCCGCCGCCGCGCCCGGCTCGCCCGCTGCCCCGCCGCCCGGCCGCGCCAGCCAGGGCGCCTCGCGCACCCGTTCCGCCTCCGCCGCCGTCAAGGCGCCGCGCGCCAGCCAACGCGACAGCTGCGGCTCTATCGATTCGCCCAGGCGCTCCGCCAGCGAGCGGAACGCCGCCAGCGGCGCGCGCGGCGGCAGAATGCCCAGCAGGCTGCCCTCCGCGACGAATTCGAAAACGTCGCGCACCTGCTCCAGGCTGGCCGCGGACTCCAGGCTCAACTCCAGGCCGATCAGGCAATCCGTCGGCTCCAGCTCGGCGAAGGGCGGCAGCGGCGGCCACACCAGCTCCACCTCGCGCAGCACGCCCAGTTGGCCGAGGAAACGCAGGCAGGACAAGGGATCGAAGCCGTCGCGGAACAAATCCGGATAAAAACGCAGCGACAACTGCCACAGCGGCGTGGCGGCGGCGTCCAGCGCGTCCTCGCCGGCCACCGCGCACGCCGCCTCGTCCAGCAAGAACAGCTGCAGGCGCTGCAACAGCGGCGCTCCGTCCGGCCAGGCCGGCTCCGCGTCCAGCGCCGACGCCTCCACCGCCTCCAGCATCCGCCGCAAATGATCGTTGCAGCTCAACAGCAGGCTGACCAGATCGTCGCCCAGCGCGATCTTGCCGCCGCGCAGCCGCTCCAGCACGCTTTCCATCGCATGGGCGAAGGCCACCAGCGCGTCGAAGCCGAAAGTGCCGGCCGAGCCCTTGATGGTGTGCGCGGTGCGCAGCAGCAGGTTGAAGGTCTCCGCGTCGGCGGGAAAGGCCGTCGGGTCCAGCAGCGCGCCTTCCAGCGCATCGCACAACTCGCGGGACTCCTCAAGGAAAATCGCCCTGGCCTTACTCCAGTCCATCCTCGCCTCCCGACGGCGGCGCGGTCAGCGTCACGCCCAGCAACTGGAAAGCCTCGCTGACCATGGGATTGTCCGCCAGCAGCTCCAGCCGCCGCAGCTGCCGGCCAAAGGCCAGCAGCAACTGCAAGGCGCAGCCGTCCACCTCCGTCACCTCGGCGAAGCTCAGCGACACCGCCTCGTGTTCCAGCAGCGGCAACAACTCGCCCTTCAGCTGCTCCGCCGTGTAAATGCTCAGTTCTCCGCTCAGGCTGGCCCTGGTCCAGCCCTCGCCGGTTTCAACATGCAATGCCATTCCGTCCCCAGATCAAACGCCGACGGGGCGTTAACTCGCTGTTTTTACTTAAGTGTCAACACTAAAAGTAGTCAAGAAACGGATTGTTTTATAAAAAACAGTAAGCAGGACCGGCCGACGGCGGCGCGGGCACGGCAACAGCGGCATGGCGGGAGGCCTATGAAACTGAGCATCAAATCCCTGTTGACGGCCGGCGCCGGCGTTTTCGCCCTGCTCTTGCTGCTGCTTCTGCTCTGCACGCTGCGCCTGCGCCACGAGCTGGACCTGCAGGCCCAAGCGGAAGCGCAGCGCACTCAAAGCTATCTGCTGGCCAATGAGCTGAGGCAAAGCTCGGACGACCTCACCCGTCTGGTCCGCACCTACGCGGAAACCGCGGACCCGCGCTATGAACGGCAATACTGGACCGTGCTGGCGATACGCAACGGCCAGCAGCCGCGCCCCCTGCACTACAACCGCATCTACTGGGACTTCCTGGCCGCCAACGACAGCAAGCCGCAGCCGGACGGCCCCGCCGTGCCGCTGCAACAGCTGATGCGGCAGGCCGGCTTCAGCGACGCCGAATTCGCCAAGCTCAAGGAAGCGCAGGCCAACTCAGACCGGCTGGTCAACACCGAAACCGTGGCCATGAACGCGATGAAAGGCCGCTTCGCCGACGGCCAGGGCGGCTTCAGCCGACTAGGCCCGCCCGATCCGGCGCTGTCCCGCCGCATCCTGCACGACCGCCAATACCACTTGGACAAGGCCGCCATCATGCAGCCGGTGGACGCCTTCTACCAGTTGATGGAACAGCGCACCAATCAGGCCGTCGCCCAGGCCCGCGCTCAGGCCGGGCAATGGCTGGCCGTCGTCATCGCGCTGATGCTGGCCGGCTGCGCGCTGGGCCTGCTGCTGTTCTGGACCCTCTACCGCCGGCTGTTCGCCATGCTGGGCGACGAGCCGCTGCGCGTCACCCGCCAGATGCGGGCGGTGGCCGCCGGCGACCTCGCCGCCGCCGCGCCGCCCGGCGGCTACCCGGCCGGCAGCTTGGCGGAAGCCATGCTCCAGACCGTCTCCACGCTCAGCCGCGCCATCGCGGACTCTCAGCGCGGCGCCGGCCATCTGTCGATGCTGTCCGCGCAGATCAACCACAGCTCGCAGCAGCTGTCCCTCAACACCAACGGACAAGCCGCCGGCCTGGCCGAGGCCGCCGGTTCGCTGGAACAGATCTCCTCCGCCATCAGCCAGAGCAGCGACAACGCCAAGCTGACCGAAACCATGGCCATGCAGGCGGCGGACGACGCGCGCCGGGGCGGCGAAATCGTCGAACGCACCGTGCAGGGCATGCAGCGCATCGCCGACCACATCTCGGTGATAGACGACATCGCCTATCAGACCAATCTGCTGGCGCTCAACGCCGCCATCGAGGCCGCCCGCGCCGGCAAGCAAGGCAGCGGCTTCACCGTCGTGGCCCAGGAAGTGCGCAAGCTGGCGGAACGCAGCCAAGTGGCCGCCCGCGAGATCAGCGGCATGACCGCCAGCGGGGTCCAGCTCGCCGGCCAGGCCGGCGCGCAACTGGCCGCCATCGTGTCCTCCAGCGGCAGAACCGCCAGCCTGATCCGGGAAATCGCCGTCGCCGCCAACGAACAAGCGCAAGGCGTCGGCCTGATCAATCTCACCATCCAGCAATTGAGCGCCGCCACCCGACAAAACGCCGGCCTGGTGGAAGAACTCGCCGCCATCTCGGCGGACAGCCGCGGCCACGCGGACCAAGTGCATGCCCAGATCCAGCGTTTCCATGCCGCTCCCGCTCCCCCGACCAGAGGAGAAACCAGCGCCGCCGGCCGCGTCCCCGCGGGCCATGGACCCCGTCATTGACCGGCCTTTACCCCATCTCAAGCCGCACTGTGAGGACTTCTCCCCATGAAAAACTTTCGCGCCAACCAAGCCATCACCGGCCTGCTGATTCTCATCGCGCTCACCTTCATCGGCGTGATCTACACCTTCGTCTCCATGCGCCAGGCGGTGGACGTGATGAGCGCCGCCAGCGAGAGCCGCTACCACTCCTACCTGCTGGCCTCGGAACTGCGGCAAAGCTCGGACGATTTGACCCGGCTGGGCCGCACCTACGTCGTCACCGGCGACCCCAGCTATGAGCAGCAATACAACCGCGTGCTGGACATTCGCAACGGCAAGGCGCCGCGCCCGCAGGAATACAACCGCATCTACTGGGACTTCGTCGCCGCCGGCCAGGACAAGCCCAGGCCGGACAGCGAAACCGTGCCCTTGCAAACCCTGATGCAACAAGCCGGCTTCACCGACGCCGAATTCGCCAAGCTCAAGGAGGCGCAGGCCAATTCCGACGGCCTGGTCAATCTGGAAGTGCGGGCGATGAACGCGGTCAAGGGCAAGTTCGCCGACGCCCAGGGTCAGTACACCGTCAGCGGCCAGCCTGACATGGAACTGGCGCGCAAGCTGGTGCACAGCAAGGAATACCACCAGTTCAAAGCCCAGATCATGAAGCCCATCGACGACTTCTTCGTGCTGCTGGACCAGCGCACCAACGCCGCGCTGGCGCAGGCCAAGGACAGGCTGTCCGGCGCCCAGCTGCAATTCCTCACCGCCATCGTGCTGCTGGTGGGCGAAATCCTGCTGCTGATCCTGCTGGGCCGCCGCCAGATCCACACCCAGCTGGGCGGCTCGGTCACCGACATCGAAGGCGTGCTGCAGGAAATCGCCTCCGGCAACCTGGCGGTGGACGTGCCCAAGGCGCCGGAAGCCAGCGCGCTGGGCCAGATCGGCGTGATGAACCAGCGGCTGCGCCGGCTGATAGGCGAAGTCAACAACAACGCCGGCCAGCTGGTCAGCGCCGTAGGCTCGCTGCACCAGACCACCAGCCGCATCAGCGAAGACGCGGACCAGGTCAATCAGGCCATCAGCTCCAGCGCCGCCACCATTGAACAGATCACCGTCAGCGTCACCCACGTCGCCGACACCACCGCGGACGCCAACGCCATCATCGGCCAGGCCAACAGCAGCGCCGAACGCGGCCGCCAGGCGGTGCATCAGGTGTCCGCCGAGGTGGGCAAGCTGTCCCAGGCCATGACCACCCTCAGCGACACCCTGAACTCACTGGGCACCCGCTCCGAGGAAATCAGCTCCATCGTCAACGTGATCAAGGACATCGCCGATCAGACCAATCTGCTGGCGCTCAACGCGGCGATCGAAGCGGCGCGCGCCGGCGAAATGGGCCGCGGCTTCGCGGTGGTGGCGGACGAAGTGCGCAAGCTGGCCGAGCGCACCGCCCAGGCCACCACTGAAATCACCAGCATGACCCAGGGCATGCGCCAGCAAACCGCCGGCACCGTCGCCAGCATGCAGCAGGCTCGCTCCACCGTGGACCAGAGCGTGGACCTGGCCCAGGGCGCGGCCAGCGAGATCGAAAACATCGGCGGCCTGATGCGGCAGGTGGTGGACACCTTCACCCAGATCACCCACGCCACCCGCGAGCAATCCACCGCCGTCGGCAACATCGCCCACACCACCGAGCACATCAACGGCATGACCCGCAGCACCTCGGAAGTGGCGCAAGGCGCCAGCGCCACCCTCAGCGAGCTGAACGGCCACGCCAGCAAGCTGAAGAACGTGGTGGAGCGCTTCCACCTCTAAACCGGTCCGTGACAAAGCAGCAGGGCTCCGCAATGCGGAGCCCTGCTGCTTTTATCCTCTGTTTACGATCTTTTCCAGTATTTTGAATGTGGACTGAGACACATAGGGAGCGGCGTAAACGGCTGAAAAACGGCTTTAAGATCTGGCCTTCAAATCGGCGCCAGGCTGGCGGACAAGGGCAAATGATCGGACAGCCGCGACCACGGCGCGCCCTTCAACACCTCCGCCTCCAGCGGCTTCAGCCCGCGCACATAGATCCGGTCCAGCGGCAGCATCGGCATCCGCGCCGGGAAGCTGCGCGCATGGCGGCCGAACAGCTGATCGAACACCTCCACCAGGCCCAGGCTGTCCATCAGCTGATCGGTGGCCTCCTCGCGCCAGTCGTTGAAATCGCCGGCCAGGATCAGCGGCGCGTCCGCCGGCACGTTCTCGCGCACATAGCGCGCCAGGTCCAGGTACTGCTTGCGCCGGTCCCGCGCCAGCAGATTGAAATGGCCGCACAAGGTCACCACCGGGCGCTTCCAGCCCGCCGGCGTCAGCTGGCAATGCAGCAGGCCGCGGTTCTCGAAGCGGTTGACCGAGATGTCGCGGTTGCACCAGGTGTTGATGGGAAAACGCGTCAGCAAGGCGTTGCCGTGGTGGCCGTGCTCATAGGCCGCGTTCAGGCCGTAAGCCGCCTTGTGGTCCAGCCGGCGCGCCAGGAAATGATGCTGCGGCAGCTTGGGCCAGCTGGCGTGCTGCAAGGCGCGCTCGATGTTCTTGCCCTGCACCTCCTGCAAGAACAGCACGTCGGCGTCTATGGACTCCAGCGCGGAGGCCATATCGCCCAGCCGCACATGGCGGTTCAGCGGCGACATGCCCTTGTGGATGTTGTAAGTGGCTACGGTAATGGCTTTCATGCGATGCGCTTCTTTATCGGGCGGGCTGGACGCCCGCCGCTTTCGTGAGCCGCCGGCGTCGCCGGCCGCTTCAACTGCCCCGTGAACAAGCTAGCTCAGACCATAGGCCGCGAGCCTCGTTCCCCGCCTCCGCCGTCCGTCGCCGGAAAACGCCTCAGTTTCAAAGATAAGCGCTGACGGCGCAATTTCAATCTCCGCCCCGCCGCCGTTTGTCTTCAGCTGAAAAATCATCAACCTAATCAGAACTGCCCGTCTGCAAAATTTCCGATATCAGTCATTGCAAGATGAATACAGCTGCACTACACACTTATAACAGTAGCTAGAAAACAATGCGTGGTTATCGGCGGAAGTTAGGGAGCGAGCGATGGGAAACTTTCTTGCGCAGTTCAGCATCAAGGTCAAGATTTTCGGCCTGATCGTGTTGGGCGTGCTGGCCAGCGTGGCCATTGGGGTGGTGGGCGTCAGCAGCACCGCGGAAATGAACCAGCTTACTCTCAGCATGCACGCCAACCAGCTGATGCCGGTCAACTGGGTGGCGGTGGCCAATCAGTACGCCATCTACGCCAGCCGCTCCGACTACCGCTTCATCGCCGAGACCGAGAAAAAGCAGATGGATCAGGTCACCATCAATCGCGGCAAATACGTGGCGGAAATGAACCGGCTGTTGGAGCTTTACCGCAAGACAGAACTCTCGCAGCCGGAAGTGGACGCGCTCAAGCGCTTTGACGCCGCCTGGCCGGTGATGGAAGATGCCTGCAAGAAAGTGCGCGACCTCAGCTACAGCGACACCGGCGACGGCGCCAACAACAAGAAGGCGCTGGAACTGATGGCCAAGGAATGCCGGCCCAAATTCCAGGCGGTCGACGACATCATGAGCCAGATCGTGGACATCAACGTCAAGCTGGCCGACCAGGCGCTGAAAGACGCCGCCGCCAAATACGAGAAGGCGCGCAACACCGTCGTCACCGTGCTGGTGATCGCCGTGATCGTGCTGCTGGCGCTGGGCGTGATGATACAGAACGGCATTGTCGGCAGCCTGAAAAAAGGCATGGAAGCGCTGTTCCTGCTGGGCAACGGCGACCTGACCGGCACCATCGAAGTACAGGGCAAGGACGAAGTGGCCCAGATGATGCAATCCCTGTCAGACACCCAGAAAAAACTGCGCGTCACCGTGGGCGACATCATCAACTCCGCCTCCAGCGTGGCCGCCACCGCCGAGGAACTGGCGGCCTCCACCGAGCAAGTCAGCGCCAGCATCGGCCAGCAGGTCAACGCCACCTCCAGCGCCGCCGCCTCGATCGAGGAACTGACCGTCAGCATCGACCAATGCTCCAACAACGCCTCGCTGGCGGACTCCCAGGCCAGCGAAGCCGGCAGCCAGGCCAAGATAGGCAATAAGGAAGTGCAGGACTCCACCCAGCAGGTGCGCAAGGTCAACGACAGCGTGGCCGCCTCCGCCAACAATCTGGAATCCCTGTCCGAGCAGGCGCAGATGATCAGCAGCATCGCCACCGTGATCAAGGAAGTGGCCGATCAGACCAATCTGCTGGCGCTCAACGCCGCCATCGAGGCCGCGCGCGCCGGCGAACAGGGCCGCGGCTTCGCCGTGGTGGCCGACGAGGTGCGCAAGCTGGCCGAGCGCACCACCGGTTCCGCCACCGAAATCACCCAGATGATCGCCAAGATCCAGGCCGGGGCCAGGGAAGCGGTGGACAGCATGCGCAATAGCCGCCACATCGTCAGCCAGGTGGTGGAATCGTCGGAACACGTGTCCACCACCATCAGCTCGGTGGAGGAAAGCGCGGAAGGCGTGGTGGGCGCCATCAGCGACATCGCCATGGCGATGCAGGAGCAACGTCAGGCCAGCACCGACCTGGCCGGCCGCGTGGAGGCCATCGCCCAGATGTCCAAGGAAAACGGCATTGCGGTGGATGTGTTCTCGCAAGCCACCCGCGAACTGGCGGTGGTGGCGGAGCGGTTGCAACAAACTACCCTCGCCTTCAAGCTGTAATTCACAGGCTTCATCCCCCGCCCCTCGGCCTGGTCCGCGGGGCGGTTTTTTTTCACCCTTGCCGGTCCTTGATTGACAGCGCCGGCCCGCCTCGCCAACAATAGCCCCGCGCCGCTGCAATTGCGGCGCTCGGGCTTGGACTCCCGACCTTGAGATCGTTTTGGCAGACCGCGGCCTCCCCGCGCTCTGCCTCGCTATTGCTTTGCCTATTCGGGCGGGCCGTGGCGAGGGCACCTCACGGTGCGCCGGTCTTTGAACGATCTCCCGGTAGTCCAACCTTGTCATGCGCCCGCCTAGCCGCGCCCCGCGGCCTGGCCGGCATTAGCTTGAGGAGGTTGCAATGTTGAAATCCTTTAGGCGCTTACCCCGCCGCGCATCCCCGTCCTTCCCCGCGCCGACGCCGGCCTGCTCCCAACAGGAGGCCCGCGATGAGTGAATCCAAAAAAGATGAACTGCGCGCCTTCTACCGCCTGCTGGAGGCCCGCGAAGCCAAACTGCCCTTTGTCGGCCCCTCGCAAGACCGCAGCCATCCGCATTACTGGCGGCTGCCGCGCTGTCGAGACTTCCCGGAGGCTTACGCGCTGGGCGAGCGCCATGGCCGCGCGCTGGTTGATCTGTTCCGCCAGCACCCGGACCACGCCGGCCACGGCCTGCTCAGCCGCATTGTTCACGATATGAACTTGTTCGACTTCAGCCCGCAGCGCGGCGCCTGGGCCGGTTTCTTCGACCATCTGGAAGTGCTGATCGCCGTCAGCATCCGCATGCACGAGTCCGACGCCGAGGCGCAAGCCGGGCCGTCCTGAGCCGCAAAACGCGCCCGGACGGCCTGCGTCCGGGCGGTTTTGGGGATTGTGGCAATGGCTGGCGTGGGCAATCTATGGTACAAAGCCTGCAATCCTTGTCCGCGCTTACGCTGGCAAGGCGGCTGCGCGAGTCACCTGTTTGATCCATTCACCCTCCCTCTTGGTGCCGGATAAAAACCACAGGCGGGTGACTCGCCCAGCCGGAATGCTTGTCGTTTTCATCCCCCCGCCCCGCGCCCCAGCTGCTTTCCCGCTCAAATCCCATCCGTCAACGGCCAGAAAGGCCCGGTGCGCATTCCGCCCCGCGCCTTACCATGGGGTTTCGATTCATCAATCCGTAAAGGAGAGTCAAATGGCTAAAAGCAAGCGCGCCGCCAAGAAACTGGCGGCGCTGGCCGACAAGGTGCGCGGGCAGAAGAAGGCGACCAAATCAGCCAGGAAGCTGGCCGCCAAGGTGCTGAAGCACCCGATGACCGACAAGCCGGCCAAGCAAAAAGAGCGGAAGCGCGCCAAGAAAGACAAGGCGGACAAGCAACAGGCTGAATAAGCCTTCCCCCCGCGGCGGCTCAAGTCCTTGAGCCTGCGCGCAGAAAGGCGGCCGTCGGCGTTTACGCCGCGCCGCCTTTCCGCATTCCGGCCTGACGATCACACCTGATAGGCCGACACCGTCTGCAAGATCACCCGCGCCTGCTGGCTCAGCTGCCCGGCGGCGTCCGCCGAGCCGCTGGACGCCGAGGAGTTTTCCTCCGCCATCTGGGCGATCTGTTCCACGCGCTGGGCAATGGTGTTGCTGGCCACGCTCTGCTCGGCGATGCTGTTGGAGATGTCGCGCACCAATTCCATCGCCTTGCCGCTGCTGTCCCGTATGCCGTCGATGGCGTCGTTGGCGGCGCGGGTGTTGGCGGTTTCCTGGTGCACCTGATCCACCACTTTCTCCATGCTTTGCACCGCTTCCAGCGTGCTGCTTTGCATTTTGTTGATGATGTTGGCGATTTCCGTGGTGGAGCTGGCGGTGCGCTCGGCCAGCTTGCGCACCTCGTCCGCCACCACGGCGAAGCCGCGGCCCATCTCGCCGGCGCGCGCCGCCTCGATCGCCGCGTTCAGCGCCAAGAGATTGGTCTGATCCGCGATGTCCTTGATCACCCCCATCACCGAGGCGATGGTGGCGCTGTCTTCCTTCAACTGCCCAATGCGCTGCGCGGCGTCGGTAATCGCGCCGGCCACCTCGGTGATGCCGCGCACGGTGGCGGAAATCACCTGGCCGCCCTCGGTCGCCATCTCTCCGGCCTGCTGCGACTGGCCGCGCGCTTCCACCGCGCTGGAGGCGACATGGTTGATGCTCACCGTCATCTGTTCCACCGCCGCCGCCATCGCCGCGGCGGACTCGCTTTGCATTTCAGAACTACGGGCAATCTCATGGGTATTGTTGGCCAGGCCGGACATCGCGCCGTCGATGGAGCCGATGCTGTCGCGGATTTCGCGGAAGCTGCGTTGCAAGTTCTCCAGCAACTGATTGAAGGCGGTGGCGGTTTCCCCTACCTCGTCCATGCGCCCCACCGGCGCGCGCAAGGTGAAGTCTTTGTGCTGATTCACCCGGAACATGGTGGAGCGTATCTGGTTCAGGCTCAGGCGGATGTGGCTGAACAGCAGCCAGCCCAGGCCGCCGCTCAACAGCAGACAGGCGGCGATCACCGCCACCGAGCTGCCGAAGGCCATGCTGTAAGCGGCGGCGTTGTCCTTGGACAGGCTGTCCGCCATGCCGTAGTTGAAGTCGATATGGTCGTTGAGGTCCTTGGCCAAGGCCTTGGCGGACTCCGGTATCGGCCCCGTCACCAGCATTGCCTGCGTCGCCGCGCCCGGATGCTCGCGCGAGGCTTTCAAAAAGCCGTCGCGATGGCCGCGGTAGGCTTGCAGATCCGCCCGGTCTTGCTGCAACAGTTTGCGGTCGGCGTCGTTGGACAATAAGTCCTTTTCGTAAGCGTCCAGTACCTGATCCAGCGCCTTGTCGCCTTCGGAGATCTGCGTTTCGGCGTCCGTCTTGCTCTTGGCGTCGGCGGCGATGCCGTGGCGGTACGCCGCCACCCGCATCTTGGTCAAGGCCAGCAAGCCCTTGTCCAGCGCCTGAATGCTGGGAAAGGTGTTGTTCTTCAAATAATTGAATCGTTCATTGGCGCTGTGCAACTGCCACAAGCCGTAACTGCCGACGCCGATCAAGGCCAACATGGCCACCATCAAGGTCAGCATGAGCCGCTGTGAGATATTCATCCTTATTCTCCGTGTCTTCGCCCGATACCACATCTAGCTTTGTTATAGGCGCAGTCGGAAAACAGTAGAAAGTTCTAAGTAAGAATATCTATTAAGCGTATAAACCCCGCTGCGGCGCGGCCTTTGAGCGGCTAACAAAAGTCAGTTTCACGTCTGAGGCAAGGCGCGCCGACGCAGGCAGCACTTGAACGGCAAGTCGGTGCAACGCAGCATCAGGGGTTTTCGCCTTGTCTCGCCTTAGCTCGCGAGATCGTAAACAGGCTCTTAGAGCCTGTTCAAAGTCTCGCGAGCAAGAGCGAGACAAAACGCATCAGATTTTGAACAGGTGCTTACACCTGGTACTGGGTCACGGTGTTCAGGATGTTTTTCGCCTGCTGCTGCAATTGCTCCGCCGCGTCCGCCGAGGCGCTGGAGGCGGACGCGTTCTCCTCCGCCATCTGCGCGATCTGCTCCACTTTCTGGGCAATGGTGTTGCTGGCGCTGCTTTGCTCGTTGATGCTGCCGGAGATGTCCTTGACCAGCTCCATCGCCTGGCCGCTGCTGTCCTGGATCTTCTCTATCACGCTGCTGGCTTCGCGGGCGTTGTCGGTTTCCTGGTGCACCTGCTCCACCACTTTTTCCATGCTCTGCACCGCTTCCATCGTGCTGCTTTGCATCTTGTTGATGATGGCGCCGATCTCCGTGGTGGAGCTGGCGGTGCGCTCGGCCAGCTTGCGCACCTCGTCCGCCACCACCGCGAAGCCGCGGCCAGTTTCGCCGGCGCGCGCCGCCTCGATCGCCGCGTTCAAGGCCAAGAGATTGGTCTGATCGGCGATGTCCTTGATCACCCCCATCACCGAGGCGATGGTGGCGCTGTCGTCCTTCAACTGCCCGATGCGCTGGGAAGCGTCGGTAATCGCGCCCGCCACCTCGGAAATGCCCAGCACGGTGGCGGAGATCACCTGCCCGCCCTCGTTGGCCATGCTGCCGGCCTGCTGCGCCTGGGTGCGCGCCTCCACCGCGTTGTCGGCCACGTGGTTGATGCTCACCGTCATCTGCTCCACCGCCGCCGCCATCGCCCCGGCGGATTCGCTCTGCACCTCGGAGCTGCGCGCGATCTGATTGGTGTTGGCCGCCAGGCCGGAGGTGGCTTTGTCGATTTCGGAGATGTTGTCGCGTATGCCGCGGAAGCTGTGCTGCAAATCGTCCAGCAAGTGGTTGAAGGCGGCGGCGGTACGGCCGATCTCGTCCTTGCGCAAGATCTTGGCGCGCAGGCGGAAGTCCTTGCTGGCGCTGACCTGGTCCAGGGTTTCGCCTATCTGGCTCAGGCTGCTGCGGATGCTGCGGAACAAGGCGAAGCCCAGCGCGCCGCTGAGGATCAGGGCGCCCACGATCACCACCAGCGAGGAGATCAGCGCCTGCTCGTAGACCACGGCGTTGTCGGCGGACAATTTCTTGGCCAGGCCGTAATTGAATTCAATGTGTTCCTTGATGTCCTTGACCACGGTCTTGGCGGTGGCCAGCAACGGGCCACCCACCAGCTCCCGCCGCGTGGCTTCCGCCGGCTGCTCGCGCGAGATCTTGAACACCGCGTCGCGCTGCTGGCGGTAGACGCGGATGTCCGCGCGGTCCTTTTCTATCATCCGCCGGTCTTCGTCGTCGGAAACCAGGTCTTTCTGGTAATGGTCCAGCGCCGTGTCCATCTGCTTGTCCAGCTGCGCGATGCTGGCCTCGATGTCGGCCTTGACCTTGGGGTCTTCGCTGATGCCGTGACGGTAAGTCAGCACCCGCATATCGGTTTGCGCCTGCAAGGCCTGGTCCAGGGTGTGGATGCTGGGGAAAGTGTTGGCCTGCAGATAATCGAAGCGCTCATTGGCCCGATGCAGCTGGAACAGCCCGTAGCTGCCCACAATGAACAAGCCGAGCAAGGCAACCGCCAAGGTCAGCAGCAAGCGTTGGGATATGCTCATGGTAGCCCCCTAGGTTCATGACTTATGAAACTCGATTCTTTATAGGCGTGGCCGCACGGTATTTTCAAATCATTTGGCATTTAAAATCAGGCTTTTGCGAAGCGGAGCTGACACCGTAGAATGTCCTCGCAATCACAACATTCATAAAACGCCAAGTACAAAGGAGAATCACCATGTCCTCATTCCGTTCCCGCCCAAGCCTGCTGCTGAGCGCGCTGGCCCTGAGCCTGAGCCTGGGCTTCAACGCCCCGGCGCTGGCGCTGAGCCCGCTGGCGGCGCCCCAGGTCAAATACGATTACGACTACGATGTGTTCCACCCGGTCTACGCCCGCAACGGCATGGTGGCCACCGAACAGGGCCTGGCCACCCAGGTGGGGCTGGACATCCTGCGCCAGGGCGGCAACGCGGTGGACGCCGCGGTGGCGGTGGGCTTTGCGCTGGCGGTGACCCTGCCCAACGCCGGCAATCTGGGCGGCGGCGGCTTCATGGTGCTGCACGACGCCAAGAGCGGCCGCAACATTGCGCTGGATTTCCGCGAAATCGCACCGGCCAAGGCCGGCCGCGACATGTATCTGGACGCCCAGGGCAAGGTGGTTGACGGCCGTTCGCTGTACACCCACCTGGCGGTGGGCGTGCCCGGCACCGTGGCCGGCCTGGCCCACGCCCAGCAGCGCTGGGGCAGCCTGCCGCTGGCCAAGGTGATCGCGCCGGCGGTGAAGCTGGCGGAGCAAGGCTTCGCGGTATCGCAAACGCTGGCCGAAATGCTGGAAGTGGAAAAAGACAATCTGGGCCGCTGGGACAGCAGCCGGGCGGTGTTCTTCCGCGACGGCCGCCCGCTGCGCGCCGGCGAGAAGCTGGTGCAGCGCGACCTGGGCAAATCGCTGCGCCTGATCGCGCAACAAGGGCCCAAGGCGTTCTACCAGGGCAGCATCGCCGACAAGATCGTGGCGGAGATGGCGCGCCACGGCGGCCTGATCGACAAGAAAGACCTGGCCGGCTACAAGGTGGAGGAGCGCGCGCCGGTCAGCGGCAGCTACCGCGGCTACCAGGTGGTGTCGATGCCACCGCCCAGCTCCGGCGGCATCCACATCGTCCAGATCCTGAACCTGCTGGAACGCTACCCGCTGGCCGACTACGGCCCCAACAGCGCGCAAACCATCCACTACCTGGCCGAGGCGATGAAGCTGGCCTACGCCGACCGCTCCGAATACCTGGGCGACCCGGCCTTCGTCAAAGTGCCGCAGGCCGGGCTGACCTCCAAGCGCTACGCCGACCAGCTGGCGACGACGATAGACCCGGCCAAGGCCCGCCCCGCCGCCGAGATCAAGCCCGGCAAGCCGCAGCCCTACGAAAGCGACCAGACCACCCACTACTCCATCGTGGACAAGCAGGGCAACGCGGTGGCGGTGACTTACACGCTGAACCTGAACTTCGGCAGCGGCATCATCGCCGGCGGCACCGGCATTCTGCTCAACAACGAGATGGACGACTTCTCCGTCAAGCCCGGCGTGCCCAACGCCTTCGGCCTGATCGGCGGCGACGCCAACGCGGTGGCGGCCGGCAAGCGGCCGCTGTCCTCGATGTCGCCGACCCTGGTGCTGAAGAACGGCAAGCCCTGGCTGGTCACCGGCAGCCCGGGCGGCGCGCGCATCATCACCACCACTTTGCAAACCATCGTCAACGCCATCGATTTCGGCATGAACCCGGCCGAAGCCGCGTCCACGCCGCGGGTCCACCATCAATGGCTGCCGGATGAATTGCGGGTGGAAAAGGGCTTGAGCCCGGACACGCTGCGCCTGCTGCGCGAACAGGGTTACAAGATCGCGGTCAAGCCCAGCATGGGCCGGACCCAGACCATACAGCTGCGCGACGGCGGCTTGTACGGCTATTCCGACCCACGCAATCCGGACGGCGCCACCATGGGCTATTAAGACGCGCCGGCCGGGCGCTGTTCAAGGACGCGCCCGGCCGGCCGATAAAGCGATAAACCGGCATCGAAACTCAACCATAATGTAACAACGCATCCGAACCAGGCCGCCGGTTCCCGTTGGGCCGCCGGCCCCGCGCCGTTCACTGGGGAGAAGCCCGCACATGCTGAAATCGCTGAGCAGCGCCGCGCTGGCCTTGTCGCTGTCGCTCCATGCCGACGCGGCCACCCTGCACTTCGTCACCCAGGATTTCCCCCCCTTCATCGAAGTGACCGACAAACCCCAGCCGCAGGGCCTGATGGTGGATACCCTGGTGGCCGTCTGCCAGCGCTTGAACTGGAGCTGCGAAATCCAGGCCATGGTGTGGCGCCGCGCCTTGCTGCTGGCCGAGGAAGGCAAGGTGGACGGCATCTTCCCGGTGCAGGACACGCCGGAGCGCAGGATATCGCTGGCCTTGAGCGCCCCGGTGTACCACAGCAGTTACGGCCTGTTCGCCACCGCCAGCTCCACCTTCCGCTACCAGCAGGCGCAGGATCTGCTCAACCACCGCATCGCGGTCTACGGCCCGTCCGTCTCTCAGAACGCCCTGGACAAGCTGATTGCCGGCCTGCCCAATATGAACATCACCGTGGAAAATAATCAGGAAACGGTGTTAAAGAAATTGGCCGCCATGCGCTATGGCGCCGAGGCGGTGGTTTTCGCCAACGAAGACGTCACTCGCTACATCATCCGGCGCGAAGCGCTGAGCGGCCTCCGCCCGCTGGCCACGATACAACCGCTGACCTATCTGTACGGTTTCCCTTTGAAATCAGTGAAACCCGGCATGGTGGCGGACTTCAACCAGGCCTTGAACGCGCTGTGCCACGACGGTACGCTGCCGCGCCTGGCGCGCCGCTACAACGTTCGCATGGCGGCCTGCAAATAGCATTTGAAAGTTTTCACTATCAATTAAATTGAACATTCATTAGCGATGTGTTATATTTGTTCAAAATATCAAACAGCCACCATAAGCGCCTCGCCATTTAGGCGCTTATCTTGCGCTTCAATGCGATAAACAACCCTTCTGCCCCATCAGGTTCACGGGGCGGTCTAAGCGATCGACTGTCTTTGCTGACGGCGTCATCCGCGCATTTCGCGGAGCGTTGTTGCGCCCTAGCGCATGTGGCTTCCGGATTTCCAATCACAGGAGCGTAGCATGCAAACACAACCGTCTTCCCAACCCTGGCTGGGCTGGGCTTTTCTACTGGTGGCCATCCTCACCGAAATCCTGGGCACGTCCTTCATGGCCTACGCCGCCCGCACCGAAAGCTATTGGGGCTACGGGGTGATGGCGGCGGCGCTGGCGCTGTCCTATTACTTCCTGTCGCTCGCCATCCGCACCATCTCCGTGGGCGTGGCCTACGCCGCCTGGGAAGCCCTGGGCCTGGCCGGCCTGGCGCTGATCGGCGTCTATCTGTTCGGCGAAACGCTGCTGACCCAGGAAATCATCGGACTGACCTTGTCCGTGGTGGGCATCGCCTGCGTAGTGTCCGGAGAGGCCGATGAACAAACCCAGGAGCAAACCGCATGAAAACCGTATTCTATTTATTCGTAGTGTCCTCGGCCCTGATCGAAGTGGCCGCCAACCTGATGCTGGAAAAGTCCAACGGCTTCCGCAACAAGGCCTGGGGCTTCGGCGCCATCGCCATGGTCTGGGTGGCTTTCGCCCTGCTGGGCCAGGCGGTGCGCGGCATCGATCTCGCCGTGGCCTACGCGCTGTGGGGCGCGCTGGGCATCATCGGCACCGCCATCGGCGCGCGCATCTTCTTTGGCCAGCGGCTCAAGCCGCTGGGCTGGGCGGGCATGGCCATCGTCATTTCCTCGGTGGTGGTGCTGACCACCGCCTGATCAACGAGGGCGGCGCTTCGTGACGCTTTTATGACGCGCCGCCGCGCTCTACCTGTCCTATCTGAGTATGGCCACACTGGCCGTATCGGTTTAGGGTACGGGCTCCATCCAAGCAATGAAAGGCTGAGACATGCAACAGTATCAAGTCTTGAGCGGCATGAGCCAAGAGTCCTTGGACAACACCCAAGCCTTGCTCACCCTCTGCGAGCACTGCGCCAGCGATGTAGGCATCCTGGCCATCCACGGCGAAACGGACCAACCTTGCGAGCTGTGCGGCGAAGTCGATTGACGCGCCGCCGCCAACCCCACACCGGGCCGGCCATGCCGGCCCCTTGTTTTTTCAGCCGCCGCGCTTGTCGCGCCTCATAAAAACCTGTTCAAAGCCTCGCAAGCAAGGGCGAGACGGAGCGAAAACAACCGAAAAAGCGGAACGCACAAGGGATGCGCGAGCATTTTGAGGGTACACTCGCCGTGATGCGCGTCACGAACGCGCAACGGACTTTGAACAGCTTATTAAGGACGATATGCACATCCGGGCGCTGAAATTGGCGACGCTGCCGGCCTGGCAAGGCCTGCGCCAGCAACTATGGCCGCACCACTCCCCCGCCGCGCACCGCGCCGACGGCGAACGCATTCTAAGCTCCCGCCAGCTGGCGTCCTTCCTGGCGCTGGACGACGCCGGCCAGGCGCTAGGCTTCGCCGACGCCGCCATCCGGCAGGACTACGTCAACGGCTGCGACGGCAGCCCGGTGGTTTTCCTGGAAGGCATCTTCGTCCTGCCCGCCCACCGGCAACGCGGCATTGCCCGCCAGCTGGTGGCGGCGGTGCAGGCCTGGGGCCTGGAGCGCGGCTGCGCCGAACTGGCTTCCGACGCGCCGCTGGACAATCTCGCCTCGCAGCGCATGCACGCCGCGCTGGGCTTCGAGGAGACGGAAAGAGTGGTGTTTTTCAGGATGGCGCTGACCTAACCTTCACGCGACGTGGGCTTCAGTCTCACAACGCCGCAAACCCATACCGCCCCCAGTGATCGCTAACTTGCCGCAAGCAAGATTGTTATGATGCAATAACCAAAACTGCACAAGTTCATTAATCGTCGGAAGCAGGGATCGCCAATGCCCGTAACCCTCCCGCCGCCATCCCAACAACGGCGATATTTACAGCAGGAACGACGCTTACTCAAACACTCGCTGCCACTTATCAGCTTCTACCTGGCCGAAGTGGCGATGACGCTTACCGATGCGGCCTTCGTCGGCCATCTTGGCACTACGGAGCTGGCGGCAATCGGCCTTTCCATCAGCGCGTTGTTTCCATTGATATTTGGCGGCATGGCCTTGGTTTCGAGCGGATGCATCTTCGTTTCCGAGGCCCATGCGCGCGGTGATCATGCCCGTACCCAGGCGGCGCTTGATCTCAGCCTATGGACCTGCATCGCCCTGTCCCCGGCACTGATTGCCGCCGCCTTGTTGCTGCCAGCGGCGTTCCAGCTGGCCGGCCAGGACCCGGTCGTGGTCGCCTTGTGCGCGCAATACCTTGCCATCGTCGGCTGGAGCATTCCCGCCATGCTGGGTTTCGGTGTCTACCGCGCCTACGTTTCGGCGCTGGGCGCGAATCGGGTGATATTTTTCGTCAGCCTCGGCGGTGTGCTGCTGAATGCCGCACTCAATTATGTGCTGGTTTTCGGAGCGCTCGGCCTGCCCGCCCTTGGCCTGCCCGGCGCGGCGATAGGAACCGCCTTGTCCAACTGGGCGATGTTGTTCGCCATTGCTCGCCATTGTCGGCACCGCCTCGGCTACCGCTTTGGCTGGCGCTCGCTGTCAAGGCTGGACAGACAATCCTGCCGCGACCTGGTCCGCATCGGTCTGCCCTCCTTCGCTGTTGGCTTGTTCGAAAGCAGCTTGTTCGGCGTGGTGACGCTGCTGGCGGGCTACTTCGGCGTGGCCTTCATGGCTGCCACCACCATAGCCATCTATGTTGGCGATCTTTTCATCATCCTGGCGCTGGGAATCGGCGACTTACTGACCGTGCAACTGGCCGCCAAGGCGGCGCGAGGCGATGTGCGAGGCGGCCGCCAGTTGGCCTGGAGTGCCCTGCTGCTGATCACCGCGCTGACCGCGCCCTTGGCCGCGCTTTGCTGGTGGATGCCGGACAGGATTGCCGGCGTCTTCATCGATACCGCCAAGGCCGAAACGGCCGGGGTGTTGCGCGATGCCCAAACGCTGCTGGGCGTTCTTGCCTGGTTCCTGCTAGCGGATGCCTCTCAAATCGTCTTGTCGCGCAGCCTGAAAGGCCTGCGCGACACGCTGACCCCAATGTGGATCGCCGGCATCGGCTATTGGCTGATAGGTATTGGCGGCGGATGGATGCTGGCCACTCAGGGAGGATTGGGCGGCATTGGTTTATGGTATGGGTTGGCTGCAGGGCTTAGCCTGGCGGCGCTTGCGCTGGCATGTCGGCTAAGCGTATGGACTCCGCCCAAGGCTTTATCCCCACACCAATAAATGGGCACTCAAGTATCCGGCCCTATTTATCGCTCTTCGGCTTACTCATTTCAAGCGGCCATTGGGAGAAAGCCAGAAACCAAAGAGCGAGGATGCCGAAAAAGGGGAAGGCGAACAACAGGCCGGCCCACTTTGAATACCCCATTCTCGACATCACGATTCCGGACAGCACCACCGTCAGAATCGTAATCGCCGCGATTAAGAGCAAAATAATCCCGATGATCGCCATCACTTGGCTCCTTCCAACGTCGGCCATTTCGACCTTGCCAGAACCCACAGCGCCGCCAGCATGCCGAAAACCGGCACCAAGGCCAGCAGCGCATAACAAGGCGGCAAGCCCACCCGCCTGAAGATTCGCCACAAGGGATAAGCCGTCGCCAGGCCGGCAATTACAAAGTTCGTCAACAACCCCACCAAAACCTCCCCGCTCAAAAACACCGTCGCCGGATAAAGGCCGGTATTTTAACAGGCTCATCCAGGCTGCATTTAATGAAAACACCCCGCGCCAGCGGGGTGTTTTTTGGGGTATGGCCGGGGGCATCCATTGGGACGCCCCGAAGCCTCGCCCTCGGGCGGAGCATCAAATCATTGACTTGATTACACCTTCACGGTGTCGGCCAGTTCCTGGTAGTCGGCGATCTCGTTGAAGTTCATGTAGCGGTACACTTCGCCGGCCTTCTGGTTGAGCACGCCGATGTCGGCCATGTATTCCTCCTTGGTCGGAATGCGGCCCAGACGGGAGCAGATCGCGGCCAGTTCGGCGGAACCCAGGTAGACGTTGGAGTTCTTGCCCAGACGGTTGGGGAAGTTGCGGGTGGAGGTGGACATCACGGTGGCGCCCTCCTTCACCTGCGCCTGGTTGCCCATGCACAGCGAGCAGCCCGGCATTTCCATACGCGCGCCGGCGGTGCCGAAGGTGCCGTAATGGCCTTCCGCGGTCAGCTGTTCGGCGTCCATCTTGGTCGGCGGCGCCACCCACAGT
Source organism: Chromobacterium sp. LK11 (assembly GCF_001043705.1). Classification (NCBI taxonomy): domain Bacteria; kingdom Pseudomonadati; phylum Pseudomonadota; class Betaproteobacteria; order Neisseriales; family Chromobacteriaceae; genus Chromobacterium; species Chromobacterium sp. LK11. Next base: position 187,471 of record NZ_LDUR01000029.1, read on the forward strand.
TTCACCGGGATGTCGCGCTTGCCTTCCAGCAGCTTGGACGCGGCGCGGAAGTGGCCGATATTGGTCATGCAAGAACCAATGAACACTTCGTCGATCTTGGCGCCGGCCACGTCGGACAGGGTTTTCACGTCGTCCGGGTCGTTCGGGCAGGCCACGATGGGCTCGTGGATGTCGGCCAGATCGATGTCGATCACCGCCGCGTAGTCCGCGTCGGCGTCGCCCTTCAGCAGCTGCGGATTGGCGATCCAGGCCTCCATCGCCTTGATGCGGCGTTCCAGCGTGCGCGCGTCCTGATAGCCGTTGGCGATCATGGTCTTCATCAGGGTGATGTTGGAGGTCATGTATTCGATGATCGGCGCTTTGTCCAGATGCACGGTGCAACCGGCGGCGGAACGCTCGGCGGAGGCGTCGGACAGCTCAAACGCTTGCTCCACCTTCAGATCCGGCAAGCCTTCGATTTCCAGGATGCGGCCGGAGAAGGCGTTTTTCTTGCCGGCCTTGGCCACGGTCAGCAGGCCTTGCTTGATCGCGTACAGCGGGATGGCGTTGACCAGATCGCGCAGGGTCACGCCCGGCTGCATCTTGCCCTTGAAGCGCACCAGCACCGATTCCGGCATGTCCAGCGGCATTACGCCGGTGGCGGCGGCGAAGGCCACCAGGCCGGAGCCGGCCGGGAAGGAGATGCCGATCGGGAAGCGGGTGTGGCTGTCGCCGCCGGTGCCCACGGTGTCCGGCAGCAGCAGGCGGTTCAGCCAGCTGTGGATCACGCCGTCGCCCGGGCGCAGCGATACGCCGCCGCGGGTGGAGATGAAGGCCGGCAGTTCCTTGTGCATCTTCACGTCCACCGGCTTGGGATAGGCGGCGGTGTGGCAGAAGGACTGCATCACCAGATCGGCGGAGAAGCCCAGGCAAGCCAGGTCTTTCAGTTCGTCGCGGGTCATCGGACCGGTGGTGTCCTGGGAGCCGACGGTGGTCATCTTCGGTTCGCAGTAGGTGCCCGGGCGCACGCCCTGGCCTTCCGGCAGGCCACAGGCGCGGCCAACCATTTTCTGAGCCAGGCTGAAGCCCTTGCCGGAATCGGCCGGGGACTTGGGCAGGCGGAATTCGGCGGACGCCGGCAGACCCAGCGCTTCGCGCGCCTTGCCGGTCAGGCCGCGGCCGATGATCAGGTTGATGCGGCCGCCGGCGCGCACTTCGTCCAGGATCACGTCGGACTTGAGCGCGAAGTCGGCGATCTTCTGGCCGGCCTTCTCGATCTTGCCTTCATACGGGTAGATGTCGATCACGTCGCCCATGTCCATCTTGGACACGTCCACTTCGATAGGCAGCGCGCCGGAGTCTTCCTGGGTGTTGAAGAAGATGGGGGCGATCTTGCCGCCCAGGCACACGCCGCCGAAGCGCTTGTTCGGCACGTAGGGAATGTCTTCGCCGGTGCCCCAGATCACGCTGTTGGTGGCGGATTTGCGGCTGGAGCCGGTGCCGACCACGTCGCCGACGTAGGCGACCAGGTGGCCTTTTTGCTTCAGGTCTTCGATGAACTGCATCGGGCCGCGCTTGCCGTCTTCTTCCGGGGTGATGCCGGGACGGGCGTTCTTCAGCATGGCCAGGTAGTGCAGCGGGATGTCCGGGCGGCTCCAGGCGTCCGGCGCCGGGGACAGGTCATCGGTATTGGTTTCGCCGGTGACCTTGAACACGGTGACGGTGATCTTCTCGGCCACGGCCGGGCGGCTGGTGAACCATTCGGCCTTGGCCCAGGATTCCACCACCTCCTTGGCGAAGGCGTTGCCCTTGTCCATCTTTTCCTTCACGTCGTGGAAGGCGTCGAACATCAGCAGGGTTTTCTTCAGGCCGTCGGCGGCGATCTGCGCCACGGCGGCGTCGTCCAGCAGGTCGATCAGCGGCTTGATGTTGTAGCCGCCCAGCATGGTGCCCAGCAGCTGGGTGGCCAGCTCGCGGGAGATCAGCGGGGATTGGACGTCGCCCTCGGCCACGGCGGCCAGGAAGGAAGCCTTGACCTTGGCGGCGTCGTCCACGCCCGGCGGCACGCGGTGGGTGATCAGTTCGACCAGGGTGCTTTCTTCGCCCTTGGGCGGGTTTTTCAGCAGTTCCACCAGCGCTTCCACTTGCTTGGCGGACAGCGGCAGCGGCGGGATGCCCAGCGCGGCGCGCTCGGCCACGTGTTGACGGTAAGCTTCCAGCATGACTTTGGACCTTTATGGCTTGGGTTGTTGGCAGCGTCCCCGGCAAGGCCGGGACTCCGACGCTGCGGGACAATGAGGTAAGGCTTCGGCTGCGCCGTCAAGGCCGCGCGCTTGCGACGCCGAGCGACGCGGCCTTGATTTCATGCCTGAAGATTACGCTGTTAGCCGTCCGCTTTCAAACGAGTTATCGCAACATAGATTGTGAGTTAAAATCACAGCATGAGCACTTACCCCCCTCTCAACACCCTGCGTATTTTTGAGGCGGCGGCTCGGCTGGAGAGCTTTTCCGCCGCCGCCGGCGAACTCTTCGTCACCCACGGGGCTGTGAGCAAGCAGATCAAGCAGCTGGAGGATTGGCTGGGCGTGCCGCTGTTCGAGCGCAGCGGCGGCAGGGTCAAGCTGACCGACCCCGGCTGGCGCTATCTGGTGCAGGTGCAGGACGGTCTGGATCTGATCGCCAACGCCACTTCGCAGCTGCTGCAGGCGGACCGCCGGCGCCGGGTCAGCGTCAACTCCACGCCCACCTTCGCCCTGCACTGGCTGCTGCCGCGGCTCAGCCGTTTTCGCGAGCAGTTTCCGGAGCTGGAGCTGCACCTGGCCACTTCGGACCGCGACATCAGCCGGCTGGACAGCCCGTTCGACATCGCCATCCGCCGCGGCCCCGGCGACTGGCCCGGCCACATCGCCAAGCCCTTCCTCAAGGAGTGGGAGCTGCCGCTGTGCGGCCCGGCGCTGCTGGCCGCCGCGCCCATCGCCAGCCCGGCGGACCTGGCGCGCCATACCCTGCTCTACGCCGACACCCGCCCCACCGCCTGGCAGCGCTGGCTGACCCTGGCCGGGGTGCCGGAGCTGAAGCCGGCCAGCGCCCTGCACTTCGACAGTTTCTCGCTGGCCTTGCAGGCGGCGATCAACGGCCTGGGCGTGGTGCTGGGGCCGATGCCGATGGCGCAGGCGCAGATAGACGCCGGCGTGCTGCTGTCGCCGTTGCCGGCGCCGGTGGCCACGGTGCGCGATTATTGCTGGGTGGCGCCGCGCGCGGCGGCGGAGGACGCCGCCGTCGCCGCCTTCTGCCGCTGGCTGGAGAGCGAGGCCGCCCGCCCGGACGCGCCCTGAGAACCTGTTCAAAGTCTGCTGCGCTTCAGCGATACGGCGTTAAAAACCAGCTCAAAATGCTCATGTACCCCTCGTACATTCCGCTTTTTCGCTTGTTTTCGCCTTGTCTCGCTCTTGCTCGCGAGACTTTGAACAGGTTCTGAGGACCGCTTCAACGTCTGCCGCGCTGCGGCGTTGAACCGCTACGGCGTCAATGCGCGGCGGTGGGCGGCAAGCCAATCAGCTTGACGTCCATCGGCGCGGTGTCGCGCGGCAGCCATTTGTTGTAGATGCGTTTGAAGCTGCCGTCTTTCTTGACGGCGGTGAACGCGGTTTGCCAACGCTTGACCTCCGCCGGCGAGGTGCCGCGCGAAAACGCCAGATAGAGCTCCAGCGTTTCCAGCACCCGCACCACTTCCACCGCGTCCGCCGGCTGGTGGATGTCCTTCAGCACCGAGGCGACGACGAAGCCGCCCTCCGACCACATATCGTAGCGGCCGACCAGCAGCTTCTGCGCGGTGATTTGCGGGGTGGGCGCCAGATCCACCTCGATGAAGCCGGCCGCGATCGCCGCGTCGGCGAAGATGCTGCCGCGGTAAGCGCCCACTGGCCGGTGATAAATGCCGTTGCCCAGAGCCAGCAGGCCGGCCGCCTCGCCCTTGCGCGCCAGCAGCACGGTTTGCGAAATGGCGATGGGCCCGAGCAGCGTCATCTGCTTCTCCCGGGTGTCGTTGCGCCCCACGGTGAACAGCATCACGCCCGGCGTGGTCAGCAACTCCTTGTAGCCGCGCGCCCAGGGCACTACGTCGATGGCGCTGTTGTCGTGCATGCGCGCCTGGATCTCGCGCACCACTTCCACCGCCATGCCGTCCGGCACGCCGTTGTGTTGAAAGGTGATGGGCGGCCAGTCCTCGGTGTAGATGGTGATCGCCCGCGCCTGCCATGCCGTCAACAGCAATAGCAGCGCCAATATCGCTCTCGCCATGATGATTCCCCGCTCGGCTTGATCCTGTCTTTATTCATAGCCGCGCTTCGCCGTGGTTGCCGAGGAATCGCCGACACTATCGCCGCCTGGCCTTGACGGAAAAATGCCATAGCCATATAGTTGATTACTCAACAATCTGGAAACTAAAATGCCGACCCTACATCTGATCTACGGCCCGCAAGGCGCCGGCAAATCCACGCTGGCGCGCAAGCTGGCGGCCAGCCACCAGGCCATCGTCTTTTCCATCGACGACTGGATGCAGACGCTATTCGGCGCGGACTGCCCGCAGCCGATCACGATGGAATGGGCGCTGGCGCGCGTGGCGCGCTGCGAAGCGCTGATCTGGCCCCTCTGCCGGCAAATCCTGGCCGCCGGCGGCGAGGTGGCGCTGGACCTGGGCCTGATGCGAGTGGCGGACCGCGAGCGTTGGCGCCGGCTGGCGGCTGAAGCCGGCTACCCGCTGCGCGATGTCTTCGTCGACGCCGAACGCGCCGAGCGCAAGCAACGCGTGATGCGGCGCAATACCGAGGGCGGCGACACCTTTTCCTTCACTGTCAGCCCGGCGATGTTCGATGCGATGGACGCCTTGTTCGAAGCGCCAAGCGCGGAGGAAAGGCTGCGGCTGCAGGCGGACGCGGAACCGGAGCGCATCCATGACTGACGCCGCCGCGGAGCTGACCTTCTGCTTGCGCCTGATGCGCGCCCAGTCCGCGCTGACCCGCAAGCTGGATCAGCGGCTGTCCAATCTGCACGGTCTCAGCTTTGGCGACTTCATGATCCTGCACCATCTACGCCATGCCGAGGCCGGGCGGCTGCGGCGCACCGAACTGGCCGCCTGCCTGGGATTGACGGTGTCCGGCGCCACCCGCGCGCTGCTGCCGCTGGAGAAAATCGGCCTGGTCGAACGCCAGGCCGATGCGCGCGACGCGCGCGTCGGCTACGCCTGCCTGAGCCCAGCCGGCGCCGAGCTTTACCAGCACGCCCGGCTCTCCGCCGACCAGGCCTGCCGCGACGCGATGCGCGGCGTGGCCCCTGCCGACATCGAGCTGCTGCTGGCGGCGCTGGCGCCGCTGAACGGCGACGGCTGAGCCTGGCCAAGCCGCCACATGACGACTGCAAACGGCTTATCCGCTATAATGCCGCGTTGTGCCGGCGCCGCGCCGGCCTTATCATTCGCGCACCACCCAAAGCTAAGGATTGCCATGAGCCGCATCACCCTCTCCCGCTTTTTGATCGAACAGCAACGCAAGGCCGGCTCGCTGCCGCCGGAATTGCGCCTGCTGATCGAAACCGTAGGCCGCGCCTGCAAGGCCATCAGCTATTCGGTGAACAAGGGAGCGCTGGCCGGCGTGCTGGGCGAAGCCGGCACCGGCAACATCCAGGGCGAGGCGCAGAAGAAGCTGGACGTGATCGCCAACGATTACCTGCTGGACGCCAATGAATGGGGCGGCAGCCTGGCGGCGATGGCCTCCGAGGAAATGGAGCTGCCCTACCACATCCCCGGCGAATACCCCAAGGGCGAGTATCTGCTGATGTTCGATCCGCTGGACGGCTCATCCAATATCGACGTCAACATCTCGGTGGGCACCATTTTCTCCATCCTGCGCTGTCCCGAGGGCATAGACCACGCCACCGAAGACGCCTTCCTGCAGCCCGGCACCGAGCAAGTGGCCGCCGGCTACACCGTGTACGGCCCGCAAACCCTGCTGGTGCTGACCTTCGGCAGCGGCGTCAACGGCTTCACGCTGGACCGCGAACAAGGCTCCTTCGTGCTGACCCACCCGGACATGAAGGTGCCGGAAAGCACCGGCGAGTTCGCGATCAACATGTCCAATATGCGCCACTGGGAAGCGCCGGTGAAACGCTATGTGGACGAACTGCTGGCCGGCAGCACCGGCCCGCGCGGCCGCGACTTCAATATGCGCTGGGTGGCGTCCATGGTGGCCGAGGTGCATCGCATCCTGACCCGCGGCGGCATCTTCATGTACCCGCGCGACGCGCGCACCCCGGACCAGGCCGGCAAGCTGCGCCTGATGTACGAAGGCAACCCGATGGCCTTCGTCGTGGAGCAGGCCGGCGGCGCGGCCACCAACGGCCGCCAGCGCATCATGGACATCCAGCCGCAGAAGCTGCACGAGCGGGTGGCGGTGTTCCTGGGCTCCAAGGAAGAAGTGGAACGCGTCACCGGCTATCACGCCGAACAACAATAAACGGCTGCGCCGAACGAAAAAACCCTGTCGAATTCGACAGGGTTTTTTCTTGCCGGGCATCGTCCGCGGCTAGCGCAGGCGCTCGCGCACTTCCATCAAGGCGAAGCCCAACAGATTGCTGCCGTCCCACATCTCCGGCAGGCTGGCCTGCGGGTCGTCCTCGGCCCAGCCTATGCCCCAGATGCAGTCCACCGGGCTGGCCTCCACCAGGATGGCGTCGCCGGTGCCGCGCAGGAAATCGCCCAACGCCGGGTTTTGCTCGAACTTGGCCAGATTGCCCCGCATCACCACCTCGCAGCAGCACTGCTGCCACAAGGCGCTGTCGAAGCCGCGCACCTGGCGGCCCAAGGCCTTGGCCTCGGCCGGCGTGGCCGCGGCCAGTATCCTGCCGCGAACCTCCGCGTCTTCGAACAAGCGGGCTTTTTCCGCCATCATGTAATGCTCGGCGCTGGCGTAGCCAAGGCCGTCGATCTCGAAGCTGGCCGGGAACCACTGGCTCAGACAGCTCTTGCAGACGCCGTCCTCGTGTTTGGGCCGGTGTCCCCAGAAAAACAGAAAATCCAGGGTTTCGCCGGCCGCCGCCCGCTTGCGCAACTCACTTACTGTCCGGATCGCCATGGTCCGCGTCCTCCACTTCCTGCGCGGCCATATGCCGCAAAAAATACCAAGAGCCCCTCTTCGTCCGCTGTCGCCGCGGCGCTGAACTTCTGCATGGCCATCACTATAAGGAGCCGGAACCGGGTTAGACAAGCGCGGCGCAAAGCCCGGCCGCGCATGAATCCGCCGATTTCCACGCAAGCTGACAAAAACAATGATTAATTACCGCGCGGCGATGATTTCACCGTCTCCGCCCGCGCCCCGGGCGCAGTGGATACGCAACACCGCCCTACCAACATAGGACCGGCCACCCCGCTTGCCCATAGGTAAAACTACTCAGCGCGACCGCAACCGTCCGCATTGCCATGCGGCGGCGTAGCGGAGTATGTTTTCCCCCATAAGCCTGTAAGCCGCTGTTGGGAAAGACATTAAAAACTGGGGAGACCGGCATGGCTATCGTGATCACGCTGGACGTCATGCTGGCGCAACGCAAGATCAAATCCAAGGATCTGGCGCTGGCCATCGGCATCACGCCGCACAATCTGTCGCTGTTGAAGCTGGGCAAGGTCAAGAGCCTGCGCCTGGACACGCTGGACGCGCTGTGCCGGCAGCTGGGCTGCCAGCCCGGCGATTTGCTCGCCCATTTGCGGGAGGCGGACCCGGCGGACGGAGAGCCTTCGGTCTGACTCTCCGCCCGCCCGGCGTCAGACCGCCGTCTGGCGCGCGCGCGCCGAGGTGCGGCCGGAATTCAGATAACCGGCGATGTAGTCTTGCGACACTTCGCCGTTGTAGCGGCCGTCGGCGTCCAACACCGGCATCCAGGTCAGGTTGTGCTCGTACAAGCGGGACAGCACCACGCGCAGGTTCTCGCCCGCCGCCGCGGTCACGCTCACCGGCTTGATCTTGTCCGCGCACACGCCGTCCGCGCCGCGCGCGTCGCGACGGCGGACAAAGCCCAGCGGCTGACCGTCGGCGTCCACCACGGTCAGGTGCATCAGATCGTTGTCGTCCATCAGGCCGTAGGCGGCCGCCAGCGGCGTGTCCAGCCGCGCGGTCAGCGTTTCCTGTTGGTCGGCCACCTCGCCGGCCTGCACCAGCAGCAGGCGCTTGAGGGTGCGGTCCTGGCCGACGAAGCTGGCGACGAAGTCGTCCGCCGGCCGCGCCAGGATCTCGTCGGAGCCGGCGCACTGCACCATGCGGCCCTGGCGGAACACCGCGATGCGGTCGCCCAGCTTGATCGCCTCGTCGATGTCGTGGCTGACCAGCATCACGGTCTTGCCCAGCTGGCGCTGCATTTGCAGGAATTCGTTCTGGATCTGTTCGCGGTTGATCGGGTCCACCGCGCCGAAGGGCTCGTCCATCAGCAAGACCGGCGCGTCGGCCGCCAGCGCGCGGATCACGCCGATGCGCTGCTGCTGGCCGCCGGACATCTCGCGCGGATAACGTTGCAAGAAGCGGTTCGGGTCCAGAGCCACCATGCTCATCAGTTCGCGCGCGCGCTCGCGGCAGCGCTTCTTGTCCCAGCCCAGCATCCGCGGCACCACGGTGATGTTGTCCTCGATGGTCATATTGGGGAACAGGCCGATCTGCTGGATCACGTAGCCGATCTGGCGGCGCAGCGTCACGCTGTCGATGCCGGCGGTGTCCTCGCCGTTGATCAGCACCTTGCCCGAGGTGGGCTCGATCAGGCGGTTGATCATTTTCATGGTGGTGGTCTTGCCGCAGCCGGACGGGCCCAGCAGCACGCAGATTTCGCCTTCCGGCACGTGCAGATTGACATTGTCCACCGCCTGGAAGACCTGGCCGTTTTTCTGGGTAAATTGCTTGCAGAGGTTTTGCAGTTCAATCATCAACGAATTCCTTTCGGGGTCAGCGCGCGCTGAGCGCGCAGCAACAACCAATCCATCGCGACGGCGAGCACGCTCACCGCCACCGCGCCGGCGATCAGCTTGCGAATGTCGCTCTGGCTGATGCCGTGCAATATCAGGGTGCCCAGGCCGCCGGCGCCGACGATGGCGGCGATCGCCATCACGCCGATGTTCAGCACCACCGCGGTGCGGATGCCGCCGAAGATCAGCGGCGTGGCCAGCGGCAGCTCCACCCAGCGCAGGCGCTGCCAGAAGGTCAGCCCCAGGCCGCGGCCGGCTTCGCGCACGCCGGGCTCAAGATGGGTCAGCGCGGTGTGGGTGTTGCGCACGATGGGCAGCAGGGAGTACAGGAAGGCGGCGGTGATGGCAGGCACCGCGCCTATGCCCTGGCCGATCATGGAGAACAGCGGCACCATCAGGCCGAACAAGGCGATGGCCGGAATGGTCAGCACCACGGTGGCCAGGCCCAGCACCAGGCCGGCCAGCGCCTGGAAACGAACGATCAGCACGCCCAGGGGCACGCCCAGCAGCACCGCCAGCCCGACGGCGATGCCCACCAATCTCAGATGCTGCTCCGCCAGGGCGGCGATTTGCGGCAGGTCTTGCCAGATGAACTGGCAGGTTTGCAATAGGGTTTCCATCCGGCCTCCTTTAGATCAGGCCGCGCTGGCGCAGGAATTCGCTGGCGACTTCCTTGACCGGACGGTGTTCGATGTCCACTTTGGCGTTGAGCGCGGACATGGTGTCGTTGTCCAGCAGCGCCGCCAGCTTGTTCAGCTCGTCGGCCAGGCCGGGATTGCGCTCCAGCGTGTCGCGGCGCACCACCGGGGTGGCGGCGTAGGCCGGGAAATAAGCCATGTCGTCTTGCAGCACCACCAGGTCGAAGCCTTTGACCCGGCCGTCGGTGGTGTAGACCAGGCCGGCGTCGACGAAGCCGTCGCGGATGGCGTTGTACACCAGGCCCGGGTCCATCTGGCGGATCTGCGGCCGGCTCAATTCCATGCCGTACAGCTGCTGCATCGGCTTGAGGCCGTCCGGCCGGCCGGCGAACTCCATATCGAAGCCCAGCTGCCAGCGCTTGGAGCCGCCGTTGTTTTCATTGACCCGCCGCGCCAGGTCGGACAGGGTGCGCACGCCTTCGGCCTCGGCGCGTTCGCGCTTCATCGCCAGCGCGTAGGTGTTGTTGAGCGGCGCCGGGTTCAGCCAGATCAGCCCCAACGGCTCGTCCAGCTTCTTCACCGTGGCGTAGGCCTCCTCGTTGCTCATTTTCTTCTGGATGCCGTGATGGATGATCAGGCCGGTGCCGGTGTAGTCCCACACCAGGTCCAGCTGGCGATTCTCCAGCGCGTTGCGCAGGATCACCGTCGCCAGGTCGGGCTTTTGCGTGACCTGGTAGCCCTTGCTGCCCAGGTACTGCGTGGTGATGTCGGACAGCAGATGCTGTTCGGTGAAGTTCTTGCTGCCCAGCACCAGGCCGGCGGCGAAGGCCGGCGCGGCGGTCAGCAAGGCCGCCAGCGCCAGCGCGCGGCGCGCCAGCCGGCGCCAGGGCGAGGAAAAAAGTGCTTTTGTCATAAATATCCTCCGTGCGAGCGCCCGCCGGAACGGGCGACAGGGGGGTGTTCGGATCAGGCCAGGCCGCGGGCGGCGGCAAGGCGGCCCAGACCGGCCAGCGTCAGGTCCAGCGTCAGCGCGATCAAGGCGGTGCCGCCGGCGCCCAGCAGCAGCGCGGTGTGGTTGTTCAGGTAGATGCCGGGGAAGATCAGCTCGCCGTAACTGCTGGCGCCGATCAAGAAGGCCAGCGGCGCGGTGCCCACGTTCAGCGCCAGCGCCACCCGCACGCCGCTGAGCATCACCGGCAAGGCGTTGGGCAGCTCCACCCGCCATAACCGCTGGCGCGGGGTCATGCCCAGCGCGTCGGCGGCTTCCAGCAGCGCCGGCGGCAGGCCGGCCAGGCCGGCGTAGGTGTTGCGCACGATGGGCAACAAGGACGCCAGGAACAGCGCCACGATGGCCGGCGCGTCGCCGATGCCGATCAGGGCCATAGCCAGCGCCAGCACCGCCATCGGCGGCAGGGTGTTGCCGATATTGAAAATCTGCATCCAGTGCTCGGCGCTGCCCCGCAGCCGCTGACGGCTGAGCAACACGCCGCTGGGCAAGCCCACGGCCAGGGCCAGCGCCATGGAGACGCCCACCAGATAGAGATGTTGCCGGCCCAGGTAGATCAGATCTTCCCGGTACTCGGTCCATACGGCTGGGCTTACACCGTAAATCAATCCCGCCGCCGCTACGGCGACCAGGATCAGCCCGATCATGCTGCGCTTGCTAAACGCTCTTTTGTGCATCTGCGTCCTCCTTGGCGAAGGCAATGGCCGGCAAGACCACGGCGATCCGCTGTAATGATCGCGACAACTAGAGAGCTGCCAGTAAAAAGACATCCGGCGCGGGCCGGACATGAGGTGCGTTCTACGCGGGGCTCGACGGCGCGAAACCGTCGATTTTGAGTGGCGCGGTCTGCGCCTGATGAAAAACCTAATAAGTTATAACACTGTTTGTATCGAACATGCAAATTTTCTAATGTTCGAATCCACACTTGACAGACAAGGACAAGGCATTGAAAACGCAATCTTTCTTTTTCATGACGTCAAACCAAATGGATAATCCGGCCGCCCTGCGCCAACCGCCCTATAAGGTACGCGCGCGTTGGCCCGGCTCGCCGGCCGCGGACGCCGTCCCAACGGCCACTTGCCGCCCTCCCTTTCCGGGGCCACAATGCGCTGTTTCGCCAGTTGCAATAATCACTGCAAAAAATATGGACCGATTGCATTTGATGACCGTATTCATCGCGGTGGCGGAGGCGGAAAGCTTCGCCGGCGCGGCGCGCAAGCTGGGCATGTCGCCGCCGGCGGTGACGCGCGCGGTGGCGGCGCTGGAAACGCGGCTGCAGGCCCGGCTGCTCAACCGCAGCACCCGCCATGTGCGCGTCACCGAGGCCGGCCAGCGCTATCTGGAGGACGCGCGCCGCGTGATCGCCGCGGCGGACGAGGCGGACGAAGCCGCCTCCGGCGGCAACGCGCCGCCGCGCGGCTTGCTGACCGTTACCGCGCCGGCGCTGTTCGGCCTGCGCTACGTGATGCCGGGAATCAACGATTACCTGCGCCGCCACCCCGAGGTGACGGTGGACGCCTTGCTGCTAGACCGGGTGGTCAATCTGCTGGAGGAAGGCGTGGACGTGGCCGTCCGCATCGGCGAGCTGCCGGACTCCAGCCTGCGCGCCCTGCGCGTCGGCCAGGTGCGGCGAGTGCTGTGCGCGGCGCCGGCCTATCTGGCCGAACGCGGCGTCCCACTGTCGCCGGCGGATTTGCAGCGGCACGCGCTGATCGCCTCGCGCGGCGTGGGCTCCTGCCACGAATGGCGTTTCAACGACGGCGGCAAGCCGCTGAGCGTGCGCCTCAAGCCCAGGCTGACCGTCAGCAACAACGAGGCGGCGATCGCCGCCGCGGTGGCCGGCCTCGGCGTCACCCGCCTGCTGTCCTATCAGGTGGCGCCGCAATTGGCCGCCGGCCAATTGCTCCCGCTGCTGGCCGACTACGACGACGCCGGCCAGCCCATCCACCTTCTGCACCAGGAAGGCCGGCTGGCCTCGGCCAAGACCCGGGCCTTCATCGAATTGATGGCGGAGCGGCTGCGCGGCCATCCCGAGCTGCGCTGACGCCGCCCTCCCCCCGTACCCCCTCGCTCAAGGAGACCTAACCATGTTGACCCCGCTCAAAGACAAAAGCGTACTCATCACCGGCGGCACCGCCGGCATCGGCCTGGGCCTGGCCCGAGCCTTCGCCCGCGCCGGCGCGCGCGTGGCGATCAGCGGCCGCAGCCGGGACAAGCTGGACGCCGCGCTGGCCCGCCTGCGGGCCGAAGGCCTGAGCGCGGCCGGCCATGTCGCCGACGTGGGCCGGCCCGAGGACGTCGCCCGCCTGCTGTCGGAGACCGCGCGGAACGGCCTGGACGTGCTGTGCTGCAATGCCGGCGTGTTCCCGTCCGCGCCGCTGGAGAGCATGAGCGCGGAGGAATGGGACCAGGTGCAGCACACCAATGTGCGCGGCAACTTCCTCTGCGTGCAGGCGGCGCTGCCCTATCTGCGCCAGGCCGAATACGGCCGCGTCATCCTGACCTCCTCCATCACCGGCCCGGTCACCGGCTACGCCGGCTGGAGCCATTACGGCGCCAGCAAGGCGGCCCAGCTGGGCTTCATGCGCAGCGCGGCGCTGGAGCTGGCGCGCGACGAGATCACCATCAACGCGGTGCTGCCGGGCAATGTGCTGACCGAGGGGCTGCGCGAACTGGGCGAGGACTATCTGGACAAGATGGCGGCGGCGGTGCCGCTGCGGCAGCTGGGCAGCGTCGACGACATCGCCAACGCCGCGCTGTTCTTCGCCAGCAAGGAAGCCGGCTTCATCACCGGCCAGACGCTGATCGTGGACGGCGGCCAGGTGTTGCCGGAGTCGCTGGACGCGCTGGCCGGCTAAGAACCTGTTTACGATCTGCTGCGCGTCGGCGATACGGCGTTAAAAACCGCTTCGAAATGCTCATGTACCACTTGTACATTCCGCTTTCTCAACGGTTTTCGCCTTGTCTCGCCTTAGCTCGCGAGATCGTAAACACGTTCTAAGAACCGCTAACAAAACCGCGCGGCGCGCCTCAGCCAAGGTGCGCCGATGGAGGATCCGGGCCTAAGCCTGGTAGACCTCCGGCCGGTGCAACTCCATATAGCGCTCGGGATGCTCCAGCGCGGCGAAGCCGAACGGCCGGTAAACCTCGTGGGCGTTGGAGGTCACCAGCACGATGCGCCGCAGCCGGGCCAAGGCCGGCTCGGCGGCGACGCGCTGCATCAGCTGCCGGGCGTAGCCGCGGCCGCGATGTTCCGGCGTCACGAACACATCGCACAGATAGCCGAAGGTGGCCATATCGGTCACCACGCGGGCAAAGCCCACCTGCCGGCCGTCCAGGTAGGCGCCGAAGCACAGCGAGCCGGCGATCGCCTGCTCCACCGTGGCGCGCGGAATGCCCTTGGCCCAGGGCGCGTGATCGTGCAGGAAAGCGTGGATCAGCGCCACGTCCAGCCGGTGCTTGTCGGTGGAGATCTCCAGTTCGCTGTCGCTCATCGCGGCGCGGCTCCCTTGCCAGGCTGAACCCGCGCCGCCAGCCAGGCGCGCGCGGCGTCCAGCTTGCCGGCGTAAGTGTTCAGCGCCAGCGCCGCCACGATCAAGGCCGACGCGACGATGCTGAGCGCGTCGTAGCGCTCGTGCAGGATCCAATAGCCGCCCAGCAGGCCGAACACCGGGCTGAGCAGCGAGAACGGCGCCACCAGCGTGGCCGGATACAGGCTGAGCAGCTTGCCCCAGCTGCCCAGCGCGAACAGCGTGCCGATCAGGGCCAGGAACAGCAGCGCCAGCGTGGCGCTCCAGCCGAAGCCGGCCAGCGCGCTCCAGGCCGCCGCCGGGCCGCCCTCCAGCGCGAAGGACAGCAGCAGCAAGGGCAGCGGCGGCACCAGGCTCATCCACACGGTGAAGGCGAACATGTCCACCTTGCCGGCGCGCTTGAGCTCCACATTGCCCCAGGCGAAGCCGGCCGAGCCGATCAAGGCCAGCGCCAGCGGCAGCAAGGGCAAGGCGTCCTGATAACGGGCGTAGCCCAGCAGCAGCACGCCCAGCAGCGCCAGCGCCATCACCGCCTTTTGCAGCCGGGAGCGCGTTTCGCCCAGCAGCAGGCTGGCCAGCAGCAAGGTGATGAACACCTGCAACTGGGCCAGCACCGACACGATGCCGGCCGGCATGCCCAGCTTGATGGCGGAGAACAGGCCGGCGAACTGGATCACGCCCAGACACAGCCCGGCGCGCAGATACCAGCGCCAGGGCAAGGGCGGCCGCGAAAACCACCAGGCCCCGGCGGCGAACACCACCACGAAGCGCAACGCCGCCAGCAAGAGCGGCGGGCATTCGGTCAGCCCTATCTTCACCACGATGAAGCTGAGGCCCCAGATGGCCGCCACCAGCACCGCCAGCAATACGTGTCCAAACTTCATGATGTCGTCGCCTCTTGTTCCAGCGCGGCGATCGCGCGCCGGCAGGCTTCCAGGAAAAAATCCAGCTCCGCGTCCGTCACGTTCAAGGGCGGCAGCAGGCGCAGCGCGGCGACGTCGTGCGCCGCCGGGGCCGTCAGCGTGCCTTCTTGCAGCAATTGCAGCCACAAGAGGCCGGCGGCGGCCTCGCCCAGCCGCTCTTGCGCCGCCGGGCCGGCGCGCAGCGCCAGCATCAAGCCCGTGCCCTCCAGCTCGAAACCCTCCAGCCCGGCGCCGCGCCAACGCCGCCGCAGCGCCTCGCCGCGCTCGCGCGCCCGCGCCGGCGCGTCCAGCTGGCGCAGCAGGCTCAGCATGCGCAAGCCGCAGCTCAGCGCCAGCCGGTTGCCGCCAAAGGTGGAGCCGTGGATCTTGGCGCAGCCGGGCCGGGCGAACACCGCCTGGTAGACGTCTTCGCGAAACAACAGCGCCGACACCGGCAGCACGCCGCCGCTCAAGCCCTTGGCGACAATCAGCAGGTCCGGCGCCGGCGCGCCCAGCGCCTGGTAGGCGAACCAGGCGCCGCAGCGGCCCAGCCCGGACTGGACCTCGTCGTAGATCAGCAAGGCGCCGTGGCGGCGGCACTGCTCGGCCAGCTCCCGCAAGTCCTCGCCGCGCCAGGCGCGCGCGCCGGCGCTGCCCTGCACCGGTTCCAACAGCACCGCGGCCACGTCGCCGCGCGCCAGTTCCGCCGCCGCCGCGGCCGGGTCGCCCCAGGGCAGGACCGCGCAGTCCTCGCCGCGCGGCAGGCCCTGGCGCCAGAAGTCGCCGCCGGCCAAGGCGGTAGCCTCCAACGTCAAGCCGTGGAAGCCGCCGTCGAAGCTCAAGGCGCGCCGGCGGCCGCTGGCCATCCGCGCCAGCTTCAGCGCGCCCTCCACCGCCTCGGCGCCGGTGCTGGCGAACAGCGCCTTGCCGTCGGCGAAGCCGGCCAATGTCAGCAGTTCCGCCGCCAGATCGCTAGCCAAGCCGGAAAACCCCAGCGGATGCAGATTGGGCGCGGGATCGAACAGGTCTTCGGCCAGGCCGGCCAACAGCTCACGCGGCCGGTGGCCCAGCGCCGCCGCGCCGTAGCCGGCGACGAAGTCCAGCCAGCGCCGGCCGTCCTCCAGCCGCAGCCAGCCGCCCTCCGCCTCCAGCGCCCTGGCGTCCAGCCCGCATTGCCGCAACACCTCCAGCCAGGCCGGATTGACGCTGGCGGCGTAGGCGGCCTGAGCCGCCGCGCGCTCAGCCGGCCGCGGCATAGCGGTCCAGCGAGCAGACGGCCAGCTGCGCCTGCGGACCGTAGAAGTCCGCCACCTGGTCCATCGCCCGCAGATTGAGCTCCAGCAGATAAGCCAGATTGGCCAGCGCGCGCTGCTGCGTCAGCGGCGACAAGGCGCTGATTTCGCGGAAGAACAGCCGGGACAGCGCGGCGTGGTTGAGCTCGAGGTTGAGGTCGTCGTGACGCTTGGCCACCCGCTGGTAGTCGGCGCGGAACTCCACCAGCGACTCCAGCCGCTCGTGCACCGGATTGTCGACGCCCAGCATGCCCTCGGTGACCATGATGGAGCTCAGATAGCCGATAGGGTCATAGCGGCCCAGCACGGTGAAGGCGTCGACATAGGCCTGGAACAGCGGCAGCGGCAGCGCCTGATCCAGCCAGGCCGGCGGCACCCCCAGCGCTTCGCAGGTGGCGCGCTCGTAGACTTCGTGGCCCAGCTCTTCCTGGAAGTAACGGTAGACGCGTTGCTTCAGCGGGCTGCGCAGCCGTTTGGTCATCAGCGGCGCGATGATTTCGACGAAGCGCTGGGTGACGTGGTATTGCTCGATGAACAGCCCCTGCACCAAGGGGCCGAAGCCGGCGTCGGCGGCGTTCACCCGGCTCACGTAACGCGACTCGCCCAGCTCGGCCAGGCCGTCCAGCGCGAATTGCTCGGCGCGGCGCATGAAGTTGACGCCGCTGTCCACCGCCGACGCCGGTTCGCGATGGACCAGCCGCCGCCGCGCCTGCGGCTTGGGCGCCAGCAGCAACAGGTCCGTCAGGCACAGCAGATAGGCCTCCAGATGCGCCGGGCAGTAGAAGCCCTCGCTGGCCGGGTCTTCCTCCGCGCCGGCCTCGCGGCGGCTAAGCCCGACGAAGCCGGCGCCGTCGGCGAAACCGTTGAGCACCCGCCGCCACAGCGTCAGCGCCTGCGGCAGATTGTCGGCCAGGTACAGCTTTTGCAGATAGAAGGTTTGCAGCGCGAAATTGTCGCGCCACTCCGGCGCGCCCGCGTCGTCGATGCAAAAGGCGTCGGCCTGCGGCGCCGGCTCGTCCAGCAAGCGCAGCATGCTCAGCACCACCGGCGCGTAAGCGCCGCGCGCGTCGGCGGAGGTGGCCGCCAACAGCTTGTCCACGCAACGCCGGGTCAGCGCTCTCCACTGCCGGCGCTGCCGCTCCAGCGCCGCCGGGTCCGCCGGCGCGTCGCGGATCAGCGACAAGGCGTCCAGCTGCTGCGCCAGCGACAGCTGCCACGACGGCGCCGAGCCGGCGTGGATGTCGAACCAGATCTCCGCGTCCGGATTGGCCATCGCCAGCACGCTGTCCAGCACCCGGCCGCCGTCCACGCCGGAAAACTGGATTTCGTACTCCTTGGCGTCCGCCGCCAGCACCACGGTCTGGCCGTCGTCGGCCAGGTGGGCGCTGAACGGCACCAGATGCGGCGCGCGGTAATGCGTGACTTGCCAGGCTTCCATCGCGGTCTCCTTCGGCTGCCGTCGCCGGGCGGGCTACAGATAAAGCCGCGGCATCAAGGCGTCCGGCCGGCTGTAGTATTCGACGATTTCCTCGTCCTGCAGCGCCATGGTTTCTATGGTCAGCACCAGGTTCTTCTCCACCACCAGCTGCTCCTCGCGGCTGATGGCGCTGATGTCCTGCAACAGTTCGGCGGTGATGTCGTCGTGCCCCAGCGTGTCGTTGAGGTAGGCGTGGCGCAGCAGGGGCTCCCAGAAGCCCTTGTCCAGGCCGGCGCGCTCGCAGCAACGCACCAGCGCGCGGTTGAACTCGTCGCCGGGCATCTCGAACAGGAACAGCACGCTCTTGAACGACAGCAGGTGCTGGCGCGCGAACACGCCCAAGGCCGCGCACAAGGCGAAGGTGGACGGCAAGGGCTGCAGGTGGTCCAGCCCTTCCACCTCCATGTCCACGCTGGCCAGGCTCTCGGCCAGCATCTGGTCGTGGTCCAGTTCCGACACCAGGAAGCGCTGGATGCTGCGCTGATTCTGCCGGCTGTCCGCGTGCGACAGCGCCGAGGCGATCAGGCCGGGCGCCGCGCGCACCAGGTAGTAATACTCCAGCGCGTAGCCGATCAGCACATTGCGCGGCGCGCTGCCGTCGGACAGCATGCCGTACAGCCGGGAATGGCCGCGCTTGCGCATCGCCCGCTGCGCCAGATTGCGCAGCCGGGTGTTGAATTCGCAGCCGGACAGCGCGTCGTCCGGCAAGGCGAAGCTAGCCTCGGTCACCAGCCCCAGCCGGTCCAGCTCCTCCAGCAGGCCGGGAATGGTCCCCGCCAGTTCGGGGTGGGCGGCGCGCAGCGCCGACATGCTGGCCGGCGCGCGCTGCAGATCGTCCAGCAGCGCCAGCAATTGCAGGCGGCCCTCGTCGGCCACTTGCAAGTCGCAGGACTGCTCGCGGTACAGCAGGGCCACGCCGCCGTCCTGCGGCTGGATTTCCACCCCGGGCCGCAGCGCCGGGCAATGAAACAGATCGTGAGTGCCGGGTCCGTGCATATTGCCTCCTCAGTAATGCTCGATGCGGCGCAGCAGGGTGTCGGCGTGCAGGTAGTGCCGCCAGACCGCGCTGTAGAAAGCGTCGTAGAGTTCGACGAACAAATGGGTTTGCGCCAGCAGGCGCCGCGCCGTCTCCTGGTCCACCACCGGAATCTGCGCGAAGATCTTGCGGGTCAGGCTGCCGTGCTCGCCCTTCAGATTGATGTCCGAGTGCGCCTTCACCGGGCGCAGGAAGTCCGCGTCCACGCCCAGCCGGTAGGCGGCGTCCAGGAAGGAATCCTGCCGGATGTCCTTGCCCTCCAGAATGCCCAGCGTGGTGAAGAAGAACAGCGGATCGTTGTGCGACCAATAGGCCAGCGCGTTGCACAGCGCCATGGTCTGCGGCAGGGGCACGGTGTGGGCCAGGTCCTCCCGGCTGATGCCGATGCGGTTCAGCGCCTGCAGCAGCAGTTCGTCGTGGCCGTACTCCTCGGCGAAGAAGGCGTTCATCGCCAGCCGCGCCTGGGTGTTGGGCACATAGGACAGCACCGGCGCGTCGAAATAGCTTTCGCGGAACAAAAAGTGATAGTTCTCGATCACCATGCCGTGGAACACCCGCTCCGGAATGTCTCCCGGCTGGCTGGCGTTCTGACAGTGGGTCCAGAACGGATTGCGGTACAGCGTCTGGTACAGCAGGCGGTTGGACAGGTCTTCCACCTCCAGCAGCACCTCCAGCCCGGTCTTGCCCCGCGCCGGCGCCAGCGGGCGGATCACGCCGTAGTTCTCCAGGCTGACCAGCAGGCGCCGCACTTCGTCGGCGGATTGCCGCGGCAGAATGCGCTCCGCGTCCCGCTGGCTGCAGCCGCGGGCCAACCGCGCCATCAGCTCGCCGACCTCCTCCGCGTTGGCGAGGCCCGCGGAAATCTCCAGTTCCTCGTCGCCGGCGGTCTTGACCACCAGCGGCGACTGCGAAATCACATCGCCGTTCAGGCAAAAACGAAGATCGGAAGGATGGGACACGAGGACGTCTCCTCTTAAAAGATGAGAGCGGCCGCCGGCAAGCCGGCGGCGCGGAATCCGGATCGGTCAGGGCTTCGCGCCTGAAACGGCTACCCCGTCCATACCCGATTACAAGTGGACCGGCACCAGGACCGGACGCGGATTGCGGGGTTTGACCACAACCACCGCTTCTTGCGTGCTGGCTTGCATTTGGCTCTCCTTGGCTTTACAGAGAAAACAAAAACGCCCTTTTGCAGGCCTCCCTATCTTATGCCTGGCGCCGCGCCGCAGAAACGCCTGAAAACTGACACAAATAACTGTTTTTAAATGTCATTTTTAAAATGAACCGGCGGCGGCGTCAGCGCGGATTGCGAATGCGGACGCGGCTGCGCCGCAGCGCACGATTGACGCCGGGCGAACAATCTATATGCTGGCAGGGTCTTCCATTTCCCGCCCCCGGCGCTTGGCCCGGCGTCAAACGCTCATTCCGTGCGCATGCCGGCCCGCCGCAAGGCGGGGATTGGACAGATGGACAAATAAAGCCCACAAGGGCCCGCCAAGCACTGTTGAAGCCGGCGCACGCCGCCCTTCATCGCTCTGCAAATAGGGAAATAGAAATGAAAACGATCCAAGCGCAATTGTTGGCCGCAGCCTGCTGCGCCGCTTTCGCCGCGTCCGCCCAGGCCGCCGGCACCCTGGTCTACTGTTCCGAAGCCAGCCCGGACGGCTTCGACTCCGCCCAGTTCACCTCCGGCACCACCTTCGACGCCGCCGGCCACGCGCTGTTCGACCGCCTGGTGGGCTTTGAGAAGGGTTCGACCAAGGCCATTCCCGGCCTGGCCACTTCCTGGAGCGCCTCGCCCGACGGCAAGGTCTACACCTTCAAGCTGCGCCAGGGCGTGAAGTTCCACACCACCGACTACTTCAAGCCGACGCGCGACTTCAACGCCGACGACGTGGTGTTCACCTTCATGCGCATGTTCGACAAGAACCACCCCTTCCGCAAAGCCTACAACGCGGAATTCCCCTACGCGGTGGACACCGGCCTGGCCAGCAACGTCAGCGCGGTGGAGAAAGTGGACGCGCAGACGGTGCGCTTCGTGCTGAAGGCGCCGGACGCAGACCTGGCGATCAAGATCGCCATGCCCTTCGCCTCCATCCTGTCCGCCGAGTACGCCGATCAGTTGCTCAAGGCCGGCCGCGCCGCCGACATCAACCAGAAGCCGGTGGGCACCGGCCCCTTCATCTTCAAGCGCTACCAGAAGGACGCGCAGATCCGCTACGCCGGCAACAAGGCGTACTGGGACAAGGGCGCGGTGAAGGTGGACAATCTGGTGTTCGCCATCGCCACCGACCCTTCGGTGCGCTACCAGAAAATGAAGGCCGGCGAATGCCAGATCATGTCCTACCCGCGCCCCAGCGATCTGGCGGTGATGAAGGCGGACCCCAAGCTGAAGATGCTGACCGCGCCCGGCTTCAACATCGGCTACCTCAGCTACAATATGGACAAGCCGCAACTGCAAAAACGCGAGGTGCGCCAGGCGCTGGACATGGCCATCAACCGCCAGGCCATCATAGACGCGGTCTACCAGGGCCAGGGCCAGGCCGCCAGCAACCCCTTCCCGTCCTCGCTGTGGTCCTACAACAAGAGCCTGAAGAACGCGCCCTACAATGTGGCCGCCGCCAAGGCGCTGCTGGCCAAGGCCGGCTACCCCAACGGCTTCGAACTGAGCTTGTGGGCGATGCCGGTGCAACGGCCGTACAACCCCAACGCCAAGCTGATGGCAGAAATGATCCAGTCGGACTGGGCCAAGATCGGCGTCAAGGCCAAGATCGTGTCCTATGAATGGGGCGAATACCTGAAACGGATGAAGCGCGGCGAGCACGACGCCGGCCTGATGGGCTGGACCGGCGACTACGCCAGCCCGGACAACTTCCTCGGCGTGCTGCTCAGCTGCGAGGCGGTGAACGGCTCCAACTACTCGCGTTACTGCAGCAAGGAGTTCGACGCGCTGGTGGTCAAGGCCCGCACCCTGAACGACCAGGCCGAACGCGCCAAACTGTATTCGCAGGCGCAAACCATCTTCAAACGCGACCTGCCGTGGACCACCATCGCCCACTCCATCGTCAACCAGCCGATGCGCAAGGAGGTGAGCGGCTTCAAGATCAGCCCCTTCGGCGATTACGAGTTCAGCGGCGTCAGCGTCAAATAAACCTTTCTCCCAAGCGGGCGTCGCTTTGCGGCGCCCGCTTTGTTTCTACTCCCCTCGCAGGTCCAGGCTCAAGCCGTTTCAACCCCAAGCAGCCCACTTCACTTTTCCTCATAAAACAAATAATCAATTAATTTATTTTATAGAGCAAGCCAACAAACCCGTCAGGGTTCATTCAATGAGCCGCATTTGATTTAGTTCAAACATTTCCCGTCATTTTCAGACTTTTCCTGATTCACACCCTCGCTTAAACATGGCTGAATCGCCATTGACATACTTTGAATATTAAATGACTGCTTAAAAAGGAATTGACATGCCTTTGAATAGTCAACCATCAAACCATTACAGTTTAAAAATATTAGCTGTGGCAGGTTTTGAGATCGACGTCATTGATTTCACATTGCACGAAACCCTGGGCCGGCCCTTCGCCGCCGACATCCGCGTCACTTCCGCCCGGCAAGACATCAACCTCGTCTCCCTGCTGGACCGCTACGCGCTGTTCTCCATCCACGGCCCCCACCCGGACGCCGCCCTGTTTCCAGAGACTCCACCACAGCTATTGCGCCGCTGGCGCGGCGTGGTCAGTCACGCTCGCCGCCTCAGCGCCAGCCGCGACGAAGCGCTGTACGAGCTGCGCATCGAATCCCGGCTCGCCCGCCTGGGCGAAGGCCGCTACTCCCGCATCTTCCAGCACCAATCCGTGCCGGAGATCATTGAAGCCGTGCTGCGCCGCCACGACTATCGCGGCCACGAAATCACCTGGAAGCTGCGCCCGGCCTTCAGCCAGGGCGGCGAGGCCTATCCCAAGCTGGAATACGTGACCCAGTACCAGGAGTCCGACCTCGACTTCATCCACCGCCTCGCCGAAAAAGCCGGCCTCTACTACTACCTGGTCACCGAAGCGGACAGCGCCGCCTGGGAAACCATCGTCTTCGGCGACGATGTCGACGCCTACGTCCGCACCGGCCGCGATCCCGCCCAGCCGCCCCAGGGCGGCGTCAAGCTCAAGCTCCGGCCCCAGGCCGGCATGGCCGACAACGAGGAAACCCTGAGCCGCTTCGAACTGGCCGCCCAGCCCATCCGCGCGCAAATCCAGCGCAACGACTACAACTACCGCAGCGCCGACACCCGCCTGCTCAGCCAGGGCGGCCCGGCCGACAACACCCCCGGCGCGCGCGGCGTCGATTACCTGTGGGGCGAACACTACAAAGACCCGGCGCAAGGGCTGCGCGCGGTGCGGATCGCCCAGCAGCGCGAACACTGCCGCCAGTGGGTCGCCGCCGGCGACGGCAACTGCCTGCAAGCCTTCGCCCCCGGCCAGATCTTCAAGCACGACGGCCCGACGCTGGCTCCGGCCCCGGACGGCTGGCTGCTGATCTCGGTCCAGCACCAGGGCGGCCGCCGCGACGCCTACCGCAACGCCTTCAGCGCCACGCCCGCCGACCGGCCCTATCGCCAGGAATTATTCACCCCGGCGCCGAACATCGCCGGCGCGCTGCCGGCCCGAGTGGTCGCCCCGGAAAAAACCCATTACGGCGCGATAGACCTGCAAGGCCGCTACTGCGTGCGCATGCCCTTCGACCTGGACGAATGGTCGCCCGGCGGCGACAGCCGCCCCTTACGCCTGGCCCGGCCCTACGCCGGCCCGGAATACGGCCAGCACTTCCCGCTGCACCAAGGCACCGAAGTGCTGGTCAGCTTTGTGCTGGGCGACGTGGACCGGCCCTATATCAGCGGCTGCCTGCACAACTCCGAACTCACCGACAGCAACCCCGGCGCGTACTGGGACAGCCGCAACCTGATCCGCACCTGGGCCAACAACAAGCTGCGGCTGGAAGACCGCAAGGGCGAGGAACACATCAAGCTGGCCACCGAGTTCGACAAGAGCCAACTCAACCTCGGCCATCTGGTCAACGGCCAGCGCGCGCCGCGCGGCCAAGGCTTCGAACTCAGGACCGACGGCTGGGGCGCATTGCGCGCCACCAAAGGGCTGTTCATCACCACCGACGACCAACCCAAGGCCGGCGGCAAGCAGCTCGACATGCAGGCGGCACAAGCGGACCTGGACAACGCGCTGAGCAATATGCAAACCCTGGCCGACATGGCCGCCCAGGCGCGGGCGCTGGCCGCCGACATCGAACAACAGCGGCAACTGATGGCGGATCGGCTCAGCGACCTGCAAAAGTCCGCGCTGCTCGCCCACGCGCCGGACGGCATCGGCCTCAGCAGCGGCCAGCACCTGCAACTGGCGGCCGGCGGCAACCTGATCGCCACCGCAGGCGGTCATGCCGATATCGGCGCAATCAAGCGCTTCACCGTGGCGGCCGGCGAAGCCCTCAGCCTGTTTGCGCACCGGCTAGGAGCCAAGCTGATCGCCGCGCAAGGCAAGGTCGAAATCCAGGCGCAGCAGGACGACATCGAACTGGCCGCGCTGAAGCAGATCCGCATCATCAGCAGCGGCGACGAAATCATCATCGCCGCCAACAAGAAACTGACCCTGCAATGCGGCGGCTCCTATCTGACGCTGGACAGCTGCAAGGTGGAAGCCGGCACCCGTGGCGACATCAAGCTGCACGGCGCGTCGCTAAGCGCCCCTGGCCCGGCCTCCATGCCCACCCCGGCTTACGACTTCCCCAGCGCCAAGGTGGTGGAGCCGCGCGATCACTATTTCACCCTCAGCAACCCCTCCTCCGGCAAGCCGCACGCCGGCATGCCCTACACCATCACCGAACCAGACGGCGTCACCCATCGCGGCCAGACGGACGGCAGCGGCAAAACCCAAACCATCAAAAGCAGCTACGCCAAATCCCAACTCAAGATCGTGTTTGAGCCACAAGGAGAATAAACATGGACTTTTGGATTACCGGCGAAGGCGTGACCCAGGCCGCCAGCCTGGCCAGCTACACAGCCATCCATTTCCCGCGCCAACTTAGCCGCGTCCGCCTCAAGCGCATTCCGTTCTGGGGCAAGGGCATCACCCATAAGGGCGGGGCTGTGCAGGAAAAATCCCCAGGCCACTACTGGGTGGAAATTGACCACAACGATCCCAACACCACGGAAAGTTACGGCTGGTATCCGGCGGCGAACATCAAAGGCATGAAAAGCACAAAGGACCAACTCAGCGCGATGTGGGATGTCGAGGGCTGCATCAATGGCGACTCCAAGGAACGGCGTCAAGCTGATGAACTGGCTAACGACCCCCAGAAGTATGACCTCCTAGCCGGCCGTGGTATCGGCAATAAACCCTACCCTTACGACCCGAACCACGGCAACCCGGACGCCCGCAGTGTCCAGCCGCTCTACCTGGGCTTGACCGACCAACGCTCGGAGGCGGCGGTGATAGACGAAATCCGCGCCTTTGCCGCCGCTTACACAAAACAATATGGCGGCCGCTGGAGTTATCGGCTGGACGGCTTTGGCGAAAACAACTGCCACACCTTCATCTGGCGCTTGCTGCACGACTGCCAGCTGATTGATCTGGAATTGCTCAACGCCGACATCGACCCCCACTTCGACAAGCTGCGCGGCCTGGTGCTGAAGGAGGCCGCTAAGGGCACGGTCTTCGGTGGCCCCGGCGTCATCGTCGCCACCACTACCAGCGCCGCACGCCGGCTTAACAAGCCCGACTATGCCGACACGCTGGTAGAGCGCACTACGATGACGCGCGACGAATTGAAGCGACGGAACTGGCTATGAAGACTTGGCAAAAAGCCTCGCTGATCGGCGTGCTGCTGCTCATGTTGCTGCTGCCTATGGCGCTGTTCATCTACCAAGTCCATCACACCCCGCTCGCCCAACAACTATTTAACTGGATACTCCCCATGAGCCTCAACTACACCACCGACCTCAATGGCGAGCGCCTGCACGTCAATACCCCCTACTACGTGCGTGAAAGTCCCCGGACCTTTTCCACGGATTACTTCGTAGGAGAAGTTCTGGGTTTTGAAGCAGCGGAACTCAGAGATGGCGTTGCCCAGATTGCCATTAATCAAAACCAAAAAATCGCTTATCGACAAAGCCGCAATTCAGAACGGGAACCCTATACCGGCCCCATCGACTATGAGCGCTTCGGCATCAAGGTCAACGGCATCTATTTCTTCGGCCTGGATGCGGATGGTCAGATCAACCGGCGGCTGAGCGTAGAGCAGGCGCTATTGGAGCCGGTCTACATCAAGGCTGACATCTTTGTTGCCGAGGTCCGTTCAGCAGAAAAAGTCACCCGGACTATCATGGGGCGATCCCAGATGAATTACTGGGAGTCCAGCGACTCACTCAAAGAGAACAAAGGATTTCGAATTTGGCCAACGGGCCGCAAACGCGCTTGGCTTGCTGCCTTTACTGAGCAAGGAGTGGAAAACACTATTCACACCGTTGACTACCAAATCCGAGCGATGCCCTTCTCCATCCACACCCCCCTTGAAATCCTCGGCATCAAGACTGATGGCCGTTACCTGCTCAGCGTCCTACCCGATGGCAGCGCCGGCTTCCCCCGCCCAGAACTCGATGCGCTGGCAGACCAGCATCACATCGAACTCTGGGTAAAAGATGGCCAGGTCTATCGCGCAACGCTGACCACCTATGTCGTCACTGGCGAGAAATGGACCTTCTACAACGACAAAGGCAATTTAGAACGGCGTAACGGCTACGACATCGAGAACGGCCGCAAGGTGGAGTGGGCACAAAAGTTCGACCGTAGCGTGGGTCAACGGGGCGGCGAATGGGTGCCGCCCCGGCCGCAAGATGCAGAAGATAACTGAAGCCATGCCCACTCGGCCCATGCCAAACAAAGAATCCGACAGGAAGCGATGGCGGCCTTCCGGCTTGAACTTGTTCCTGGCATTCCTCATTGGCCTCGCGCTGTTGGTGGTATCAGCCCTGGCCGGCTTTCCCATTTCGCAAGGCATTCTGACAAAGGCGTTCATCATGGCAATCCCGCAAAACATCGACAGCAACGGTAAGACCCTCATCCCCGACACGGAGTACTACGTCAGGCACGCCCCTAGGGTGTTTTCCTCAGATTATTTCGATGGGGAAGTCCTGACTCCAGAAGCTGCTGAAGTGGGTAACAAAACTGAAGAAGGTGACAGTACAGCAGCGATAATGAAGATCAATCGTGACCATAAAATCACTCTCCGTAGCGCGGATGTCAGGAAGCGTGAGCCATATACCGGTCCCATCGATTACGCCCGTTTCGGCATTAAAGTCAACGGCACCTATTTCTTCGGCCTTGATGCGGACGATCAGATCAATCGACTACTGACGGTAGAACAGGCTTTACGTGAACCGGCCTATCTCAAGGCCGACATCTATGTCGCCAGAATTCGTTCCGCAGAGAAAGTAAATCGGATACGAACTGGAGCAACCTACTACAGCTACTGGCCTAACAATGGCCAACTCAAAGAACTGCGAGGCTTCTACGTCAAAACGGATGGCAGTAAGCGTACTTGGCTGGATAGCTACACCGAACAAGGGGTTAGAGAAAAGCCCGATCATGAAGCCATCTACCAAGCCAAAACCGAACCCTTCACCGCCGACATCCCCCTTAAAGTCCTCGGCATCAAGACCGATGGCCGCTATCTGCTCAGCGTCCTCCCCGACAACAGCGCCGGTTTTCCACGCCCGGAACTGGATGCGCTGGAAGACAAGCGCCACATCGAACTGTGGGTGGCCGATGGCCAGGTCTATCGCGCCACGCTAATCACCTTCGTCACGACCGGCGAAAACTGGACCAGCTACGACAAGGACGGTAACTACCTCAAGCGCTGGGGCTACGACATCGAGAACGGCCGCAAGGTGGAGTGGGCACAAAAGTTCGACCGTAGCGTGGGCCAACGCGGCGGCGAGTGGGTGCCGCCCCGGCCACAGGACCAAGACGATGATTGACCACTGCCGCCTCGAACGCCTGGCTCGCCACCTGATCATGGTCTGCATCGTCGCGGCGACGCCGCTAAGGAGGCGTCATGCCGGTTGATCTTGAAAGCCTGCGCGCTCCCGATTACGAGCTGGGCGAAGCGCCGCGCTTCTGGGTCTGGCTGTTGATCCTGCTGCTGGTGATGGGCTGCGGCGCGGGACTGACGCTTTACCTGTGGCCAGCGGACGCCCCAGCCAGCGGCTGGCGCTTCTGGACCTGTTTGCTGGGCCTGCCCTTCGTCATCTACCTGTTGCTGTTCACGCTACGCATGCGTGATCTCGAAAACTGGCGCAATCAGATTTACATGGAGGAGCAGGCGCGCCAGGAGGTGGAGCAGAACAATACCCAGTTTGGCCAACAACCGCTGTCGCTGTTGCACGGCATCGCCTGGAGCGCGGCCGGCGATCTGGCGCAGACCCTGAGCAGCATCCAGGCGCCCCAGCCCTTACTGGCGTCCTTACCGGTACACGGCCGCCGCGACGAGGTGACGCGCCACACCCACCTCCCCGACAAAGACACCCAGGACTGGCAGGCCACGCCTGAGGCGCGCATGGCGAGGCGGGTCAAGGCAGCGCTAAGCAAAGCCTTGTCATCACTGCATCCGGCGCTGCGCGCACTGCCGGCCAAATGGCCCTTGCACGTTGAATTGCAGATCGACACCGACGGCGTGGCCGTTGATGTCATGGCGCTCTGGCGACAGCAATCGGCGTGGCGCGAAGTCCAGCCAGCCCCGGCGTCGGAAACCCTGGTCGCCGCCGACGGCATGGCGCGGCTGGACCAATGGCTGGATCAAACCGACCCCAAACACTACCAAGACGCGCGGCTGATCATCGCCGCCCAGTTTTACGAACGCCCGCCAGCGAACAGCGCCGAGGCGGTATGCGCCTTATTGCTGGCCTGGCCTCAGGGCGAGGGCGAGGACCGGCTCCACCGGCCAGTGGGCAGCCAGAACCGCGCCGCCGACGCGGTGCTGGCCGAGGCCCAGCTATTTGGCGACTGCGAGCCGGAACAGCTGGCCGCGCTCTGGTCGGCCACCGGCCAGCATGACGATGCGCCCTGGGCTTCCGCACTGATCCGGCAACAGCCCCAAGCCGCCGTCGTATCGATAGACCGCCAGCTTGGCCACGCGGGCGTGGCGGCGGAATGGCTAGCGCTGCTACTGGCCTGGCAAGCCGCCGGCCCCGACACCCCGCAAGGCTTTCTGACCCGGCACGGCGAGCACGCCATGCTGGGCCTCGTCTACAAGGAGAGCGGACATGCCGCCCAAGCTTAAACGCCCGCCCTTGCCCAACCTAGTATTCGGCAAGCTGCGCCTGCGCTGGAACTGGGCCATGGTGCTGCTCATTGCGTTATTGCTCATCATCATGGTCCTGCTGCTGGATGAACGCCTGGGCCTGTCCGCCAACGGTCAGCTACCCTGGGTGATCTGCGGCATTGCGCTGTGCTGCGTGCTGCTGCTGGCGCTCAGCGACGCCTTTGCCTCCCTGGCCAACTGGTTGACGCAACGCCGCTGGCTGCCGCATCGCCAGGCGCGCCAAAGCGCCAGCCCCTCCGACGTCCCCGCCTCGGACTGGGGCGCGGCGTTTCAGCTCGTGGCCCAACGCTGGCGCGAGCGCCCGGCCAAACAGCGACCGCACTGGCTGCTGCTCTGCGGCGCGCTCGAGGCCGTCCGCCAGGCGGCACCGGCGCTGGCCAAACAGCCCTGGCTGGAAACCGACGGCATGGTGTTGATCGACGCCTCCGCCGCCCCGCCTCCCGGCGGCTGGCGCCGGCTGCGCGGACGCTGGCAAGCGCCCGCCGACGCCGTCATCGCCCTGCTGCCCCAAGCCGGCGACGCCGCCGCGCTGGCCGAGCGCACCGAGCAATTGGCCATCGCCAGCGGCTGGACCCTGCCCATCACCCTATGCCAGCGCGCGCCCGACAACGCCGGCCCCGGCATCGCCGGCTGGCCCTTGCCGGCGCTGCCCGCCAACGCCGACGACTGGGCCACCCAGGCCAAGGCCTGGGCCGACCGGCTGGCCCTGCGCGGCATTCCCACTCACCAGAACAACGTGGCCCAGCCCTTTCTGCTGCGTTGCGCCCAGTGGCTGGAACGCGAAGCCGCGGCGCTGGCCGAGGCCTGGCAGCGCTGGCGCGGCGGCCTGGGCACAGCTCCCGCCTTCACCGCGCTGGCGCTGGCCACCTGGCCGGCCGACGTCCGGCTGTGGAGCGGCGCGGTCAGCCAGGGTTTCGCCTTCGCCCCGCGCCGCCGCAGCAGCCTCTGGCAACGCCGGCTGGCCGGACTCATCGGCGCGCTGTGCCTGTTCTGGCTGGCCGGCATGCTGGCGTCCGCCTATCAGAACCACGGCCTGATCGCCGAGGCCCAGGCCGCCATCGACGCCCAGCCTAAAACCGCCACCCTGAACAGCGCGCTCCAGCTGCAACGGCTGCTGGAGAAGCTGGAGGCCCGCCAGCGGCACGGCGCGCCGTGGTCCGCCCGCTTCGGCCTGAACCGCGACGCCGCCTTGCTGGAACGGCTGCGCCCGCACTACGCCCGCGCCATCGGCCAGGCGATGATTGCGCCGGCCCACAGCCACTGGGCGCGGCAATTGCAGGCGCTGAACCAGACCCCCAGCGCCGAGCTGGCCACCGATCCGGCCCGCACCGAACAGGGCTATCAGGCGCTGAAAGCCTATCTGACCCTGGACCAGCCGGCGCGCGCCGAACCGGCCTTCCTCGCCGCCCAGCTGGCGGCCCGCGACGACGGCGCCTTCTCCCCGGCGCTGCTGCGCGCGATGGCCCAGTTCTACGCCGAACGGCTGGCCGGCCAGCCCGGCTGGCGCATCCCCGCCGATCCGGCTTTGGCGCAGGCCAGCCGCCAGACCTTGATCGGCCAGCTGGGCCGCCAGCAGGCCGACGACGCCCGCTACCAGCAGATCCTGGCGGAAGCCCAGGCCAAGTATCCGCCGCAGACGCTG